>CAYFZZ010000089.1:0-9137 GCA_964347545.1 uncultured Planctomycetaceae bacterium | reverse complement strand
GAGGGAAGAGGGAAGAGGGAAGAGGGAAGAGGGAAGAGGGAAGAGGGAAGAGTAAAGAGGGAAGAGGGAAGAGTAAAGAGGGAAGAGGGAAGCGGGAGGGTGGCGGTGCCTGAGGTTTTGACGGACGAGATGATTCAGCAGATCCAGGCCTATTTTCCGCGTTACCCAACGCGGCAGGCGGTCACGTTGCCGGCCTTACACGTGGTCAACAGCCATTTGCGCCATGTGCCGCGGCAGGCGGTGGTGGAGATTGCCCAGCTGTTGGGCCTGGCCCCCGCCGAGGTCCAGGATACGCTGACCTTTTACCAGTTTTTCAAACAGGACGCTCCGCATGGCCGCACCCGAGCCTGGGTCTGCCGCTCGTTGAGCTGCGCCTTGCGTGGCGGCGAGGAAGTGCTGGACCATCTTTGCCGCCGAGCGGGGATTGGGCCGGGGGAAACGACCCCCGACGGCCAGTTGACGCTGGAGCCGGCCGAATGCCTGGGGATGTGCGAGTTGGCCCCCTGCTTGTTGGCCGACGAAGAAGTTTATGGCTCGCTAGATCACGACAAGGCGGACCAATTCTTGCAAGGTTGTGGCGTTTCGCCCGTCGAGCAAGAGGGGGGCTGAGTAAACCCGATGGCCGCATTCGAACCCGTTCTGTTGGCCCAGGTGGGCAAGCCGGACAGTCACCGGCTGGCGACTTACGAGTCCGCCGGCGGCTACCGCGCCCTCAAAAGGGTGCTCAAGGAAATGGCCCCGGTGGAGGTGGTCGAGCTGGTCAAGTCGAGCAACCTTCGCGGGCGAGGGGGAGCGGGCTTTCCCACGGGGCTCAAGTGGTCCTTTCTGCCCCCAGACCACCCCGGCCCGGTGTACTTGTGTGTCAATGCGGACGAGAGCGAGCCGGCGACCTTCAATAATCGGATTTTGATGGAGGACGATCCCCACCAGTTGCTGGAAGGAACGATCATTTCCAGTTATGCCACCAGTGCCTCGACCGCCTACATCTACCTCCGCTACGAATACCCGCTCGCCTACCGCCGCCTCCAGGAAGCCATCGACGAATGCTACGCTCGCGGTTATCTGGGAAAAAACATTCTGGGCAGCCCGTTCAGCCTGGACGTCTATTTACACCGCGGGGCGGCAGCTTATATCTGCGGCGAAGAGACGGGCTTGATCGAAAGCCTGGAGGGCCGCCGCGCCTGGCCACGGATCAAACCCCCGTTCCCCGCCGTGGAGGGCGCCTTTCGCAAGCCGACCGTGGTCAACAACGTGGAAACCCTGTGCTGCGTGACCCACATCGCCGATCGCGGCGCCGACTGGTTCAAGTCGATCGGCGTGCCGGCCGATCCCGAAAACCCCCGCGATGCGGGCAGTTACGGGCCCAAGCTGTATTGTGTCAGCGGGCATGTGAACCGGCCCGGATGTTTCGAACTGCCCCTGGGCGTTCCCTGTGGCCAGCTGATCGAAGAGCAGGCTCGAGGGGTTTGGAAGGGACGAGCCGCCAAGGCGGTCGTGCCTGGGGGGATCAGCATGGGACTGCTGGCGGCCCACGAGCTGGACTGTCCGCTGGACTTCAACGGACCGGCCCGCTACGGCTGCCTGGGGCTGGGGACGGCCGCCGTGACGGTCATGGACCAGACGGTGCGGATTGTCGATTACCTCCACAATACCACCCGCTTCTTCGCTCACGAAAGCTGTGGACAATGCACGCCCTGCCGTGAAGGCACCAACTGGGCGTTGCAGATGCTGGGCCGAATCCAAGCGGGACGAGGCCGCCTGCAGGATCTGGAGCTGCTGCTGGAAATCGGCGACAACATCGGCATCCTGCCTGGGACGACCATCTGCGGGCTGGCGGATGGCGCGGCCTGGCCGCTGAAAAACGGCATTCGCAAGTTCCGCGACGAGCTGGAGGGTTTTATCAAGCACAGCAACCCGGAGGGGTATGCGGTCACGGACGCCGTACCGGCCTTGGAGGTGATCAGCATCCACTAGAAGAGACAGGGTCCGCGGCCCGGGAGGAAGACCAGCACGGGTGGACCAGCACGGGTGGGGCAGCGACGGCCGGGAAGAGGGATAGAAAAGGTGGATCAGCCTGGCAGCGGTTGGCTGGGCCGAACGGAAGAGCAGAGATTATGGCCACGGTGATTATTAACGGACAGGAAGTCGAGCTGGATGACCGGCAGAGCTGGAACGGGATCCAGGCCGCTCGGTGGATTGGCGAGGAAATCCCCCATTACTGCTGGCACCCGGGGCTGTCCGTGGTGGCCAGCTGCCGAATGTGCCTCGTAGAAACGGGACGCAGGAATCCGGAGACGGGCCAGATCAGCATGTTCCCCAAGCTGGTCCCGGCGTGTCAGACGCCCGCCACGGAGGGGACGGTGTTTGTGACCAACAGCGAAAAGGTGCAGAATGCTCGGGCGATGGTGGAAGAAGACCTCTTGATCCAGCACCCCATCGACTGTCCGATTTGCGATAAGGCGGGCGAGTGCCTGTTGCAGGATTATCACTTCAAGCACGGGCGTGACCAGCGGCGGGCCGACATTCAGCCCTTCACCAGCCGGCGGCGATCCTTGGGGGACACGGTCACCCTCTTCGTCGACCGCTGCGTGATGTGCTCGCGCTGCGTCCGCTTTACCCGCGAAATTAGCGGGACCAGCGAGCTGTATGTGAGTGGCCGCGGATCTTCCGAGGAGATCGACGTCTTTCCCGGCTACCCCCTGGACAACAAGCTGTCCGGGAACGTCGTCGACCTCTGCCCCGTGGGGGCCCTGGGAGACAAGGATTTTCTCTACCGCCAACGGGTGTGGTTCCTCCGCTCTACCCCCGGTGTCTGCGCCGGCTGCTCCAGCGGCTGTTCGATTTACGTCGAACAAAACCAGGACCAGGTCTATCGGCTCAAGCCGCGCGAAAACCCCCACGTCAACCAATGGTGGATCTGCGACGAAGGTCGGTACGGTTTTCATCATGTGCACAGCCCGCAGCGGCTGCTGCAGCCGCAACGGAGGGTCGCCGAAGAGGTGCAGGCGGTGGACTGGTCGCCGCTGGTGGACGAGCTGCGTGCGAAATTCGCCGCCGCTCAGCACGTGGCCGCCGTGCTCTCCCCCCAACTGACCGTGGAAGAAGCATATCTGCTGGCCAGCTTTGTGCGGACGGTCGATGCCGCAGCGGTCCTGGTCCTGGGACCGGTGCCGGCGGCGGGGGAGGACGAGCGGTTTCCAGGGGGTTTTACGATCCGCGCGGAAAAATGTCCCAACCGCCGGGGGGTCGAGCAAGTGATTGCTCATTTCACCAAAGAAGTGGCGACCCTCTCCGACCTGTTGCCGCAGGTGGAAGACGGCCGGATCGACGCGGTGTGGGTGGCCGGCGGATACAAGACGGACTGGATCGAGGCAGAGACGGCCCAGCGGCTGGGGGCAGCCGAGCTGGTCGTTGTCCAGGATTTGTTTGCATCGCCGCTGACCGCTTGTGCCGATTACATCTTGCCCGCCGCGGCCTTCGCCGAACGGGAAGGATCGTATGTCAACTGCCACGACCGCCTGCAGTCCTTCGCGTGGGCGATCCGCCCCCCTCAGGGGGTGCGGGTGGAAGCCAGCCTTTACTGGCAACTGTTGGGCCGCCCCGGCTTGTATCAAGCGGGGGAGGTGCTGCAGGAGATGGCGGGCCAGGTGCCTTATTTTTACGCCGCCGCCGGCGAGGTGGCCGACGTGGGAGTGGATTTGAAAGGGAACCAGTTGGTGTAAAGAAATGGGGACCGCACCAGGGGGCCTGGGCCGCAGGGGGTCGGTGGAGATGGACCCCCGCCCCGAGGGACCCCTCGACGCGACCGATGGTCGCTGGGAAATTCAGGGCGGGAAAGATCGAGCGGGGAAAGACGCATGGCCGGACTGTTGGTGATCCTGATCAAGATCTTGATACTGGTCGGCGGCCTCATGACGGCGGCGGCCTATTTCGTGCTGCTCGAGCGGAAAGTAGCCGCTTGGGTCCAGGATCGCCGCGGCCCCAACCGGGTGGGGATCCCTTTGACCCGCGTGCGGTTGTTCGGGTTGGGCCAGCCCCTGGCCGACGGGTTGAAATTCCTGTTTAAGGAAGAGTACGTCCCGCGGCACGTCGACCGGTTGCTGTTCACGCTGGCCCCCATCGTCATTTTGACATCGGCCCTGGCCATCTTTGCCGCGATCCCCTTCGGCTCGGTCCTGCCCATCGACACCGGGATCGCGGGAGTCGAGCAGCCGTTGCAATTGATTGTCGCCCCCGGCCTGGACGTGGGACTGATCTATGTGTTTGCGCTCTCCAGCATTGCCGTGTATGGGGTCATCCTGGGGGGCTGGTCCAGCAACAACAAGTACGGGTACCTGGGGGCTCTGCGGTCCAGCGCGCAAATGATCGCCTACGAGCTGCCGCTGGGGCTCGCCATCCTGGGCGTCGTGCTCGGCTCAGGCAGCTTGCGCCTGGGCGAGATCATCGCCCACCAGGCGGCCGACGGCGTCTGGTTCGCTTTCGCTCAACCACTCGGCTTCGTCGTCTTCGTCGTGGCAGCCTTCGCCGAAGCCGCTCGGCTGCCCTTCGACTTGCCCGAATGCGAACAGGAACTGATCGGCGGATATCACACGGAATACTCGGGAATGCGGCTGATCATGTTTCTGATCGCCGAGTTCTTGCATATGATCACGGCCTCGTTTCTGATCGTGATCCTCTTTCTGGGAGGCTGGCATTTTTGGGGACTGACCGGGACCGATGCGGCCAGCGCCACCTGGGGGGAGGCCCTGTTGCGGATCGGTGTGTTGTTGCTGAAGATCTGCGGCGTCATCTTCTTTTTCATGCTGGTCCGTTGGAGCTGGCCTCGTTTCCGTTTCGACCAGCTGATGGCTCTGGCTTGGAAGGTCATGTTGCCCCTGGGCCTGGTCAATCTCCTGGCGGTGGCGATTTTGAGCGAACCGGCGGTCTGCCAGCGGATCGGCAGCGACAACGTGTGGATCTTTATGGGCGCCAGCTGGTCGGTGGCGATCGTAGCCTGGATCGTCACCGCGGTGGCCCAGCCGTTGGTCGCCGATAACCGACCCCGGCTGGGGAGGCCGTAGGGGGAAGGTTGTGGGGGAAGGTGGAAGGTGGAAGAGGGAAGGTGGAAGAGGGAAGGCGGAAGAGGGAAGGCAGAAGAGGGAAGAGGGCATGGGTCGCTGACCGCTGAGCCTTGAATTTTTACGATGCAACCGAGTGACTCGCAAATTCGCTGGATCGAGCCGCCCCGCTTGGGACTGGCGGACAAGATGTATTTGCCGCTGTTCGTGCAGGGCCTGACCACGACCGCTCGACATCTGGTCCGTCCCAAGGTGACGGTGGACTTTCCGGAACAGCGGCCAGAAATCGGCAACCCGCTGATTTATCGGGGTGTGCATCGGTTGAACAAGGACGAACAGGGGCGGGTCAAGTGTGTCGCCTGTTTTCTGTGCGCCACGGCCTGTCCTGCGCATTGCATTGACATCGTGGGTGCCGAGAGCCCCTGGCCGGATCGCGAGAAGTACCCAGAATCGTTCACGATTGACGAGTTGCGATGTATTTTTTGCGGAATGTGCGAGGAGGCGTGTCCGGTGGACGCGATCGAGTTGACCTCCCTGTTCGACCTGACCGGGTACAGCCGGGAGGAGATGATTTTTGACAAGGAGAAACTGTTGAGCGTGTATGAGCAGACGAAGGACGCCGAGCCGATGCAGTCCCCGGGGCTGGGAGGGACCGTATGACGCCGATTCAGGCGCTGGGGGGGGCGGTCGGTTTGCTGGTCCTCGGGCTGTGGTTGCTGTTGCCCCGCGGCGAAGGTCGTGGGCGGGGGGCGGGCCTCATCCTGGCTGGCGGGGGCCTGGTGGCCCTGGTGCTGGCCGGCCGGTTCGCCAGCCAGTTGCCACCGGCGGGCCACGCGGGCCAGCAGGCGTTGTTGTGGTCGCTGGGGGGGCTGACCGTCCTGTCCGCCCTGGGGGCCGTCTCCTGCCGCAGTCCCGCCTATTGTGCCCTCTGGTTTGCACTCAGCCTGCTGGGCACCGCGGGGCTGATGTTGTTGATCGGCGCCCAGTTCCTGGCTCTGGCCACGGTGGTGGTCTACGCCGGCGCAATCGTGGTGACGTTCTTGTTTGTGTTGATGCTGGCCCAGCCCCAGGGGCAGGCCTACTACGATCGCATCAGTTGGGAAGCGTTTTTGTCCGCGGTGGTCGGCGGGTTGCTGATTGGCTGTCTGACCGGGGCCTGCAGTCGCCTGCCGTTGGTCGACCTGCAGCCCGACGCCGCCACGGTCCAGCAACGCGACGCATCCTTTGCCGCGGACCAGCACGTGGCCGAACTGGGGGGCCGCCTGTTCAGCGAACATTTGATTGCCGTGGAAATCGCCGCTCTCCTGCTGCTGGTCGCCCTGATTGGTGCCACGGCGATGGTCCGCCAGCGTGCCGAGGGTCGGCAGCAGGTGGGGGATTCCGCCGCCCCGGAAATGTCTGCCGACGCCAGGGAGGGCTGGTCGTGAACGAGCTGGTGTTGTTGCAGAGCTACCTGGGGATCGGTGCGATGCTGTTCGGCATTGGCCTGGTAGGCCTGACCGCTCGCCGCAATCTGATCGTCATGTTCCTTTCGGCCGAGATCATGCTGCAGGGGGTTTCCTTGAGCTGGATTGCCTGGGGGCACTTTTACCATGACTGGGGTGGCCAGATGTTTGTGATCTTCATCATCGCGATTGCGGCCTGCGAGGCCGCCGTGGCGCTGGCCTTGACGGTGGTCCTCTTCCAGCGGGCCGGTCATCTGGACGTGGCCTTCTGGCAGGAGCTGCGGGAGGAGGCGGTGGAGGCGCATGTCGATCACGAGTTGCCGGCCACGGCCGACGAGGAGCCGCACTGGCCGGCCTTGACCCCGCCCGGGCGAACCCCCGCCCGGGATCCCACACAGACCCCCTATCGCAGCCATGTCTAGCCTGACCACCTTGATGGTGCTGGTCCCCCTCCTGCCGCTGGCGGCCGCGATCGCCACGGCGCTGTTGGGACCGCGCGTCTTGCGGAACCACAGCCATTGGCTGGTGGTCGTGGCCATCGCCGCGTCCTTCCTGGCCAGCTGCGGAATCCTGCTCGAGGTCGGCCAGTTGCCCGGCGGACCGACCGCCGCCGCGGCGCCGACCGGCCACGAACAGGTCCAGACCCTCTGGTCCTGGGCCCTCATCCCGGACGCTCAACTGGCCCCCCCCTATGCCCTGACCGACCCGGACCAGCCGGCTTCCCCACCGCTCGATTTTGCGGTGGACGTCACGCTGCGGGCGGACGCGTTGACTGCGATCATGCTGGTCACCGTGACCTTCGTCTCGATGCTGGTGGCGATCTATTCGATCGGCTACATGTCCGGCGATCGGGGTTATTGGCGTTTCTTCTCCCTGATCGGGCTGTTTGTGTTTTCCATGACGATGCTGGTCTCGGTCAGCAACTTTGTCTTGTTGTATGTCTTTTGGGAGGCGGTGGGGGTTTGCAGTTACCTGCTGATCGGTTTCTGGTATCCCCGGCCGTCTGCGGCGGCGGCGGGGAAGAAAGCCTTTCTGGTCAACCGCGTGGGTGATTTCGGTTTTGCGCTGGGCATTTTTCTGCTGTGGACCACCTACGGCACGGTGAATTTTCATGACGCCGACGGGGTCGGCGGCATCTTGGGGCAGGCACGCCTGTCGCTGCCCCTGGCCACCGCCTACGCCGGAGGCGGCCTGGGCTTTGCGATCGGGGGGCTGCTGTTTCTGGGAGCGTGCGGCAAAAGCGCTCAGTTTCCACTGCACGTCTGGCTGCCCGACGCCATGGAAGGACCGACGCCGGTCAGCGCCTTGATCCATGCGGCCACGATGGTCACGGCCGGCGTGTACATGGTCGTCCGCTGCACACCGCTCTTTTTCGCCTCGCCACACGCCCAGTGCCTGGTCGCCTTCATCGGCGGCTTCACGGCTCTGTTGGCCGGCTTGATCGCCTTGACCCAGCACGACCTGAAGCGGGTCTTGGCCTATTCGACCGTCAGCCAGCTGGGTTACATGTTCCTGGCCCTGGGCACCGGTTCCACGATGGGCATCGTGGCCGGGATGTTCCACCTGTTTACCCACGCATTTTTCAAGGCCTTGTTGTTCCTGGGGGCCGGCAGTGTGATGCACGCCATGGGGAATGTGATCGACATGCGGTTGTTCGGCGGTCTCCGCCGGCTGCTGCCGATCACCTGCCTGACCTTCCTGGTCGGTTGCCTGGCCCTGGCCGGGATCTGGCCGTTTGCCGGTTTTTACAGCAAGGATATGATCCTGGCGGCGGTGCACGAACGTGCCGCGGCGGGCGATTTCCTCCTGGCCGGTCAGCTGCCCCTTTTCACGCTGCTCTTCTGGGCCGCCACGTTCACCGCTTTCCTCACCGCGGTCTACACGTTTCGTGCCTTCTTCCGGACATTTTTTGGCCCCCCGCAGGTTCCCCCCGAGGCCGGTGATCACGCTCACGAGTCTCCCCCGGTGATGACCATTCCCCTCCTGATCCTGGCCGGCCTGGCCGCCTTGATCGGCTGGCTGATGGAGAAGAACCATGGGTTTGTGGATTTCCTGGTGCTGACCCCCTCGCTGGCCTTTGCCGGGCTTCGCGAGACAACGCCGGTCAGTTTCCATCCCCAGATCGCTGTGACCAGCACCTTGGTCGCCGTGGCGGGTATCGCGGTGGCGGCTTACTTTTTCCTGGGGGATTCCCGGCAAAGCGCCTGGGTGGCGGCAGCCCTGGGGCCTTTGTATCGAGCTTCCTCGGCGAAGTTCCTGTGCGACGAAATTTACGCCTGGCTGATCGTCTGGCCCCTGCGGGGGGTGGCGTGGTTGAGCAGCCAGGTGGATCGCTGGCTGGTGGATGGCCTGGTCAACCTGTGTGCGTGGCTACCGGTCGCGGCCGGTCGCCTCTTGCGGCGTTTGCAAAACGGGATGCTGCAGTCGTACGCCCTGGCCATGGTCCTGCTGGTCCTGCTGCTGCTGGCCAGTGCCCTTCTGTGGGTGTCCGCTGGGGGGGCGTCGGCCACCAGCGGGAACCCGGCGGCTGCGGTGGTCGTTCCGGCGGGAGGGAGTGAGTAGGGGAAAGATGGAAAACGCGGGAAACATCCTGGGGGCCTCCTTGCTGCTGCCGCTGGGCGGCGGCTTGGGCGGC
>CAYFZZ010000088.1:0-5431 GCA_964347545.1 uncultured Planctomycetaceae bacterium | reverse complement strand
TACGGTGCAGTCCCTGGGACGAGCCGGCTGGGGGGAAAACGCCCGGCTGTGGCTGGTCACCCAAGGTGCCCAGCCCGTCATCGCCGGCCAGCCGCTGTCCGGCCTGGCCCAATCGCCCTTGTGGGGGCTGGGCCGAGTCATCTCCGAAGAACTGCCGGCCGTGTGGGGTGGGCTGCTGGACCTGGATCCTGCCATGTCGGCCCGGGAAGGTGCCCTGCGGGTGTTCGGCGAAATCGTCAGTGCCGACGACGAGGATCAGGTGGCCTACCGCGGGGATCAGCGGTATGCGGCCCGGCTGGTGCCCCGGGGACCCGCCGCGGTGCCGCGGGACAAATTGCGGTGCCGCAGCGATGCCAGTTATCTGGTCAGCGGAGGACTGGGGGACCTGGGGTTGCGGATTGCCGAGTGGCTGGTGGCCCGCGGCGCGCGGACCTTGGTCCTCTTCGGCCGCAGCCCGTTGCCGCCCCGCGGGGAGTGGGACGAGGCTGCCCGGCAGGACCCGCACCGCGCGGGGCAGATCGGCAAGATCCGCGAGTTCGAGGCGGCCGGGGTCCGCGTCCGGGTGGCCGCCTTGGATGTCGCCGATCGCGAGGCCCTGGCCGACCTGCTGGTTCGGCTGGAGGCCGAAGGCCTGCCGCCGATCCGGGGTGTGGTTCACGCCGCCGGGATCGCTTCCCCGCAAACGATCCTGGAGTTGCCGGATGACGAGCTGAGCAGCGTGTTGCGTCCGAAGGTCGCCGGCAGTTGGGTGTTGCACGATCTGTTCTCCGACGCTCGGTTGGATTTCTTTGTCAGTTTTTCGTCGGGGGCGGCGTTGTTGGGATCTCCCCTGCTGGGGAGTTACGCGGCGGCGAACGCTTTTCTGGACGCCCTGGCGCACCACCGGCGGGCGGTGGGCCAGCCGGCGTTGAGCGTCAATTGGGGATTCTGGGACCAGATCGGCATGGTGGCTCGGTCCCAACGGGACCTGGGCCGCGGCTTCGCTCCGCAAGGCATGCAGTCCTTCTCGCCCGAACAAGGCCTGGCGGCTTTGCAGCAGTTGCTGGAAACGGGCGCTACGCAGGCGGCGGTGATTCCGGTCGATTGGCGGCAGTGGGGCGACTTTCATCCCCGCGCCATCCACGCTCCACTCTTGCGCCACGTGGCCGGCTTCGCGGCGGCCACGCCGGCAGGGTCGGACGAGGAGCTGCCCGACCAGCGCCTGGACCGGGCCGCGATCCTGGCCGCTTTGCCCGCAGAACGCCGCGAGCGGTTGCAGGATTTGCTGGGCCAGCAACTGGCCCGCGTCCTGCACCTGCCGGCCAGGGACTTGGATCCCGACCAGCCGCTGAACGATCTGGGCATCGACTCGCTGATGGCGGTGGAACTGCGGAATCATGTCCAGGCCCGGCTGGGCGTGGTCATCCCGGTGGCCCGGTTGCTGCAAAATCCCAGTATCGCTGAACTGACCGAAACGCTGATGGCCGAGCTGGCTGAGGCGGGCGGGGAGGTGGATTTGTTAAGCGGCCTGGCGGCGGCTGAGCGGGCGGAACCGGCGCGGGAGGTGTCCCCGCAGCCGTCGGCCGGCGAGACGCTGGCCCACTTGGACCAGATGTCGGACGAGGAAGTCGAAAAGCTGTTGAACCAACTCAGGGAGTGAGCCGAGGAATTTATGAGCAACACGACAGACACGGCCGGCAGCATGACGCCGGAACAGAAACGGGAATTGCTGGCCAGGCTGTTGCAAGAGAAGGCGAGACAGGAAGTGGTCTGCAGTCCTCTTTCCTACGGACAGCGATCGCTGTGGTTCATGTACCAGCTGGACCCCACCAGCGCCGCCTACAACATCATGTACGCCGCTCGTCTCCGTCCCGATTTCGATCGGGCCGCCTTCCGCCGCGCGTTTCAGGCCCTGATCAACCGGCATGCGGTCCTGCGGACGACCTATGGGATGGAGGCCGGGGCGCCGGTCCAGAAGGTGCACGCTTACCAGGAACTCCCCTGGGACGTGATCGACGCCAGGCAGTGGTCGTGGGACAAGCTGCAGGAGGAGCTCCAGTTTCAGGCGGATATCCCCTTCGAACTGGAGGAGGGCCCGGTTATCCGCGTGCTGTTGTTCGAGCGGCCGGAGGGCGAGAAACCGGTGGTGTTGTTTGTGGTGCACCACATTGCGCTCGACTTCTGGTCCTTCGACCTGTTGTTCGACGAACTGGAGGCCCTCTATCGCCAAGAGGTCACCGGACGCGACGCGTCGCTGTGGCCGCAGAAGATCCAGTACACCGACTACGTCGCCTGGCAGGAACAGATGCTGGCGGGCGAACAGGGACGGCGGCAGGGGGAATACTGGATGCAGCAGTTGAACGGCGAGTTGCCTCAACTGGACCTGCCGACCGACCGCCCACGGCCCCCCGTGCAGACCTTCCGAGGCAGCTCGTACCATTTCGACCTGCCGGCCGAACTGTCTCGGGGACTGATCGAACTGGCGCGGCAACAAGGGACGACGCTGTTCGCCACCATGCTGGCCGCCTTTCAGGTGCTGCTCTACCGCTTCTCGGGTCAGCAGGACATCCTGGTCGGTTCACCCACGGCAGGTCGCAGCCGGGCCGAACTGGAAGACTTGCTGGGGTATTTTCTGAACACGATCGTCCTGCGAGCCCGTATCGCGCCGGAAAAATCGTTTCTGCAACTGCTGGCCGAGGTGCGGCAAACCGTGATCGACGGGATCGCTCATGAGGACTTTCCCTTTCCCCTGCTGGTCGAACGGCTGCACCCGCCCCGGGATGTCAGCCGGTCCCCTATTTTTCAAGTGGCCTTCGGCTGGGACAAGCCGCGGCGGTTGAGCGCGGGGGGGGCGGAAGCAGCGCAGGTGGACGAGCGGCAGGAGGGGGAGGACGCGGGGGACCTGGGCCTGGAACCCTTCGCCCTGGGCCAGCAAGGCGCCGCCTTCGATATGATGCTGATGATGTTGAACCGGGACGATGCCGTCTCGGCAGCCCTCCAATACAACTCGGACCTGTTCGACGAATCCAGCATCGAACGGCTGGTGGGGCATTTCCAGACGCTGCTGCAGCAGATTGTGGCCGATCCCGATTGCCCCGTGGCTGATCTGGATTTGTTGGATGACGCCCAGCGACACCTGTTGCTGGACGAGTGGAATGCGACGGCCCGGGATTACCCCCGCGACCGCTGTCTGCACGAATTGTTCGAAGCGCAAGCGGCAAAGCACCCGGACGCCGTGGCGGTGGAATGTGGTGCACAGCGGCTGACGTACGGCCAACTGGATCGGCGAGCCAACCAGCTGGCACGACACCTGATCCAGCTGGGGGTGGGGCAGGACACCCTGGCCGCCATCTGCCTGCCGCGATCCGCAGACCTGCTGGTCGGGCTGCTGGGGATCCTCAAGGCGGGTGGGGCCTACGTCCCCCTGGCGCCAGGAACACCCCCCGACCGCCTGGCGTACATGCTGGAACAGTCCCAGGCGGCCGTGTTGCTGACCCAAGCCAGCCTGGCCGACCAGTTGCCCCCCCACGCCGCTCAAGGCGTCCGCCTGGATGCCGATGGGGAGACGATTGCCCAGCAGAGCGGGGAAGGCGTGGAGCGGAGGGCAAAGCCCGATCAGCTGGCTTACGTGATCTTTACCTCCGGGTCGACAGGCAAACCCAAAGGGGTCCAGCTGGAACACCGCAGCGTGGTGAACTTTTTGAATGCGATGCAGCACCAGCCCGGGATGGGGCCCGACGACCGCTTGCTGGCCGTGACGACGTTGACCTTTGACATTTCCGTGTTGGAGTTGTTCCTGCCGCTGGCGGTCGGCGGGCGGGTGATCCTGGTCAGCGAAGAGGTGGCCGCGGACGGCATCCAGCTGGCGGAAATGCTCAGCCAGTCCGCCGCGACCGTGATGCAGGCCACCCCCGCCACCTGGCGGCTGTTGATCGAAGCCGGTTGGACCGGCGACCCCCAGCTGAAAGTGCTCTGCGGAGGCGAAGCCCTGCCTCGCGATCTGGCGGATCAGCTGCTGCCGCGGTGTGACAGCTTGTGGAACATGTACGGACCCACCGAGACGACGATCTGGTCGGCCGTCGATCGTGTCCAGCCGGGGGAAGGGCTGCTGCCGATCGGACGGCCGATCGACAATACCCAGATTTATATCCTGGATGCGCGGCAGCAGCCGGTACCGGTCGGCGTGTCGGGGGACTTGTTCATCGGCGGCGAAGGGCTGGCGCGGGGCTACTTGAATCGTGCGGAACTGACGGCCGAGCGTTTTGTGGCCGACCCGTTCGGCAGCGATGCGGGGGCGCGGATGTACAAGACGGGCGACATCGCCCGCTACCTTCCCGACGGAAGAATCGAGTTCCTGGGCCGTTCCGATTTCCAGGTCAAGGTCCGCGGGTTCCGGATCGAGCTGGGTGACATTGAGGCGAACCTGACCCAGCATCCGGCGGTCCAGCAAGCCGTCGTCATGGCTCGACAGACAGGCCCGCGGATGGACGACAAGCAGTTGGTGGCCTACCTGGTCTCGGCGGCTGAACCGCAACCGAATACGACCGAGCTGCGGGAGTTTCTGCGAGCGGAATTGCCGGAATACATGTTGCCGGCGACGTTCATGTGGCTGGACCACTTCCCGCTCAATCCCGCCGGCAAGATCGATCGCCAGGCGCTGCCGGCTCCCGACACCTCGCGCCCCGACTTGCAGGCCGAGTACTTGGCGCCGCGGAATGCCGAGGAAGAAACGCTGGCCCGCATCTGGGCCGACGTGCTGGATCTGGAAAAAGTCGGGGTCCAGGACAACTTCTTTGACCTGGGCGGGGCTTCGATTCAGAGCCTGGAAGTGGGGGTGCTGGCGGAACAGGCGGGGCTGAAAATCACCCCCGCCATGCTGTTCCAGCACCCGACGATCGCCGAACTGGCCGCCGTGGCCCCCGTCGCAGCCCCCGCCGCAGACGCGACGGATACCGCTCGCGAAGGGAATGGCACTGGCCTCCCGCCGGCGGTGGCCCCCCCGCCGGCCGACACCGGCACCGCCCCCCAGCCGCGAACCGCCCGTCGCCGCGCAACCGAAAAGGCCAACACGATCATCGAAAGCCTGGGGGTCTACTTGCCACCCAAGGAAGTCACCACCAAGGAACTGGTCAAGGGCTGCCGGCACAAAATGTGGTTCCCCCTGGAACGGATGACCGGGATCCATAGCCGGCGGATGGCGGGGGAAGAGGAGTTTTGCCTGGACCTGGCGATCAAGGCGGTGGAGGAATGCTTCCAGCACTCCAAATACGATGTGGACGACATCGACGTGGTGATTGCCTGTAACATCACGCGGTTGGATAAACTGCGGACGCTGTCGCTCGAACCCAATACGTCGCTGCAGCTGAAAAAGCATTTCGGATTCCACAACGCCCTGGCGTTCGATGTGACCAACGCCTGCACCGGCATGCTGACGGCGATCCAGGTGGTGGAC
>CAYFZZ010000087.1:0-12316 GCA_964347545.1 uncultured Planctomycetaceae bacterium | reverse complement strand
CGAAACCGGCTCGATGCCTGGAACGGAGAAACGATGCCGATCAGTCGAAGCTGGGTGGAAAAGGATGTCGCAGGACTCGATGGCGAAGATTATCACATCGCCAAGCTCGTGCTCGTCGTCGCCATGGCATCGTACCAGGTGGACGACACGCTCGTCAAAGCCGTGTTGCGAGATGACCCGGACGAGCAGCGATTAATTCGCATTCTCGCCTTCGCGGCCTTATCCGCTGCACGGCGACTGGCCGATCATGCCGCCCGTCATCTGAAAGTTCGATATCACGGTTCCAGCGAGCTTTCGGAGGGGAGTATTCCAAGCGCGTGACGTCGAAGTTGGATGAGGCAACGAGCATTCCAAGGAAGCGCTTGCGGGCGCCGATCAGCAACACAGGTCTTGGCGGGGGCCGCCTCCGCAAGGTGCCACCTGATCGTGCTCGCGTTCGCTGAAAACCAGGAGCTGACAAACCGCGACCCCCGTCATTTCCCCGGCACCAACTCCAGGGTGCTCCACAAGCTGGGATCCGACGGGAGGGGGAACTCGCTGCCGACCGTCAGGGTCTGTTCGCCCAGTTCGCGATCGGTGACGGCGTAGGTGAAACCGAGCTGGGGCTGCTCGACCGGATCAAAGCCCGTGAGGGCCGCGGCCGGCAGGAAGGCCTCCAACTGATAACCCTGGCGGCGGATTTCGCTGCGGACCTGTAACCGTTCCCCCGCCACCCGGGGCGGCTCTTCCCGCGCCCGCTCGACCGCCAGCTGCTCGGCCACCGGGTCGCTCGGCTTCCCACGAGCACCGGCCGGCAGGAAGCGAAAGGCGTGGCAAAACCGATTGGCCCGGTGGATGCCGGGGGTGTTGCGGGTATCGATCCACACGCCCAGCCCGTCGCTATCTTCGATCCGGCTGGCGTGGCACCAGGGGGATTTTTTCTTGCCCTGCACACTCAGCTGAAAAGCCAACCCCTCTTCGCTCCACGCCACCCGCAGCTCGGCCCACGCCGCGCGCGGCTCGACCAGCTCCTCATCCAGCTGGCCAAAGCTGGGCAGGCGACATGCCTCGTCCAGCCCCGCGCCGGTGGCGGTCCACAGCGGGTCTCGGTAGAGACAGGGGACGGCAAAGCGAAAGAAAAAAGGCGTTGCCAGCAACTTGGGGTCGGTCATGGTCTGCGGTCGAAGGTCGAGGAAGCGATCGAGACAGCCTCTCGGCACCGCCATTTTAAGGAGGGCCCTGCGGAGCAACAACGTGGGGGCCTGCATCCGGCCGACCGGGAGGGGCCGGGCGGGACACGTGGGGCCGGCAGGGGAACGCCAGCCGCTGGCGGCCCCTTACCCGCGACCGCCGGCGTCCGTCTTCTGCCGGCGATAAGCGATAAACGTCAGGTCGTCCGCCTTGGAGGGATGGTCGGGCGTCGGTTCCTGCATCCGCTGGAGGGTATCCCCAGCGATCCGTTGAGCGACTTGAGGCAGCGGCCCCTTCCGAGCCCGCTCGACAATCTCGTGCACGTGCAGGTTATCCGCCAGGCCGTCGCTGGCCACGATCAGGGTGTCACGCAGGGCCATCTTCAGGGAAGGGCCAATCTCGATCCGCATGCTGGGCGAACCGATGATGTTGGAGATCAAATGGCGTTCTTCGTGGTGCATCGCCTCCTGCTCGTCCAACAACCCCGCTTCCACGGCGTAGGCCACCGGGGAATGCGAAACCGTCTGCATTTTGATCTTGCCGCGGTTGCCGACCAGGAGGATCACCGAATCCCCCACGTGATACGGCCGCACCAGGGATCCCTGGATTTCCACGACGGCCAGCGTCGTGGCCGCGTCGCCAGCCAGCTCGGTCACAACCCGGTTGGCGGTCTCGATACCGTTCAGGATCGCATCACGCAGCTCAGCCCCCTCCTCCCGGGAGTTCTCTACGGCGTCGCGGACTTTTTCGATGGCCAGCCGTGCCGCGCGTTCGCCTGCCATGTGACCCCCCAAACCGTCCGCCACGATCAGCACCGCGGCATCAGGGCCGAGCGGCAAGAGGGCCGCCGCATCTTCGCTGACCGTCTCCTTGCCAGGGCAGCGGGTCGTGAAAACCGCCGCCGAGCCGCAGCCTAGGGGATACACCTCCGCCTGGGTCATGTCTTGCTCGCAGAACAGAAGGGGTTTGTTCAACGAACCATCCATGGGGCAGGTATCCGCAAGGGGGGGTCGAGCAGCGAATGGGCTTTTCGGGGGACCGCTTTTCCTGGGGTCAGCCGCCCGGCCGGCAGACCGTTGCCTGCGGAAACAGCTGCCCGACGGCCACGCGTGAGCTTCCCCATCTGGCCATAGTTGTCCCGCCCGGCGGAACTTTTTCAAGATCAAACTGCGGGGCAAGCCAGAACCCGCCAGTGGTACCGCCCGGCGATCGGCGGTGGCAGACGCCCGCTTCGCCAGCCGGGGAAGAAACGCGCACAAAAGGGAACGGGAAGTCGTATGCACCGCCGCAGATGGTTGCCGAGCCGACTGGAGGGGGGCAGTGGCGGGCCGGATAGGAGACGGGATGTGCGACTTTTGCCAAGATTCCCCCAACGGCTTACGCCTTCCCCCTCAGCCAGGAGGGCCAAGTGCGGGGGCCACAACCGTGGCGGAACAGGCAACCCGACGGGGCTCGGCAACAACCGGTGGCTGCCATCAGCGAAGGTGTTACGAGATCACCAAGGGGTGGAACCCGAGAGCGGTCCGGGGTGATCTTCTGCCAGCCGGGGGCCGTGGGCGATGGTTGTGCCCAACGCTTTTCGCGTTGCCCCCTCCCTAGCGGGGTTTGGATTGCGGGTGGTCGGTCAAGGTTTCCTTCCACCGGTGCAGCAGCTTCAGGGCGTCCAGCGGGGCCAGTTGGTCGACATCCACGGCTCGGATTTCATCCAGCAGCGGGTGTTCGCCGCCGAAGAGGGTCAGTTGCAGCTGGCCGCCCTCGCACGGTTCGGCGATCCGGGGGCGGCCGGCGCCGTCGACGTGTTCGTTCTCTAGCCGAGCCAGGATGGTTTGAGCTCGCTGGTTGACCTCGCGGGGGACGCCGGCCAGGCGAGCGACGTGGATTCCATAACTCTTGTCCGCCGCTCCCTCCACGATCTTGTGCAGGAACACAACATCATCCTGCCATTCGCGAACCGACACGTTCAGGTTTTTGACACCCCCCAGCAGCGACTCCAGGTCGGTCAGTTCGTGATAGTGCGTGGCGAACAACGTGCGGCAGCCGATCTGGTCATGCAGGAACTCGACCACCGACCAGGCCAGGGAGAGTCCGTCGTAGGTGCTGGTGCCACGGCCGATTTCGTCCAGGATCACGAGGCTCTGCGAGGTGGCCGTATTGAGGATGCGGGCCGTCTCCAGCATTTCCACCATGAAGGTGCTCTGCCCACGGCTCAACTCGTCGCTGGCGCCGACCCGAGCGAAAATGCGGTCGGCGATCCCGATGGTTGCGCTGCGAGCGGGAACGAAGCTGCCCATCTGAGCCATCAAGGTGATCAAGGCCACTTGCCGGATGTAAGTGCTCTTCCCGGCCATGTTGGGCCCGGTGATCAACAAAATCATCGCTCGGTCAGCAGACAGTTCGGCATCGTTGGGCACGAAGGTCCCCTCCGGCTGGATCACGTCCAGCACGGGGTGGCGGCCATCACGGATTTCCAGGGCGGCTTCGCTCGTCAGGGCCGGTCGACAGTAGCTGCGGGCCAGGGCCAGCACAGCCAAACCGGCCAGGGTGTCGACCTGGGCCAGAACGCTGGCCGTGGTCCGCAGCCGCCGCGCCGCGCCTGCCACCAGTTCGCGCAACTCGACGAACAGCTCGTACTCCAGCTCTTCCGCCTGTTCCTCGGCGGCCATCACCTTCTCCTCGTGCTCTTTCAGCTCGGGCGTGATGTACCGTTCCGCATTCTTCAGTGTCTGTTTGCGGATGTAGTGGTCCGGAATTTTGTCGCGGTGCGCGTGGGTGACCTCCAGGTAGTAACCGAAGACCTTGTTGTAACCGATTTTCAAGCTGGGAATGCCCGACTGCTGGACTTCGTCCGCCTGGTAGCGGGCAATCCACTGTTTGCCGCCGCTGGAAAGTTCGCGCAGCTGGTCCAACCGCTCGTGAAAGCCGTCCCGAATCATGCCGCCGTCGCGGCTGGCTAAGGGGCAGTCGTCGACCAGGGCGGACTCGAGTTGCCCGCGAATGTCGGGGCACAGGTCCAGCTGGCTTTCCAGGGCGTTAAGCAGTTCGCTGCGCCGCCCCGATAGCTTGGCCTTGACCTTGGGCAGGACCGCCAGCGTCCGCGCCACAAAGCTCAAATCCCGCGGACTGGCTCGACCCGTCGTGGCCCGAGCCAACAGCCGCTCCATGTCGTACACCCCCCGCAACGCTTCGTGCAAATCCTGGATCAAAGCGGGCTGACCAAAAAGTTCTTCCACCGCGTCCAACCGCCGCTCGATCTGGCCGAGGTCGGTCAGCGGAGTGGCGGCCCAATCGGCCAGCAGCCGCGAGCCCATGGCGGTGACCGTGCGGTCCATCACGTCCAGCAGCGAGCCTTCCCGGCGCCCTTCGCGGAGGGTTTGCGTGATTTCCAGGCTGCGGCGGGTGGCCTGGTCGATTTGCAGAGCGGTGGTGTGGCGGTAGGGGATCAGGCGATCCACATGATCCAGCTCGCTTTTTTGCGTCTCCCGCAAGTACTCCAGCACGGCCCCGGCCGCGCGAACCGCAGGTTGGTCCTCCGCTTGGAAACCGAATCCTTCCAGGCTGGCGGTACCGAACTGTTTGGCCAGCGCCGCCTCGGCGGCGGTGGCCGAAAAGGCCCAGGCAGGACGTTCGGTCACGACCAGCTCCAACCCGCTCGGAGGCGGCAGCGGCGGGGCCCCCTCGCTGCAGAGGCATTCGGCCGGGCCGATCCGAGCCAGCTCGTCGGCCAGCCGGTCGGGCGGGCAGGTGGTGGCGCAGAAGCGGCCCGTGGAGATGTCGATCCAGGCCACGCCGACGGTTTCGCCGGTCAGGACCCCGCACAGATAGTTGGGGGCCCGCGGGTCCAGGAGGGCATCGTCGGTCAGCGTCCCCGGGGTGACGACGCGGGTCACCTCGCGGCGGACCAGCCCCTTGGCCTGGCGGGGGTCTTCGACCTGGTCGCAGACGGCCACCCGTCGGCCGGCGCGGATCAGCTTCGCCAGGTAGCCGTCCAGCTGATGATGGGGAAAGCCGGCCATGGGGATGGCGTCGGCCCCCTTCTCCCGGCTGGTCAAGGTGATGCCCAGCAGGCGGTGAGCTTCCTTGGCGTCGTCGTGAAACAGCTCGTAAAAATCCCCCATGCGAAACAGCAACAGCGCATCAGGGCAGGCCTGTTTGGCCTCGGCATACTGCCGCATCATGGGAGTCGTCGCCATCGCTTCATGCTAGCGATTGACGCTTGACCCCTTCAAGTACCAGGGGGACCGCCTGCCAGGGTCGGTGAACCATTGTTTCCCGGGGTGAGAGGTCGTAGAATCGAGCTTCCCCGGCCGACGCGTGTCGCCCCCTGGATGAAAAGCCCCCAAGTTGAAGAGCCCCGAGGATGAAAAGTGGTGTCGAGCGTGGAAAAGATTCAGATCATTGGGATCGGTGACGACGGCCTGGAGGGGCTGCCGGCCGCCACCCGCCAGCTGGTCGAAACTGCCGACCTGGTGATGGGAGAAGAATCGGCGCTCAGCCGCTGCGACGTGGCTGCCAAGTACGTGATCCAGGGCGACCTGGAGGCGGCGGTGCGGCGGTTGGACGAGCGGCCGGGCGAGCGGATTGTGGTGCTGGCCTCTGGCGATCCCCTCTTCTACGGGTTCGCTCGATACCTCTGCGACCGGCTGGGCAAGGAACGCTTTGAGGTCATTCCGCACGTCAGCAGCATGCAACTGGCCTTTGCCCGGGTCAAGGAGAGCTGGGAGGAGGCGTACCTGACCAACCTGGCCAACCATGACCTGGAGGGGGTGGTCGAAAAAATACGCGTGATGGACAAAATCGGGTTGTTCACCACCCAGGAAACTCCCCCTGCGGCGGTGGCCCAGGCGTTGCTGGACCAGGGCATCGATTACTTTTCGGTGTACGTCTGCGAGAACCTCGGTTCGCCGGACGAACGAGTGACGAAGGCCGAACTGAGCGATTTGTCGGCCCAGTCCTTCGCTCCGCTGAACGTCATGATCCTCGTCCGCCAGCCGGACGCGCCGGACCGGCCGCGGGAATCGGTCGGGAAGCGCCTGTTTGGCAACCCGGACGTGGCGTTTTTGCAGTCCAAGCCCAAGTACGGTCTGCTGACGCCGGCCGAGGTCCGGGCGCTGGCCCTGGCGGAACTGGACATTGGCCCGCAGAGCATCGTGTGGGATGTGGGAGCCGGTAGTGGCAGCGTGGCTGTCGAAGCGGCCTCGATCGCTCACGGCGGCAAGGCGTACGCCATCGAGATGGACCAGGAAGACTTCCAATTGATCAAGGCCAATGCCGAAAAGTTTGGCTGTGGGAACCTGGTGGCCATTTTGGGCCGGGCCCCCGAGGCCTGGGAGGAGTTGCCCGACCCGGACTGTGTGTTTGTCGGTGGCAGCGGGCAGGAGATATCGCAGATCGTGGAACTGGCTTACGCCCGCTTGAAAGTCGGGGGGCGGCTGGTCGCCAACGTGGCCAGCATCGAGAATTTTGCCGACGGCCATCAAACCCTGATGCCGCTGGCCGGTGACGTGCGGTGCTGGATGATCAATATCGCCCGCGGCACGTACCAGTTGGGCCGAGTGCGGTTCGACGCGCTCAACCCCTGTTTTCTCCTGTCCGTGGTCAAAGCCAGGTGAGGGATGTATGGGGGGTGGGTTCAGCGCGAACGCAGCGTCGTCAGGCGGTCGCTGGCAGGTGTCGGCTCTCGCCGGGCGAGCTTCCCTGTTCGATGTGCGTCCTTCTGTTTCCCCCTTTTTGACCCCGCTCAGCGGTCGCCCAAACGGACCTGCCCATGTCTGACCTCGATGTGATCGCCGTGGGGGCTCATCCCGACGATGTCGAAATCGCTTGCGGGGGCACCCTGGCGTCGCTGGTCCAGCAGGGTTATCGGGTGGGGATCATCGATCTGACGGACGGCGAGCCCACACCGCATTCGCCCGGCCCGCACGTGCGGTTGGAGGAGGCGGCCCGCGCGGCCGAGATTTTGGGGGTGCAGGTCCGGCAGACTCTCCAGCTGCCCAACCGCCGCTTGTTTGACACCTTCGAGGCCCGGGTGGCGCTGGCCAAAGAGCTGCGGAAGTACCGCCCGCAACTGGTGCTGGGCTTGGGCCACAAGACGCCGCTGGCCTCGCCGGATCACTGGCAGGCGATGCAGATCACCGATGCGGCCGTGTTTTATTCCCAGCTGACCAAGTGGGACAGTCACTTCGACGGCCTGCCGGTCCACACCGTGGGAGCCCAGCTCTACTACAGCCTCGGCCCCCAGTCGCTGGAGTTGCCACCCTCGGCGGGGCATTTTGTGGTCGACATCAGCCACAAGCTGGAACAGAAGATGGCCAGCATTGCCTGTTACGCCACTCAGTTTCCCCCGGCCAAGGCGTATGTCCTGGAGCGGGTCCGAGCGGCGGCGCTGCACTGGGGTGCCTCGGCGGGCCTGGCCGCCGCCGAACTGTTTCTGACGACCAGGACGCTCAGCACGCAGGATCCGCTGAAGTTTGTCCGCAGCGGGGACTGAGCCGAGTCGGGGTGGGTCCCTTAAGGCGCTTCCCGCGAGGGGCTGCTCAGCACCTCCAGGACCGCTTGGATGTCGTCGGCCATCGGTGCGATCCACTCCAGCCGCTCGCCGCGGAAGGGGTGTTGCAGGGTCAGGCGTCGAGCGTGGAGGGCCTGGCGGGCCAGCAGCAGCTGGTCGTCGGCCGTCGACCCGGTCAAATCACCGCGGGTGATCGTCGCCCGGCCGCTGTAGAGCCGATCGCACAGCACGGGATGGCCGATGTGCAACAAGTGCAGCCGGATTTGATGCGTCCGCCCGGTTTTCGGCAAGACCTTCACCGCCGTGTGGTGGGAAAATCGTTGCAGCACTTCGTAAAACGTGGAGGCCTCGCGGGCCTCGGGGTGGTCCCGGCGGATGGCCATCTTTTCCCGCTGGTAAGGATGCGGGCCAATCGGCTCGCAAATTTCGTCACGATCCCGGTCCACCACGCCGCAGACAATCGCGAAATACTCCTTTTCGACCTCCCGCCGTTCAAACTGAGCTGCCAGTTTGTGATGAGCCGCATCGGTCTTGGCCACGACCATGACGCCGCTGGTGTCCCGATCCAGCCGATGGACGATTCCCGGTCGGGTGGGGCCCCCCACGGTGCTGAGCTGCTGGAAGTGGAAGGCCAGGGCGCTGGTCAACGTGCCCCTCCAATGCCCCTTGGCCGGGTGGACCACCATCCCCGCCGGCTTGTTGATCACCACCAGGTGATCGTCCTCGTACAGGATCTCCAGGGGGATCTCCTCCGGCTGGGGCGGTTCCCGGGGGAGGGCCGCCGGCAGGAAGGTTACCCGCTGTCCCGCACGCAGGCGATACGCCACCTTGGCTCCCTCTCCGTCGACGCGGACCGCTTCGGTCGGGATCAGGCGGCGGAGCACCGAGCGGCTGTAGTCGGGCAGTTGTCCGGCCAGGAAGACATCCAAGCGCAGGCCCGCATCCTGCTCGGCAACGACCCATGCCATGGCCGATGGCTCGGCTTGGCGGGAGCCCCCCTGGCAAAGTTCGGTTTCGTCCATGGCGGATGGCGGTCAGGTTGGATGAGCGAGCCCATGGCCAGCAAAACCGGGCGCGGTCGCTCGCGGGGCGTCTGGGCGGCCAGGCACCATACCGTTTCCAAGTGACGGAATCATCATGAGCGGCAAGGCGCTAGCCGCCGGTTTTGCGTAGGTTTGCGATGCCAAGTTGCCGGCGGCTAGTCTTGGCGCGTCGGGACCGCTTATCCATGGAACCGGATTGGGCCCGTGCGTGGAAAAGTAGGTCTCCATGGCCAGTTACCTCACGGCGCCCAGACGCTCGGCCGGCTTAAGGGTGACACAGAAAAGCCCGCCAGGCAACACGGTGCAGGAGAATCGCATCGCAGCTGGTGATGAGTTGGACGAGCGACGGGGGAACTTCGAGCAGCCGGAAGCCCAGCGGGAAGCAAAGCAGGATTGGCAATCAGTCCGCGTCCGGTGGCGACCCGGGCTGGTCGGTCGCCGGCGGTCCGACGTCCTGGCCGAGCGCCGTGTCTTGCAGGTATCGCTGGTAATCGACCTCGCCGGTGACCGGCGGAGGCTGGTCGTCCAGTTCCAAGTCCGGATACCGCGGCTGGTCGGCAGAGGGCGGGGGCTTGGGTTTCCAAGCGGCGAATTTCTCGTAGAAACCGTCCATGGACTTCTGCTGCAACTGCCGCATCCTGGCTTCCGCTTCGTCACGATAGGGGCCGGCAACCTGTTGGTAAGCTTCTTGGGCCTTGACGAATTTCCGCTGCCACTCCTGGCTCTTCCCCAAACAGAACAAGGCCCGGTTTTTTAAGGTCGGGTCATGGCTGGCCGCGGCGACCGCCTGGTACTGCTCTGCCGCTTGACGGAAGTGATCGCGGGCCGTGATCTGGTTCTCCCGCAACTGGGCTCGACCACTCTCCAAGTAAATGTCCCCCAAGGTCAGCCTGGTCAGGACCCCCAGGGGTTGACCGGAAAACCGGTCGGCCAGTTCCTGCAGGCTCTCCAGCGATTGCGTCAACTGGACCGGTTGGTTGCGGGCCACGGCCCCAAAGCCGCTTTGACGGAGTTCGTAGAACGTGGCCCAGCCCTCGTCCAGCTGGCTGGCCTGCTGCGCCGAGCGGAAGGAAACGATCACGATGGCGACCAGCAGGGCCAGGGCCGCGGCGACGATCCACGTCACATAAGGCTTGATGTCCTTGATTTGCCCGCCGAGTTTATCGGCCAGCCAATTGGTGTGCAGTTCTTGTCGGCGCTTGGCTTTCATCGACTTGTGTGCAAGCGTTCACGTTTTGGCAAACCGGGAGTATAGGTCCGCTGGCGGAAATTCGTCAAGGCCGCGCCTGTTGCCTGTTGGTCTCTCGCGGTGCGAGCGAGTGGCGGTTACAGTGGGGGGTCGCCGGGAGGGTGGGGGACCGAGGTAGGATCCGCTCAGCCAAGAAGGAACTTCTCAGGTGGCTCAACCTGGATGGCATCGCCAATTGAATCCCGCTCAGCGGGCGGCGGTCGAAAACCTGAAGGGACCCTTGTTGGTTCTGGCCGGGGCGGGCACCGGCAAGACGCGGGTCGTGACGTATCGCATTGTGAACCTGGTGCGTCACGGCGTACCGGCTCAGCGGATCCTGGGGGTCACCTTCACCAACAAGGCGGCCAAGGAGATGCGGCAGCGGGCGGCGCGGCTTTTGGGCGGCAAGCGGAACCAGGCCCCAGAGATTTCCACCTTCCATGCCCTCTGCGTCCGCATCTTGCGGCGACATATCACGCATTTGGGTTATCCGGCCAGCTTTGCGATTTACGACCGGGGGGACCAGGAGGGCGTGGCCCGCGCCGCCTTGCGGGAGATCAAGATCGCGACGGCCGAACTGCGTCCGTCCGATCTGTTGTACTTCATCGGCCAGTGGAAGACCCGCGGATTCCAGCCGGCCGAAGCGATCCAGGAGGCCGAAACGGACCGCCAGCACCTGGCCGCCAGTGCTTATCGGCGGTACCAGGCCACCCTCCACGCCGCGGGGGCGGTCGACTTTGACGACTTGCTGCTGCTGACCGACCAGCTGTTCTGCCAGGTCGCCTCGGTGCGTCGAGCCGAGGCGGGGCGGTTCGATCACGTCCTGGTCGACGAATACCAGGACACGAACCACAGCCAATATCGGCTGGTCAAAGCGCTGGCCGGCGGGCACCGGAATCTGTGCGTGGTGGGGGACGACGACCAGGCAATTTACAGCTGGCGGGGGGCAAATCTGGAACATATCCTTCGCTTCAAAGTCGACTGGCCCGACGCAGAGGTCGTCAACCTGGAAAAAAACTATCGCAGCCGACCCGAAATCTTGCAGATGGCCAACACCCTGATCACTTTCAATAGCACGCGGCACGATAAACAACTGATCCCCATCCGAGCGGCCGGCGCCCGGCCGCGAATTTTGCAGCTGGAGGACGAGGTGGAAGAAGCGCGGGCGGTCGTGCGCGACATCCGCCGACAGCTGGCACTGGGCGTGCGGCCCAAACATGTGGCGGTGTTGTTCCGCACGAACGAGCAGCCGCGGCCGCTGGAGGCCGAGCTGCGACGAGCGGGCGTGCCGTACGTGCTGGTGGGCAGCATGTCCTTTTACGACCGCCGCGAAGTCCGCGACATGCTCGCTTACCTCAAGCTGATCGAGTCCCCGACAGATGATGTCTCCCTCCTTCGCATCATCAACCGTCCCGCGCGGGGCATCAGCCAGAAGATGACGGGGCTGTTGACCCAGCATGCCATCCGGGAGGGCGTGTCGGTGTGGGAAGTCTTGCCGCAGGCCGACCGCGTGCCGGGCGTCTCCCGGCCCGCGGTGAAAGCCGCCCGCGATTTTGTGGCCCTCACCGGGCAGTGGCAGGAACGTTTTGCCCACAGCCGGTCGCTGAGCGGCACGGCCACTGAGCTGGTGGCGGCCCTCGGTTACCGCGACGAGTTGCAGAGGACCTACCCCGACCCGGCCGAATGGGAACCGCGGTGGCAGGCGGTCGAACAAGTGATCAACGCCCTGGCCAGCTACCAAAAACAGGTCCGCCAACCCTCGTTGCGCGGTTTTCTGGACGCGGTGGCTATCGACGACCGCCAGGATTCGGACAAAGAAGAAAAACTGCAGCAGAACGCGATCGCCTTGATGACCTTGCACGCCGCCAAGGGTTTGGAATTTCCCCACGTCTACCTGGTCGGGCTGGAGGAAAACTTGTTGCCCCATCGCAAGGCGATCGAAGCGGGCGAGCGGGCTGTGGATGAAGAGCGGCGATTGTGTTACGTGGGGCTCACCCGAGCTCAAGATTGCCTCACCTTGTCGCTCGCCCTCACACGCCAGAAGTGGGGTCGAACCCGCGAGACGCTCCCCAGTCGCTTCCTCTACGAACTGACCGGACAGGCCGACCATCCCCGCGCCCCACACCAGCCCGATCGCTCGGCAAGACCCACCCCTGCCGGAGCGGGGCCAGCCTAAGGGGGCTGGCAGGGGGTGCGACCCGGGAGGGGAAAAAAGAGGTTCTTCCGTAGAATCTGTGGGTGGATTGCTGTTCCCCAAGGGTGGCCACAGCGACAGTCAGTCCGCCTGGGGAAGAAATGTGAGCAGCGGGGGGGATGGGAATAACCGGGTCGTTCAAGAGTGTTCGGTTAAGAGTGTTCGGTTAAGAGTGT
>CAYFZZ010000086.1:0-27840 GCA_964347545.1 uncultured Planctomycetaceae bacterium | reverse complement strand
CGCATCCCGCATCCCGCATCCCGCTTCACTCTTCACTCTTCACTCTTCACTCTTCACTCTTCACTCTTCACTCTTCACTCTTCACTCTTCACTGGAACTGCCGCGCCGCCTCGTTTGGCACTTCAAAAATCAAAAATCAACATTCGTCAATCATCCATCGAGCGACCAGGCCGATGATGCCTGTTTTTGGAGAATTCTCGCGGTTAAGAGTGGCGGTTAAGGGTGGGCGGTTAAGAGTACCCGGTTAAGAGTGGCGGTTCAGGGTGGAGGTTAAGAGTGGAGGTGATGGTGGCGGGGAAGCGTGGTGATGGTAATTAAGAATTGACGCTGGCCGGCGGGGGCCGGTAGAATGACCCTTGGAGGAAGCGCAACGATCATGAAGGTGGCAACCAGCGTTTTTCTGGCCCTGCTGGCCGGCGTGGGCATGGGTTATGCCACGACGGTGGCGGAATTTGGTTTGGTCACCGATCTTCCCTCGCTGGATGGTCCCTCGCCGGCGACCCGACGAGCGGCTCGGGCCGTGGTCGCTGAGCCGGTTCATGACTTTGGGACCCTGGTTCTGCCTGGCGAGGGCGAGCACCGGTTTGAGATTCAGAACCAAGGCACGGCCGACCTGAAAATTGAAAAGAAGAAGACCAGCTGTAAATGCACGATCAGCTCGCTTTCGCGGGAGGTCATCCCGCCCGGCGAATCGGCGGAAATTCTGGTCATCTGGAAGACGCCCAGCAGCTGGACCAAACCGAAGTACGTGCAGACGGCTCGCATCGGGACCAACGATCCGTTGAACCCGGAAATTTCGCTGCGTGTGGAAGGCCGGCTGGTTCCCGAATACCGCTTCGCCGACATGGCCTTGCAGTTCAGCCCGGTCAGCTCGCACGACAGCCGGGAACAGGAAACTCGGCTGTACTTCTACCAGCACCCCCAGGTGCAGATCTTGGACATTACCGGCCAGCAGTCGGAAGCGGCGCCCTACCTCCACGTCACCTACCGCCCGCTGGAGGCGGACGAGTTGGAGGCCGAGCGTGACGAGGCGGATGCGCCGGGCCAGACCCCCCAGTGTGGCTACCTGATCACCACTCAGCTGAAACCGGGGCTGGCCCCGAAACGATATTTTCATGCGGCGTTGTTCCGCACGGAACCGGCGATGCGGCAGCCGCCGCGGTTGCCGATCAGTATCAAGGTACAGCCCGCGATTTCCTTGCGCGGGGTGAGCGGACCGTTCCATCCGGTCACCCGGTTGCTGGACATGGGGACGCGGCCAGCGGGCGAGGCGTATACCGCAAAAATGCAGCTGAACCTCGTGGGTGACCTCCGCCACGACGTAGCGATCGAAGTCCAGGAGGTCGTCCCTCCCCAGCTGGAAGTCACGTTGGGGGATCCGGAGGAGTTACCCAACGGCACGATCCGGCGACCGCTGCACATCCACCTGCCCGCCACCGCTGCGCCGCTCTCCTTCCTGGGCGGCGCCGACGGCCGCCTGGGCCACGTGGTCCTGGCGACCACCCACCCCCATCAGCCCGAGGTTCGTTTCGACGTGCGGGTCGCGGTGGCGGGGGAGGGCGGCCCGCAGCCAGGGGGTGAGGCGGGGGTGGGTGGTCGAGCATCAGGGAAGGAAGCCGCATCCTCTGCCGGCCCTCGCTAAACGGGCTTGGCGGACGACGCAGAACCAGAATCGGAAGGGAGTCTTCGATGGTCCAGCGGAAGTTTAGATGCAGGTCGGGGGCCGCTTGGCTGGCGGCGGTCGGTGCGGTCTTGGCCAGTGGCTGCCCGGTGGCCCGACAGCTGCCGACGGGCGAGCTGCCTTTGCCGGTGATCGAGCGGACCGCAGCCAAACCGCCGCTGACCGGAGACGGTGCGGCTGCCGCGGCGGGCGAGGGGGAGCCTGCTTACGGGCACAAGGCGGAGATCGACTTCGAGCAGGAAAACGGAAAGATCTTCCAAAATTGGCCGCGACCCAAACTGGCGCTGCTCTTCTCCGCCAAGCTGGATGGCTATATCGAACCGTGCGGCTGCACCGGCCTGGAAAACCAGAAAGGAGGGCTCAGCCGCCGCCATTCGCTGATCCTCCAGCTGGAAAAACAAGGCTGGACCCTGCTCAACCTGGACGCCGGCGGGATCGTCCGCCGGCTGGGCCCGCAGGCAGCCATCAAGTATCAACGGGCGATCGACGCTTTGAAGACGATGAACTATCGAGCGGTCGGGTTTGGGATCCGGGAACTGACCCTGCCTACCGAAGAGCTGCTGGCGACCCTCCCCGCGGATGGCGATTCGCCGTTTGTGTGTGCCAACGTGTCGTCGGTGTTCGACGAGGACTTTCACCTCCGCACCGCGTACCGGATCATCGATGTCGCCGGGATGCGGATCGGCGTCACCAGCGTGCTGGGCAGCCAGGAGGGGAAGCAGCTGCGGAATCCCGATTTCCAGTTCCGCCCCCCGGTGGAGGCCCTGCCCCCGGTGGTGGCCCGCCTGCAAGCGGAAAAATGCGACTTGCTGATTCTGTTGGCCAATGCGACCATCGAAGAAGCCCAACAACTGGCTCGGCAGTTTCCCGCCTTCGACTACTGCCTGGCGGCCGGCGACAGCGATCCGCCCTCAGACCGCCTGGAGGCGATCGAGGGGACGCGCACGCGGTTGATCGAGCTGGGACATAAGGGAATGTACGTGGGGGTGCTGGGGCTGTTCGACGATGCGAACCAGCCCCTCCGCTACCAGCGGGTCCCCCTGGATGGCCGCTTTCCCGACTCGGAGGCCATGACGGCCATGATGGCCTCCTACCAGGATCAGCTGCAGGCGCAAGGCCTGGCCGGGTTGGGCTTGCGACCCAGTCCCCACCCGGCGGGGACGAAATTTATCGGCAGCGAAACCTGCGGCGAATGCCATACGGACGCTTACGAGATCTGGGAACATACGCCCCATGCCCACGCCACCGAAACGCTCGTCAAACTTCCCATCGCCCGCCAGTTCGACCCGGAGTGTCTCAGCTGTCATGCCACCGGCTGGGAACCGCAGGAGTACTACCCCTTTGTGGGCGGATACCTCGATCTGAAGCAGACCGCTCATGTGACGGCCAACGGCTGCGAGAACTGTCACGGGCCGGGGGAGGCGCACGTGGCGGCCGAGAGCGGGGAGGTGGAGGTGGACGAGCGGGAACTGGAGCGGTTGCGGGACGGGATGCGGCTGACCCTGGAGGAGGCCCGCAAACAAGACTGTGCTCGCTGCCACGACCTGGACAACAGCCCCGACTTCGACTTTGAAACCTACTGGCCCCAGGTGGAACACAAGGGAAAGAATTAGAGGCTGCGCCCGGGTCAGGTCGGGACCTGACCCGGGGGGAAAAATGCACAAGCCGCTGACCACAATAGTCAGCGGCTTGTGCCAGGTGGGCGATACAGGGCTCGAACCTGTGACCCCTAGCTTGTCGAGCTAGTGCTCTAGCCAACTGAGCTAATCGCCCAAAAAAAAGGGGGACTTGCCGCGGCAGGAGTCCCCTCAAGCCAACTCACGCGCTTGATCTTACCCAGCCAAGAGAGACGCCACGCGTGAACTGACTCATCTCTTTTTATCGTCTCCTCCGCGGTCGATCCTCATTCTATCGTGGGGGCCCTCACCTGAAAAAGTGGGCAATTTGTGCCACGGACCGGCCCTAGTTTCGGCACGATTGACAAGGTTTACCTGACTGGCGCGGTGCGGGGCTGAGGGACGGGAAAAGGGGGGGGGGCGGGCCAACGGGGTCGGCAGCCGAAGTGGTTTCGGCTGGGCCCCCGCGTCTGGGGGCCAGTTCGCCGGCTGCCGGCCCCAGGCCTCCACCGGTCGGAAACCTGGGGGCAGTTGGGGACCTGGGGGTGGCCGGGGGGGCGATGGGGCTGGCCAGTGGCGGTCGGGCCGCGGGTGGGCCCCACGGGGAGGGGGGCGTGTATCTTGTCTGGTCGGGCCGTCTTTCTATACTTGGCGACAAGCATCGTGAGAGGACGGTCATGTTACAGATCACGCTGCCGGACGGTAGTGTTCGCGAATATCCCGCTGGGGTGACCCCCCTGGAGGTGGCTCGGCAGATCGGTCCCGGTCTGGCCAAGGCCGCGGTGGCGGCCGAGGTGGACGGCCGCGTGAGGGGTCTGGACGAGGTGCTGCCCGCTGAGGGAGCGGTCCGGCTGAGCATCCTGACTCGGAAGGATCCCCCGGCGCTGGACGTGATGCGCCACAGTTGCGCGCACGTGATGGCTCGGGCCGTGATGCGTTTGTTTGACGGCGTCCAGCTGGCGTTTGGGCCGACGATTACGGGCGGGTTCTACTACGACTTTCAGTTGGACCACGCCCTGTCGGAGGAGGATTTTCCCGCGATCGAAGAGGAGATGCGGAAGATTGTGAAATTGGACGAGCCGTTTGAGCGGTTGGAGGAACCGCGTCAGACGGCTTTGGATATCTGCAGCGATCTGCACCAGCCGTTGAAGGTGGAGCACATTCAAACGGGTCTGGCCGACGACGCCGTGTTGTCGTTTTATCGGCAGGGAGAGTTTTTGGATCTCTGTCGCGGCCCGCACGTCCCCAGCGCTCGCTCGATTGGCAGCGCGTTCAAGTTGTTATCGGTCGCGGGCGCTTATTGGAAAGGGGACAGTTCGCGCCAGCAGCTCCAGCGGCTGTACGCCACGGCCTTTTGGGACCAGAAAGAGCTGGACCAGCACCTGCTGGCGTTGGAGGAGGCCAAGCGGCGGGACCATCGCTTGCTGGGCCGCCAGCTGGGCCTGTTCGAGATCGACGACCAGGTCGGCCAGGGCTTGATTCTGTGGAAACCGAAGGGCGCCTTGATTCGCCAGCTGCTGCAGGACTTTATCCTGGAACACCTGCGGCGGCAGGGTTACGAGCAGGTATTTACGCCGCACATCGGCAAACTGGAGCTGTACAAGACCTCGGGACATTTCCCTTACTACCAGGAATCGCAGTTCCCGCCGCTGGTCGACCGCGAGCAGATTGAACGGATGGCGGGGGAGGGCTGTAGTTGTGCCGAGCTGGCGAACCGCATGAAGCAGGGGGAGATTGACGGGTATTTGCTGAAGCCGATGAACTGCCCCCACCACATCCGGATTTATGCCAGCCAGTTGCACAGCTACCGCGACCTGCCGGTCCGGCTGGCCGAGTTCGGCACGGTCTATCGCTGGGAGCAGTCGGGCGAGCTGGGGGGTATGACGCGGGTTCGAGGCTTTACCCAGGACGACGCTCATCTGTTCGTCACCGAAGAGCAGCTACCGGCCGAGATCGAGGGTTGCCTGGAGCTGGTGAAGATCGTGCTGGGGACGTTGGGGATGAGCGACTATCGGGTGCGGGTGGGTTTGCGGAATCCGGCGGACGACAAGTACGTGGGGACGGTCCTGCAGTGGGAGAAGGCGGAAGAGGCGTGTCGCCGGGCCGCGGCCACTCTGGGGGTACCCTTTACCGAGGAGGTCGGCGAGGCGGCTTTTTACGGCCCCAAGATTGACTTTGTGGTCCGCGACGTGATCGGCCGCCAGTGGCAACTGGGGACGGTGCAGGTCGATTACCAGTTGCCCGATCGGTTCGATTTGACGTACATCGGCGCCGACAACAAGGCGCATCGCCCGGTGATGGTCCACCGAGCTCCGTTCGGTTCGCTGGAGCGGTTCATGGGGGTTTTGATCGAACATTTTGCTGGCGCGTTCCCCTTGTGGCTGGCTCCTGAGCAGGTGCGGGTCTGCACGGTCAGCGAGAAATCGGAAGGTTACGGGCGGGGGGTCGAGCGCCAGATGCGGGAGGCCGGTTTGCGGGTTAAAGGGGACTATCGTCCGGAAAAGCTGGGGGCGAAGATTCGCGACTGGCAATTGGAAAAGGTGCCTTATGCGGCGGTGGTGGGTCCCAAGGACGAGCAGGCGGGGAGCGTCTCGCTGAGGGACCGCGTGGACGGCCGCCAGGAGACCCTCCCGCTGGCCGAGGCCCTCTCCCGCCTGCAAAGCGAAATCGACGCTCGCCAGGTCCGCCAGATCGCACCGGCGACCGCGCCGACGGGGGGCCCCCGGGAGGCCCATGAATATTGAGTTTCCCGGTATCGCATGGCCTCACCGGCCGCGATCGTACTTTCGCGGTGGGGTGGGGCAGCTTTTCCCGCGCTGGGGAGCGTGCCGCGGCAAACCGTTGACGTCACGCGAAGAGTTTTTCATACTCAGGGGCTGGGCGAGCCGGTGGGTATGCTATAATTCAGTCTTTCCGCCCGGGTAGCGAACTGATCACGAGGCACGAGGGTTTTTCGAGGAAGTGACAGAACGAGCACAGAGGATCAACGAACAAATTCGCATCTCGCCGGTCCGCGTGATTGGGGTCGACGGCCAGCAGTTGGGTATTATCAGCACGGAGGAGGCGATTGGCCTGGCTCGGGAGGCCGAGATGGACCTGGTCGAAGTCGGTCCCACGGAACGCCCTCCGGTTTGCCGGATCATGGATTACGGCAAGCACAAGTACCAGCAGAAAAAGCGGCGGCACCGCAACAAGACTCACGTCCATCACGGCCGCACCAAGGAGATTCGTATCCGACCCAAGACGGGTCAGCACGACATCGACTTCAAAATCAATCATGCTCGAGAGTTTCTCGAGCACAAGGACAAGGTCTCGGTCTCGGTCATCTTTCGCGGCCGCGAGATGGCGCATGTCGAGGAAGGCCGCCGGGTGCTGGACAACTTCATCCAGCAGTTGGACGACGTCTCCAAGGTGGAGATGGCCCCCTCCCAGCAGGGACGCCGCATCATCTGCATTCTGGCCCCTCGCTAAGCCACTTTTGTCCTCGCTCTGGCCCCCTCCCCGCTGGTCCGGCGTCCGCCCGTCGCGGCTGGAGCCGACCGCGGCGACCAGAGGTTCCCCATCGTGCCCGGGCGTGGCGGCGCCCTCCCGGGCCGCTGGGCTTTGCCAACCCGGCCGGATTGCGTATACTAATCCGCTTGTCAACGAGAATCCCATCCTGGTTCATCCCTCCACCCCCACCCATCCATGCCCAAACAGAAGACTCATAAAGGCACCAAAAAGCGTTTTCGCTTGACGGGCAACGGCAAGGCCAAGCACCGCAGTGCGGGCACCAGTCACCTGGCAGCTCGGATGGAGCAGAAGCGGAAGCGGAATCTTCGCGGGACGAAGGTTTTGGACGGGGTCGAGCAGAAGAAGATCCGTGAGGCTTTAGGCAAATACAGTTACTAGGATGAGGGTTGCTGGTCGGCCGCGCGGGTAACCGCATGAGCTGGCGTTGGCGGCCCCGGATGGTGGCAGCGATGAGAACGATCAAGGGCGCGGCCCGAAACAAAGCCAAAAAGCGGTTGCTGAAAAAGGTCAAAGGTTTCCGCGGCGGCCGGGGCACGCTGATCCGGACCGCCAAAGAATCTCGGGTGCGTGCCGACGCCTACGCATTTCGCGACCGTCGCGTGCGGAAGCGAGAGTTCCGCAAGCTGTGGATTTTGCGGATCAACGCAGCCGTCCGCCAACGCGGCCTGCGGTACAGTCAATTCATCTACGGGCTCGACAAGGCCGAGATCGTGTTGGACCGCAAGAGCCTGGCAGAGATGGCGGTCCATGATCCGACCGCATTTGATCAGGTTGTCGAGCAGGTAAAGCAGGCGCTGGCAACCGCCGCTTGACGGTCGTGGCACTCGACGAATTTCTCTCCGAGCTGGAACAGCTGACCGCTGCGGCGATCAGTTCCTTCGAAAACGCCGCCGACATCCAGGCTCTGGAATCCGCCCGCGTCACCTTCCTGGGCGCCAAGAGCGGCCGGCTCAAAACCGCTCAAAAAGGACTGGCTCAAGTCGATCGGCCGGACAAGCCGGCGGCGGGGCAACGTTTTAACCAGACCAAGCAAGAGCTGGAACGGGCCTATGCGGCGGCGAAAGAGAAACTGGCCGCTGGCGAGGGCACCGGGGAAACCACCGCCTTCGATCCCACCGAACCGGGCCGCCCACGGCGGATCGGCCACGTCCATCCTATCACGCAGACGATCGAAGAGCTGAAAGACATCTTCGCTCGGCTGGGCTTCAACCTGGCCGAAGGCCCCGAAATCGAGGACGAGTGGCACAATTTCGACGCCTTGAACATTCCCCGCTCACACCCCGCTCGCGATCCGCTCGACAACTTCTACCTGGCCACCGCCGCAGCGGGGGGGGAGGACTCGCAGCTGCTGCTGCGGAGCCAGACCAGTACCGTCCAGATTCGCGTCATGGAGAACACCGGCCCGCCGGTGCGGATTGTGTCGCTGGGCCGCGTCTACCGCCCCGACACGGCAGACGCGACGCACTATCCCATGTTCCACCAGATCGAAGGGCTGCTTGTCGACCGCCAGGTGACCATGGCCGACCTCAAGAGCGTACTGCGGATGTTCTGCAGCAGCTACCTGGGCGAGGAGGTCCACGTCCGCTTCCGGCCTTCGTTTTTTCCGTTTACCGAGCCGAGCGTGGAGGTGGACATGAGCTGGCATGGGGGCTGGATCGAAATGGGTGGCGCCGGCATGGTTGATCCCCACGTACTGCAGGCCGTCGGCTACGACCCCCAGGAGGTGATCGGGTTCGCCTTCGGACTGGGCGTGGAACGCCTCTGCGCCAGAAGGCACGGCATCCAGGACATTCGTGAATTTTTTAAGAACGACGTCAGGTTTTTGCGGCAGTTTTGAAGGAGTGAGTGGTGAGTGGAGCGCGATGCGAGATACGGGTTGCGGGATGCGCGTTTCGAGATACGAAATGTGGGATCCACTGACCACTAACCGGGAGCGCGATGCGGGGTCCGGGTTGCGAGATTCGGGATGCGCGTACTAATCCCGGCGCCCCACCAATCACCACTGCCCACTGACCACTGACCACTGACCACTGACCACTGCCCCCTAACCCCTCACTCCTCCCATGCTCGTCAGCTGGAATTGGCTCCAAGACTACGTCACGCTCGACATGACCATCGAGCAGCTCGAGCAGCGCCTGATGATGGCGGGGCTGAACCACGAGCGCACCGCGGCGGTCGGCGACGATTGGGCGATTGACTTGGAGGTGACCAGCAACCGGCCGGACTGCCTAGGGCACCTCGGGGTGGCTCGGGAAATCGCCGTGTTGTACGAACAGCCGCTAAGGCTGCCGGACGCTGCGCCTGCCGAGGGGGCCGCGGCGGTGGAGTCGTGCGCGCAGGTTTCGATCGAGTGCCCCGAGCTGTGTCCGCGGTACACGGCACGGGTGATTCGCGGCGTGAAGGTCGGGCCCAGTCCCGACTGGCTGGTCCGCCGCCTGCAGACGCTGGGGATCGCTGCGATCAACAATGTGGTGGACATCACCAATTACGTGTTGATGGAATGTGGCCAACCGCTGCACGCCTTCGATGCCGCTGGTCTGGAGGGCGGCCGAATCATCGTCCGCCGGGCCCGGCCGGGAGAATCGTTTGAGGCGATCAACCACAAGACGTACGAGCTGGACGAGGCGATGTGCGTGATCGCGGACGCGCGGCGGGCGGTGGCGTTGGGGGGCGTGATGGGGGGTGCCTCGAGCGAGGTGGGGGAGGGGACCAGCGAGCTGTTGATTGAGAGCGCCCTGTTTGATCCGATCTCGATCCGCACCACCGCCCGCCAGCTTGCTCTGCACAGCGATTCTTCTTACCGTTTCGAGCGCGGTCCGGATCCCGAAGGGGTGGAATGGGCCAGCCGCCGGTGTTGCCAGCTGATCCTCGAGATCGCCGGCGGCGAGCTGGCCGCAGGAGTGATCGACGTGGGGACCCCCCCGGCCGCTCAGCAGCCGATCGTGCTGAGGTTGAGCGAGGTGGAGCGGGTGTTGGGGATTGCCGTGGACCGGCAGGAGATCCGACGAATTCTGACCAGCCTGGGAAACGAGGAACGGCGATCTACGGGGAAGACGGTCGAAGTCATCCCCCCCAGCTGGCGGCGGGACCTGGTACGGGAAATCGATCTGATTGAGGAGGTGGCCCGCATCCACGGCTATGACGAAATTCCCGAGGATGCTCAGGTGCCGATGAGCGTCTCGGCCCGCGGCGACGAGGACCGGGTGCTGGCGCGAGTCCGCCACACGCTGAGTGCCGTCGGTTTTGACGAGGCGATGACGGCCAGCGTGGTCAGCGACCAGCTGTCGGAGGCGTACAGTCCCTGGAGCCAGCAACCGCCGCTGGCGTGTCAAACCCCGCTGTTGCGCGGCGCGACCCGTTTGCGTCGGAGCCTCGTTCCCAGCCTCCTGGCCGCTCGACGAATCAACGAAAAACTGGCCAACCCCCAGATCGAATTGTACGAGATCGCCAAGGTCTACCTGGCCAACGGGGCGGACCTGCCCACCGAAAAGAAGGTGGTCGCGGTGACCAGCGGCGGTGACTTTTTCCATGTCAAAGGGGCCCTCGAATCGGTCCTGGACGGGCTGAACCTGGCACTCCCCCTGCAAGTCACCCCGGTGGACGATCCCCTGTTCGCCGCCGGCCGCTGCGGCCGATTGCGGCTGGGCCAGGACCTGCTGGGTTTTCTGGGCGAAGTGGGCTTGGCGGGGCGAAAAGGGTTCGGGCTGCGGGAGCCGACCACGGTCGCCGAGATCGACTTGAGCGTCCTGGGCGGGCATGCCAACCTGGTGCCCCTGCACCAGCCGTTATCTGCTTATCCCACGGTCGAACGGGATTTTAATTTCGAGGTCACCGAATCGGTCTCCTGGTCCGCCCTGGCCGAGACGGTCCGCCAAAACGCGGGTCCGGATCTGGAAGAAGTCCGCTATCTGGAAACCTACCGGGACCCGCAACGGTTGGGTGCGGACCGGAAGAGCCTGGTGCTGCGGGTCGTCCTGCGGAAGTTCGACGGCACCCTGACTGGCGAAGAAGCGGACGCGATCCGGGACGCGATCGTGGCCGCCTGCCAGGCGGCGCACGGGGCCGAGCTGCGGGCTTCGTAAAGCGGCCGGTGGCGAGGCGTCAGAATTCGGCGGCATCCTCCCAGATGGTGGGCAGATAGTTGGCGTTGACCCGCTGCCGCACCAGAGCTCGCTGCCCATCGTTCAGCTCGGTCCCCTGCTCCAAGGCTTCCAGGATCGCATTATCCTGCTTGGTCAGCTTCATGAGGGCGAACGCGCCGGGGAGGGTGTAGGCGTGGACACCCGCCAGGCGCTGCCGCGGTCCTTCGCTGACGATCTCGATTTCGATGAAGACGTAATTGCCCATCGTGGGAATTTGCTTGGGATTTTGCGTGGCTTTGACAAACCCGTCTTTGACCCGCACCATCCAGCCTTTGCCGTCGTCGTCCCAGCGGGCGATGACGTCCTTGCTGTTGCAGATCAGGTAGTGGCAATGCCGCTTTAGATTTTCCGGACGGTGGAACTTCAGCCCGCTATCCTGAGGCACTGCATCGGCCACGGGCGTGGGCAGATCTTCCCCGGCGGCGTCCGGCAGCTGGATGGCTGGCATCTCGGGGGCCGGCGGCGGCGTGAAGTCCTCGGCGGGAGCGTTGGCCGCGGGCAACACCACTTCCCCGCCACAACCGGGGCAGCGGCCCGTCTTCCCCGCCAGCTGGTCCGGCGCCTTGATCTTGGCCTCGCATTGGGGGCAACGGACGCGAATTACCATGGGGGCCCTCGCCGGCTAGCACTAACCCTTCCCATGGTAGCCGCCCGTTGCATGGTGCGGCAAGTTCGCCGTTGGCTTCAGCGCCGCCGGCCAGGCCGTGGGTGGGCTGAGGCGCGGATCCGGCGGCGGCCAGGTCGCGCGACCCGCCCGCGGGCCCAGCGGCAGCGGCGGACCGGCGTGGCTCGCCGAGTCTGCCCACCTGCAGCGCCCGGTTGGTATACTGAAAAGATCAGCCCCAGCCGCTCGCCGGCGGCTGAGGGCCGGGGCAGCCAGCTGTTTTGCAAGACGGTTACCGCGATGGCCAGCTCGGAACAAAAGATCTTCAAGAAGATTGTCCTGCACAACCGGCTGATGAACGAGGCGACCTGCGACCGCCTCCTGGCTCAGCTGCCCGACCCGGAAACAGCCGTGAAGTTTCTGGTAAAACGGGAAAAGCTGACCGTCAAAAAGGCCCGCCAGCTGCTGGCCCTGTATCAGAAGCAGTTGGCCAAGCACCAGGAGAGGGGGGGCGAGAGCCATGTGCTGACTGAGCCGCAGACGGAGCGGCAGCCGTCGGCTGACGAGTCGTTTGATGCCATGTTCGACGAGATCATCTCAGCCGATTCCCGCGTGGCGGCCGACGCCCCGGCGGTGGACATGGCGGCCGAGCTGAAGGCAGCAGCCGGGACGGCCCCGGCGGACGAGCCCGCGGTGGCCTCGCCACCCGCCCCCCGAACGGCGGCGCTGGTCGACCCGGACGAGCCCTTGGCGGTGGACGAGCCCTTGGCGGTGGACGTGGTGGAGGCAGAAGAGGAAGTACCTGCTGCGGTCGAGGGGGCGGGTGAGGAGGCGGGTGAGCAGGAAGAGTTGACCACGGCGTCCTCGCCGACCCCGTCCGACGATCTGCCGGTCCTGGAATGGGACACGGAAGAGGAGGAGGAAGAGGTCGAGGAAGAAGAGCCCGCGGAAGTCCCGGCAGTCGCAGACGAGTTCGCGGCAGAGGAGGCCGAGGCGGAGTTGGAGGAGGGGGGGGGTGTCCCCCTGGCCGCGGCGGCCACCGCGACCGCCCCGGCGGGGCCCATCGACCCGCTGGCTCGGCAAATCCTCCTGGCCGCTCGAGCGGCCAATGCCTCGGACGTCCACATCAAGTCGGGCGAGATCCCCATTCTGCGGGTGGCCGGCCAGCTGGTCGAAGTGGAGGGGATGCAGGCGATCCCCGCCGACCAATGCGAACAGGCGCTGCTCTCCCTGCTGGACGAAGCCCGGCGGCAGCACTTTCTGGAGACCAACGACCTGGACTTCTGTTACGACGGTGGCGACGAGCTGGGTCGTTTTCGCACCAACTTCATGCGCCAGCATCGTGGCATGGATGGTATTTTTCGTCTGATCTCCAGCGAGGTACCCAGCTTTGAGGAGCTGCGGCTGCCGCCGCTGATCAAAAAATTTACCGAATACAAGCAGGGCATCGTGTTGATTACCGGTCCCAAGGGCAGCGGCAAGACCACGACCCTGGCAGCCATGGTCGATCTGATCAACAGTACGCGTGCCGAGCACATTATTACCGTGGAAGATCCGATCGAATTCGTGCACCCCTGCAAGAAAGGCCACGTCAACCAGCGGGAAGTTGGTCCGCACACCAAGACCTTTAGTGCGGCTTTGCGAGCGGCACTTCGCGAAGCGCCGGACGTGATCATGGTCGGTGAAATGCGCGATCTGGAAACCACCAGCCTGGCGATCACGGCGGCCGAAACCGGGCACCTGGTATTTGCCACCCTGCACACCCCCGATGCCCTGCGGACCATCGACCGCGTGCTGGACGTGTTTCCCGCCAAGGAACAGGGCCAGATTCGTTCCATGATCGCCGAATCGATGCGGGGCATTGTCTCGCAATTGCTGCTGCCCAGCGTGGACGGCAAGCGCCAGGAGCTGGCGGTAGAGATCCTGGTCAACACGATCGCCGTGGGAAACCTGATCCGCGAGGCCAAGACGTTCCAGTTGCGAGGCATCATGCAAACGGGGCGAAAGCTGGGGATGCAGTTAATGGACGACGCCTTAATCGAGCTGGTCAAGGCCAAGAAAGTATCTAAAGAGGATGTGTTAACCGTAGCCACCGAACGGCAACGGGTGGAAACCGAGCTGGGGGGTTAAGATGCACGCCGAGAAAAACTCCCGCGGGGATCGGCCCGCTGCGAGGATCGCTGTGGCCCCGGCGTTGCGGTGCGGCGCCTCCCCGCAGGGCTTTCGGAGGAACCAGCGGCCCGCGATCGGCCGCGGATTGCCGCGGGCTTGCCCCTTCCTCAGCGGATAAAGAAGTCATGCCCCAAATCGACCAATTGCTGCTGAACATGGCCAAGACGGGGGCTTCCGACCTGCACATGGTGGTCGATCAGAAGCCCAAGTACCGCATCGACGGCGAGGTGGTTGTCCAGGACGATTATCCCGTCATGGATCGCCAGATGGTGGACGAGTATCTCTCCGAGATCATGACGCCCGAACAGAAGCAGCGGTACCTGGAGGTCCTGGACTTCGACTTTGCTTACGGCATCGCGGACCAGTATCGCTATCGCTGCAACTATTTTTTCCAGCGCACCGGCTATGCGGCGGTGTTTCGCATCATTCCCACCCAGATCCTGACCTTAGAGCAGTTGAACCTGCCGCCGGTCCTGTTGAATCTCTGCAATCTGCGGTCGGGCCTGGTGCTGGTCACCGGCCCGACCGGCAGCGGCAAGTCCACGACCTTGGCGGCGATGATCAATCACATCAACGAAACTCAGCGGCGGCACGTGCTGACCATCGAGGACCCGGTCGAATTCGTGCATCACAACAAGAAGTCGATGATCAGCCACCGGGAGGTCGGCAAGCACACCGCCTCTTTCGGCGCGGCCCTCCGCGCCGTCACTCGCCAGGACGCCGACGTGGTGCTGGTGGGCGAGATGCGCGATCTGGAGACGATCAGTTTGGCGCTGAGCGCCGCGGCGATGGGCACGCTGGTCTACGGCACGTTGCACACCAACAGTGCTCCCAAGACCATCGACCGCATCATCGACGTGTTTCCGACGGACCAGCAGCCCCAGGTCCGCACGATGTTGGCCGAGTCCCTGCGCGGCATTGTGGCTCAACAACTCCTCCGCAAAAAAACCGGCAAGGGCCGGGTGGCGGTCAACGAAATCCTGGTGGGCAACCGGGCCGTGTCCAGCATTGTGCGGGAGGGCAAGATCGAAGCCTTGACCTCCGTGCTGCAGTCGGGCCGCCGGGAAGGGATGCAGGAGATGGACGACGCCCTGGAAAGGCTGGTCGAGGAAGGGACCATCGACGGCCGCGACGCTTACATGAAAGCCGTCTCCAAAAAGCGGTTCGAACAGTACATGCCCGAGGAAGACATGTAGCACGGTGGGAACCGCCACCGCGGCCGTGAGGGACGCGCGGCGCAGCAGGGGGTCGGCGGTGACCCCTTCAGCCCCCGGCCAGGCCCGCCAGGGACCATTCCGCTTCGGCCTGGCTGACGACCACCGGATCGACGTGAGCGGCGTCCTGGCTGGTGGCGACCAGCACCGCCAGTTCGGCCAGCTGGAGGATGCGTTGCGGATTGCCGGCGGCCGCCGCGTGGATCCGCGTTACCGCGGCGGGGTCCAACCACCGCCGCTCGCCAGGTTCTGCCGCCAGGCGGTGTGCCAGAAAGTCGCGGGTCTCGGCCAGCTGCCACGGCGGCAGTTCGATCCGCAGGGTCGCGAGCCGGCGAAATTCGACCGGAATCCGCTCCCCAGCGCCCCCCTGGCTGGCGCAGACCACGGTCAAGCCGGTCGGTCGGCCTCCGCCGCTGTGGACCAGCCGTAAGACCTGTTCCCACACCGCCGGCTCGCCCTGATCGGCATCGTCCAACGTGATCAGTGTCGACCGTTTCGCGTAGTGGTTTTCTGCAAACCGCTGCTCCACGGCCCGCCAGGCTTGCAGCGGTTGGAGGTTGCCCAGCGAAAGCGAGGTCAGCTGGGCGGCCAGCAAGAGGGGAAATTCGTTGGCCGCCACCCCGGTCAGGTTCACCCGGGCCACGTCCATCCCCTGGCGGCGGCAGGCGTCTGCCAGCACGGACAGCAACCACGATTTGCCCATCCCCGCCTCCCCCACCAGCAGCCCGCAGGGATGATGCTGGGCCACGAGAAACTGCACCCTGGCGAGGGCTTCGTCGCGGGTGGGGCTGACAAAAAACGCTTCGCCGTGACGGGCCGCAGAAAACTGCCCCGGGTAGGAACCCCCTGGCAAATCATCCATCCTGGTGCCTCCTCCTGGCAGGCAGAGCCGTGACAGCACCGGTAGCCGATACCTTCTTATTCTGCTGATCGGTAGAATCAGGACGAGGACTTGACCAGCGTTGTGCGGGGCGTGAGGGCTTGATGAGCGATCGTTATTTTTCCGAAACGCCGATCACGACTGATAGCATCCGTTTGACGGGCGGTGAAGCGCATCACCTGCTGCACGTGATGCGGGCCAAGCCGGGAAGGGAGGTGGTCGTCTTTGACGGCCAGGGGGCGGAGGTCCGGGGGGAGATCCATCGGACGGGGCGCGGCGAAGTGGAGATCCGGGTTTTGGAGCGGGTGGTGGCCCAGCGAGAGTTGGCCCTGCCCATCTGGCTGGGCGTCGCCCTGCCCAAAGGGGACCGGCAGCGGTGGCTGGTCGAAAAGGCGGTCGAACTGGGTGTGGCCCGGATCGTGCCGCTGGTCACCCAACGCGGGGTAGCTCAGCCTGGCCCTGCGGCCCTGGACCGCCTCCGCCGGGTGGTGGTGGAGGCCAGCAAACAATGCGGCCGCAACCGGCTGGCACAGATCGGGGTGCCCCAAGCTTGGCCGGCCTTCGTCGCCCAGGCGCCGCCGGAGGCCCTGTGCCTGTTGGCTCAGCCCGGTGGCGGGGCGTCGGGGGCCGAGATCCGGTCTCAGCTGGCGGCCCCCGGCAGGTCCGTGCTGTTGGCCGTGGGGCCGGAAGGGGGTTTCACCGACGACGAACTGGCGACCGCGGCCGGCTGGTCGCTGGTCGACCTGGGCCCCCGCACGCTCCGCGTGGAAACGGCCGCCGTGGCACTGGTGGCGTGGATCGCCCTGACCGCCGGGGCCTTCGGCGGTTCGTCTTGACCTGGAAGGCGACGCGGGGTTGGGGGCCTCGGACACCCTAGCCGACCGGCCACGGCCACGATCCCATCACCCTCTCTGCCCCTAACCCCTAGCCCCTAGCTCCTAGCCCCTTTCCGTGCAGGGACCGGCCTCGAAGAGGCCGGCTACAGGAGCAGGGACCGGCCTCGAAGAGGCCGGCTACAGGAGCCAGACTCCGGACCGCTGGCAGTGGTGAATGGTGAGTCCCGGCACGCCGGGATTGGTCAGCGGATCCCGCATTCCGCATCTCGAAACGCGCCGCCCGCCACCCGTATCTCGCATCGCGCTTCGCGCTTCCCCTCACCCGACCCGGTGGTTCAATCGGCCGCCGTCGGGCTGCGGCTGACCCGCTGGAGCGGAATGGGCGTGTCGTTGACGGCGATCTTTGCCACCTTCAAGCTTCCCACGTTTGTCGGGCGGGGGCTGGAGACCTGGAGGGGGACCCTTCCGCGGATCGCCGCCAGCTCGGGCGGCTGCCGCTCGGGCTGAACCGTCACCTGGACCACGGTTTGATCGGGGTAGCGAAAGCGGAGCTGGACGTGGAGGGTGTCTGGTTGAGCGGCCAGGGGGCTGCCGAATTCAAACCGGTCGGCAAACCGCAGCTGGTGGGCTCCGGCGACGTTTTCCACGGGCAGGGCTTGCAGCGGGCGACCCTGCAGCGAGACGTCGACTTGTGCCAGATGCAGCTGCCAGGCGGGCGACATGCGGACGACGAGTTCGTCCGGTCCGAATTGGAGCCGCGGCTGGACATCCAGCGACGCCAGCACGGCGGTCAGGGCTGGGGGGGGCGTCTGTTCGGCTCCCAGACAGGCGGCGCACCGCAGCAACACGGGGGCCGGCAGGCTGGCCACGACTTCCGCTTGGGCGAGGAACCGAGCGAGCTCGGGTTTTTTGTCCGCATGGAAATAGAGCGAGGCCAGGAACACACGGCTTTGTGTCGTCTCCAGTTCGACATCCAGATTTCTCAAAATTGCATCCTCGGCCTCATCCAGACGGCCGTGGTACTGGAGGATCCGAGCACAGATCAAATTGGCTTCCCAGACGTCGGTCGAATACTGGAGGGCTTGACGAGCCAGCACGACGGCACTGGACTTGCCAGCGCTTTCCTCGATCGCCGCCAGGTTGGCCATGCTGGAGGCCAGCATATCGTCTTTCCGAAAGTGGCCATCTCCCGCGTGGACCAGGTCGCGGTAGGTATCGGCGGCGGCCGGCAGTTCGCCCAGCTCTTGTTGGGTCCGAGCGAGGTAATACCAGTAGGGGGGATAGGCCTGCATGTAAGGTTCCATCCGCCGCAGGACGCGAAGCCGGGTCTGGGGATTTTTTTCTCGATAAGCCGCCTCCAGGGCGTCCAGATCGTCGCCGCGGACCAGCCAGCGGTCCGGAATGTTCTTCCGCCGCGCCAGTTTCCAGGAGGTGCTGAGAAAATCGGAGGACTTTCTGGTGACGGACGCAAACCGATCCTTGTCGACTTTCCAGATTTCGTTGTCGCGCTGATGCGCCATGCCGCGATAATCCCACCAGCTGTTGGCACCCTGGCGGATGGCGTTGCCCAGGTTGGCGGTAGCCAGGTCGGTGCCGAAGGCCAGCAGGTCCCAGGCAACCCTCCGCTGGAAGGACATCCGATAATGCATCTGGTGCATTGACCGTTCCTGCTGGCCCACCTGCGTCTGGTTGATTTCGTCCAGCACGGCCGTGTACAGATCAATCACCTCCTGGTCCTCGATCCCGTGCAAGTTCAGGTTGTTCAGGATTTTTTCCCGTTCTTCGACCAGCACCTGCGCTTGGGGATATTTGCGGATCCGGTGAAAAGATGCGCGGCAGTAGTTCAAGGCGATGGCCGTATCCTTGATCGAACTTTCCGACAAAGGAGGCGCGGAAATGTCGACCAGGTCATCTTCGCCAGGGGTCGGCGACGGAAACGTCACCCCCAGCGCCAAGGTCAGGGCACAAGCCAACGGCAAAAGCAGACGGGTAGGGTAATTCACGGCGGAAAACTGCGGGGCGGGATGGTCGGGCGGGATGGTCAGGCGGGAGTAAAATTTTTCGGCGAACGGGTCGTGTTCATCTCTATTCTAGCTCGGTTCCCGTCGCACAACGTCAGGCAGCCGCCGCGACCACCTCGCCGGACAAAAATGTCCGCAGGTTACGCCACTTGGGTAAACTCTGGGGCAGAACCTAGCTGAGCGGTGACGTGCCAGGGCTGTTCTTCTTTTCCCAGGACGCACAACTTACCAGAGAGACAGTTGTCGGCGAGAAGAAAAATAGCGCGGCGCGCCGGGTCGGGCGAGGTCGGCGGGTGGTCATTCAGGGGGAGCCGCGGTATCGGCGACCGGGGCGTTGGCCGGGGCAGGGGCCGGGGCGGGGGCCGGGGCGTCCGGATCGCGCCATACGCGTCCAAAAAGATGCCCGCCCCGCTGGCCATGCTGCCACGTACCGGCGTAACGATCGCCGAAGATCAGCACGCGGGCCGAGACGGTCCCCAGGGCCGGGATCGTGAGGTTGGTCAGCGTGATCACTGGGGTATCGGCCGCCCAGAAGACCTCCAGCAGTAACGGGAGGGTCAGGTCCAGCTGGTCGTATTGGATCCGCACGAAGAACCGCCAGGTGTTCGGTTTGCCCTCCACCTTGAAAACTTTCCGAATCGTATACCGCTCGTCGCTCAACTTCGCTCCCCCCGCGCCACCCAGGGTGGTGAACTGGCCGACCAGCACGGCCCCGGACAGGGTTTGCTGAAACTGCCATTCGGCTGGGTTCAACTTCCCCTCGACCGGGCGTATCTTCTCCTCGGGCGGGCGTGCCTTTTCCTCGAGCGGACTTTCTTCACCGACGGGGGTCTGCTCCTGGCCGGCGGCGTGCGGCGAGCACACGGCCAGCACGGCCAGCGCCAACATGTTCCACGGCATCCTGTTCATCATTCTTTTCCCTTTTCCGGCAAATCTCTTGGCCGCCGGTTGGATTATACCCAACCCCGCGTCCCAGCCGCCCCACTGGGGCCGTGGAGGAGTTCCTGTTACGATGACCGACGGTGTTTGCGGGGTGTGATCGCCCCGCGGACCGGGCGGACCCGGCAAGGTCGCTGACCGCTCGTTCCCAGTCCTGGTATACCTGCAGGAGAGGAGACGGGATGTTCAGAAACCTGCTCATCATCGCCTTGACCGGCTGCTGGCTGGTCGCCTGTGCCGATGCGCCCCCCGCCGCGGCTCCTCCTCGCCCCTGGAGTGGCGTGGAAGGGGACTGGCCTCAGTTTCGCGGGCCGGACCGCACGGACGTGGCGACGGAAAAGGGGTTGCTGGATCAGTGGCCCGCCGGCGGCCCCTCGCTGCTGTGGCTGTCCCGCGACACGGGGCTGGGCTATTCCGGTCCTGCGATCGTGGACGGGCGGCTGTTCATCATGGGGGCTGGTGACGAAGCCGAACACCTGCTGGCGCTCGACGCCCAAACCGGCGACCGCTTGTGGTCGCTGGAGTTGGGCCCGGTCTTTGAAAACCGCTGGGGCGATGGCCCCCGCGGGACGCCAACGGTCGATGGCCAGTTCGTGTACGCCCTCTCGGCCCGCGGCAACCTGGTCTGTGCCGACGTAAGCGAGGGACGGGTGCGGTGGCAGACCACGATGCAGGAATTGGGCGGCTCGATCCCCCACTGGGGCTACAGCGAATCGGTGCTGGTCGACGGCGAGCGATTAATCTGTACTCCCGGTGGCGAGCAAGGTGCGCTGGCCGCCTTGAACAAGCAGACGGGCGAAGTCCTCTGGCACAGCCAAGACTTCACCGACGGCGCTCAATATGCCTCGATCATTGCCGCCGATCACGACGGGGTGCGGCAGTACATCCAGCTGACGATGCAGTCGCTGGTCGGGATCCATGCGGAAAATGGCCAGCTGTTGTGGAAAAGCGACTGGGCGGGACAGACCGCCGTGATTCCCACACCGATTTTTCATGACGGCAGCGTGTACATTACTTCCGGCTACGGCGTCGGCTGCAAGCGGGTGAGGTTGGGGCCGGGGCACCGCGTGGAGGAGGTCTACGCCAACAAGGTCATGAAAAACCACCATGGGGGTGTGGTCCTGGTCGATGGCCACGTGTACGGCTATTCCGACGGCGTCGGCTGGCTGTGCCAAGACTTTGCCAGCGGGAAAAAGGTGTGGAACGAGAAAAAGGCCTTGGGCAAAGGCGCGGTGACCTGTGTGAACGGGCGGTTGTACTGCCTGGACGAGAGTGACGGGTCGGTGGTCCTGGCCGAAGCGTCCCCGGCGGGCTGGCGGGAACACGGCCGCTTTGTGCTGGAGCCCCAAACCGAGCTGCGGAAACCGGCGGGCCGCATCTGGACGCATCCGGTCGTGGTCGGCGGCCGGCTGTACCTCCGCGACCAGGAACTGCTGTTCTGTTTCGACGTGGCGGCTCGTTGAGCCCTCCCGCGGGGCGGGGGCTGGCGGCGGCCCCGATCCCGGGCCGCCTCTATGTGGAACAAGGCTAGGGTGGGTCCTCGCCCAGCGAGCGCACCTCCTGGGAGATCTGGGCATCCAGTTCTTGCATCCGGGCCTTCAGGCTGGCGAACTTTTCGGGAAATTTTTTCACGAGGTTCGTCTGTTCCCCGATGTCGTCGGCCAGATGATACAGTTCCTCGCGCCCTTCGCGCAGGCGGATTTTCCAGTCTCCTTGGCGCAGCCCTTCCACCTGCGAGGTGTAATAGAGCAATTCGCGGCGGGGTGACTGGTCGCTGCCATGCATCACGCCGGAGATGTCCAGGCCGTCGATCGGACCGCGGGGGCGGGGTTCGGTGCCAGCCAGCCGGGCCAGCGTGGGCAGCAGGTCCAAGGTGCTGGTCAGGGCATCGGTCCGGGTGGCGGCCGGGATCCGGCCGGGTCCCCACATGACGCAAGGCACCCGCTGACCGCCCTCGTACGTGCCTCCTTTTCCGCCGCGGAGGGGCAAGGCCTGGCCGGCATGATGTTTCATCCTTAACCAGGGTCCGTTGTCGGAGGTGAAGATGATGTACGTCCGGCCGCTCAACCCCAGCTCCTTGACGGTCCGGACCACCCGTCCGACTTCGGCATCGATGTGTTCGATCACGATGCGGTAGGCTTTGTGCGGGTCGGGATCGTAGACATCTTCGGGGACGAACAGAGGCACATGCGGCATGCTGTGCGCCAGATAGACAAAGAAGGGCTGGTCCTTGTGGGCCGTGATCCACTCGACGGCCTTGTCTGTGTACCGCCGCGTGATCGTCCGCTGATCGACCGGCAGCTCGACAATTTCCTCATTCTCCATCAAGGGGGTCTTCCAGCGAAAAGTATCCTCACGATTTCGCCACCCCTCGTCCCATTTCCCGTAGGGAGGTCTCTGTTTGTTGTCGGGATGGGTCATGTCGTTGGAGTAAGGGATCCCCCAATAGGAATCAAACCCCTGGCGCGTCGGGAGAAACGGCTGCCGGTGTCCCAGGTGCCATTTGCCGATACAGGCGGTGGCATACCCGGCGTCCTGCAACATATCGGCAATCGTGACTTCTTCGGGGTGGAGACCGACGCGGTCTTGGGGGAAGAAGACGGTCTTTTTCATGCCCAGGCGTTTGGGGTAACAACCGGTCATCAACGCCGCTCGCGAAGCCGAGCAGAGCGGGTTGGCTACGTAGAAGGAGGTAAAGATCCGTCCTTCTTGGGCCATGTGGTCGATGTGGGGGGTCTGGATGTGGGGCGAGCCAAAAACGCCGAGATCTTGATAGCCTTGATCGTCGGTGAGGATGATGATGAAGTTGGGCCGTTCGGCGGCCGTCGCCGGCAGGGGGGCGGCGGTGGCCAGCATGACCAGGAGGGCGGCCCCGGCGAAGGGTGGCCAGGACGAGCGGCGAGTGGGTTTCATGGCGTTTTCTCTGCGTTCAGGGCGGAGCGCGGCGGCGGCTAGGCGGATTGCAGATCGTGGTCGACCATCATGGCCACCAGTTCCGGGAAGCTGGTCGTGGGCTGCCAGCCCAGGTTCTGGCGAGCCTTGGTGGCATCCCCCTGCAGCAAGTTGACTTCTGCCGGTCGATAAAAGGCCTCGTTGGCCGCGACGTGGTCCCGATAGTCCAAACCCACGTGGCGAAAAGCCAGCTGGCAAAACTCGCGCACCGAATGGGACTCGCCCGTGGCAATCACGTAGTCGTCGGGCCGCTGGTGCTGCAGCATGAGATGCATGGCTCGCACGTAGTCCTTGGCATATCCCCAGTCCCGTTGAGCTTCCAGGTTGCCCAGCGGGAGTTGTTGCAGAAGTCCTTTCTTGATCCGCGCCACGTGCGAGGTGATCTTGCGACTGACAAACTCGTAGCCCCGCCGCGGGGATTCGTGATTGAAGAGGATCCCCGAGCAGACGAACATGCCGTACGCTTCGCGGTAGTTGCGAGCCAGGTGGAAACCGGTCACCTTGGAGATGCCGTAGGGCGAGCGGGGGTGAAAGCGGGTGGTTTCGCTTTGCGGCACCTCGGCCGCCTGCCCAAACATCTCGCTGGATCCGGCAAAATAGACTTTGCACTGCGGCGCGCACTGGCGGACCGACTCCAACACAAACTGGGTGCCATCGATATTCGCGCGAAAGGTGGAGAAGGCATCTTCGAACGAATAGGTCACAAAGCTTTGTGCGGCCAAATGGTAGAGCTCGTCGGGCTGGACGCGAGAGATGAGCGTGAACAGGCTGGCAAAGCTCTCCATGCTGCCCGCATGCAGCTGGATCCGATCCAGAATCTCGCTCAGCCGCGAGAGCCGGTGAGCGGGATCTTCCAGAGCCGCTCGGCGGACGATCCCGTGCACTTCATAGCCCTGTTCCAGCAACCATTCGGCCAAGTAGGACCCGTCCTGCCCCGTGATCCCCGTAATCACCGCCCGTTTCACTGATCGCCTTCCTGAGTCATCCGACCGCTTGTCGAGCGTTCATTGTGATCTGGCCATCTTTGGACACATTCAACTGAGCCCTCTGATCCTCGCGCGATCGTTCCCGATTCGCTTGTCAGCGCACCGCTGCCCCCGCTCTGGAGATGTTTTGCCTGGGGATCTACCAAACGAGATTATACGTGTGTTACGAGATTTTCGCCATGCTGGGGTAAAACGCAGTGCCGGGGTAAAACGCAGGACAGGAAAAATATCACTTCCCATAACGGCCAAGCCGACGTTTCCAACACCTCCCCACCCCTTCAGCCGCTGCCGGCGCCCTGAAAAATGAAAACAAGTTTGGTATACTCACACGAACGGTTTTTTGGACCTGCCCCCGCCCTCTGGGCTCTGGGGTGCGTGATCGGTTCACGTCAGCGACACTTGGCGAATCCTGTTTCGCAGCAGGATCCCAGCATTAAGACACTCGGGCCGAGGCAACATTCCAAGTTCAAACTTTACACCATCGAGGAGTCCACCCTGAGATGGCATCCCGCATGGGTCGGAAAGGGTTTTTTACACGGCCTACCTGTGCCCTGCTTGGATTCCGCTCTGAGCCGTATCTTCGACCGGGGCCGGTGCTGATCGCCCTGGGCTGCTTGAGGACGCCAGACACGCTCGACACAAGAGCATCAGAATCAGAATCACAGGATCAAGATAAAGGAGAACCGCCATGCGACCACCTTCACCCCGTCTCCCACGCCGCCGGTTTTTGCAGGCGTCGCTTTCGGCCGGCGCGGCCGCCCTGGCGCCACAGATTATTCCCAGTTCCGCCCTGGGCCGGGATGGGGCGGTACCGCCCAGCGAGCGGATTACGGTAGGCGGGATCGGGATCGGAAACCGGGGGCGCGTCGTGCTGAGCAACTTCCTGCAACAACCCGACGTCCAGTTCCTCGCCGTCTGCGATGTGAAGGCCGAACGCCGCAGCAAGGTCAAGCAAATCGCCGACCGGCATCACGGCAACTCGGCTTGCGCGACCTATCGTGACTTCCGCGAACTGCTGGACCGAGATGACATTGACGCCGTGCTGATCGCCACCGGTCCGAACTGGCATTGCACCGCTTCGGTATACGCCGCTCGCGCCGGCAAAGACATCTACTGCGAAAAACCGTGCACGAAAAACATCCAGCAGAGCCTGATCCTGCGAGATACGATGCGCCGCACCGGACGCGTGTTTCAGGCCGGTACCCAGCGGCGGAACGTGCCCCACTTCGCCTTTGCCTGCGAGCTGGCGCGGACCGGCAAGCTGGGCAAACTCCAACGCGTCCACGCTCACCCCGGCGGAATGCGGGCGCAGATGAGCGGTTGGCGGAAGGCGGAACCGGAACCGGACCAGGAGGTCGTCGACTGGGACCTGTACCTGGGCCCCGCCGCCTGGCGACCTTACAACCGGCACGACATGGGGGGCTTCAACTTCGAAAAGGGTGGCGGACTGGTCGGTGGCGGCGTGCTGGAATGGGGATCGCATTGCATCGATCTCTGCCAGTGGGCGGTCGGTGCCGATGCGATAGCACCGGTCGAATACCACCCGCCGGCGAACGGTCAGATCATCGCTCGTTACGAAAACGGCGTCGAACTGGTCATCCGCGAACAGGGCTGGATCGGGCTCGGCTCGTGCCCCGTCCGCTTCGAGGGCGAATCCGGCTGGGTCGAAGCGGGCGACAGCGGCAAACTGGCATTCAGCTCGCCCGAGCTGCTGGCTGGCCGCGAGGTAGCCGAGCTGCGAGGGGCCCCGGCGTTCTTCCACGTCCGCGACTTTTTGGACTGTGTCAAGTCGCGCGGTCAGCCCAAAACCAACGCTCAGGCCGCCTGCTATGCACACATCGCCTGCCACGGCGCCAACAACGCCCTCTTCCTGGGCCGCCCCCTGAAATATAACCTGGCCCGTCACCAGTTCATCAACGACGCCGAGGCGAATCGGCTGCTGAGCGAATCACTGCGCGGTCCCTGGAGGATCTAAGGTCCGTCAACAACTTTTTCAAGGTGCCAAACACCTTTTATAAAAAACAGCTTTCGACGAAAGACAACCAGCAGGAAATCTACCATGCGTGAAATTCGACCCAACACGATCGGTACCCTCCTGGCAGCGGTGGTCCTCGCCGCCGCGAGCCTCTCCGGGCAAGCGGCCGACGATGCCCCGGCAGGCCGGGAACAAGAACCACAACTGATCGCCATCCTCCAGTCGGCCGATACACCGCCGGCCCAGAAAGCGATGGCCTGCAAGCAGCTGGCGATCTACGGTTCGCCAGACGCCGTCCCCGCCCTGGCCCCCCTGCTGAACGACCCCCAGCTGATCTCCTGGGCCCGCATCGCCCTGGAAGCGATTCCGGGACCGGCGGCGGACGAGGCCTTGCGGGGTGCCATGAAAACCTTGGAAGGCCGCTCGCTGATCGGCGTCATCAATTCGCTGGCCGTCCGCCGCGATGCGGCCGCGGTGCCGGCGTTGATTGAGCGACTTCGGCAGGAAGATCAGCAGGTTGCGGCAGCCGCGGCCGTCGCCTTAGGCAAGATCGGCGGCCAGCCGGCGATGGCCAAGCTGAGGCAGTCACTGACCGACGCCAGAGACCAGGTTCGTTCAGCCGTCGCCGAGGGCTGTATTTATGCCGCGGAGGGATTGCTGAATGCGGGCAAGAAGGGGGAAGCGACAGCGATTTACGATCAAGTGCGCCAGGCCGACGTGCCCGTCCAGCGCGTTGTGGAAGCGACCCGGGGCGCGATCCTGGCACGAGATCGCGACGGGATCCCGCTGCTGGTTCAGCAACTACGCGCCCAGGACAAACGACTGTTGCAGATCGGCCTGATGACCGCCAGGGAAATGCCCGGCCAACGGGTGGCGGATGCCGTGGCCGGCGAGCTGGCGCGGGCCACACCCCAGCGGGCGGCGCTGCTGCTGGGCGTACTGGCCGACCGCAGCGATGCGGCCGCCTCACCGGCCATGCTGCAGGCGGCCCGCAGCGGCCCCAAATCGACCAGAATCGGCGCTATCGGCGTCCTCCGCAACGCCGGCGATCCCTCGGCCGTACCGACGCTGCTGGAGATTGCCACCGAAGACGACGCGGAGGTGGCCGGCACCGCCCAAGCGGCACTGGTCGCCATGCCCGGCGAACAAATCGACGCTCAGATCACTCATCGCCTCGATCAGGCCCAGGGAAAAACGCGGGCTGTCTTGATCCAGCTGGTCGGACAACGGCGGATCGACGCCATTTCCGCTCTGGTCCAAGCGGTCGATGACCCTGACGCCCGGATCCGCCAGGTGGCACTGACCGCCCTGAGTGAGACGATCGGGCAAGACGATTTGTCGCTGCTGATCGCCCGCGTCGCCTCGCCCCCGCATGCCGAAGATGCCTCCGTCGCGGAAAAGGCGCTGCGGGCCGCCTGCGTCCGCATGCCTGACGGCGACGCATGTGCCGCGGCACTTGTGGCCGCGCTGGCAGAAGCGCCGCCCGCCAGCCAGCTGCAACTGCTGGAGGTTCTGGGCCACCTGCACAACCCCACCTCGCTGGCCGCGCTTTCCGCGGCCGCCAAGAGCGGCCATGCGGAACGGGCGGATGCGGCTACCCGCCTGCTGGGCCAGACCATGACCCTCCAAGCCGGACCCGTCCTGCTCGACTTGGCCCAGGTCCTCCCGCCAGGGAAATTCAAGATCCGTGCTCTCCGCGGCTACATCCGGCTCGCTCGCCAGTTTCATATGCCCGAGGCACAGCGGGTCGCAATGTGCCTTGAGGCGCTTGAGGCCACCGAGCGGAAGGAGGAGCAGAAGCTGGTCCTGGAAGTGGCCACCCGTTATCCCAGCCTGGCGATGCTGAAAGTGGTCGCCCAAGCGGCCCAACAACCGGCGCTGAAGGCGGACGCCACGCAAGCTGCGGGAACCATTGCGTCGCAGCTGAGCGGCGATCTGGCCGAGGCCCGGACACTGCTGGAGCAAATCGGGCTCACGCCGGTGAACATCGAGATTGTCAAGGCCACCTACGGACACGGCGACAAGGGGAAAGACGTGACCCAACTCCTGCAAGACCGTGCAGGCATTCTGCCCGTCATCGCCTTGTCGTCGAAAAGCTACAACGAGGCCTTCGGCGGTGATCCAGCGCCGGGGATACCGAAAGTGCTGAAGATCGAGTATCGGATCGGCGGCAAAGCCGGCCAGGCGTCGTTCGCCGAAAATGCGGCAATCGTGCTGCCGGAACCGAATTAGCTGCACAGGCTTGCAACAGTCTTCTTTTATCCTGGTGGCTGGGCTCGGGGCGAGGGTTGAGGGACCCTACCGTCCGA
>CAYFZZ010000085.1:0-6973 GCA_964347545.1 uncultured Planctomycetaceae bacterium | reverse complement strand
TCCGGGACGCGGGGGTTTTTCACGTGGTCATAATTGCGAATCAGCTTGTAATCCCCCTGGCGGATGGTGCTGTGCAACACAACGCTGTGGGGAAAATGCCAGACCATCGTGTCTCGCACCCGGCCGTCGGCCTGGCGGACCAGGGCCGGATCGGTCGGATCTTGCCGCAGGAGGGGCGCCAGATCGCAACCGTCGAGGAGTTTGCCGGCCGGTTTGTCGATGCCAATCAGGGGGAGGATGGTGGGGTAGAAGTCCAGCCCGTTGACCATCACGTCTGACTGGACCCCCGCCGGGATGCCGGGGCCGGTAATGATCAGCGGCACGCGGGTGCCCCCTTCCTTCAGCGAGATTTTGCCTCGATCGAGCGGATCATTGGAAGTGATGATCTCGTGGGGGACCTTCTCCATGCCACCGTTATCCGAGGTAAAGATCATGTACGTATTCTCGCTCAACTTGTGCCCCGGCCACCGCGGATCTTCGGTCTGATCCAGGTAGTCCAGCAGCTGGCCCACGTAGTAATCCAGCTCTTCGACCATCGCGCAGTAGAACGGATTGGTTTGCCCCTCCCCGGTCCACGCCTGCGGGTCGGCGGGAAGTTCGACGCCCAGCTTCTGGACGTACTTGTCCAGCAAGGCCCGGCTGCGGGTGTGGATCGGGGTGTGGACCAGCCAGGTGGCATAGTACAGGAAGAAGGGCTGGTCCTGGTGTTCGCGGACGAAGGTCAGCGCATCTTCGCTGTTCTGGTGATGGGCAAAGCCGTTTTTGTCCAGGCGGTAGGGGTCGTCGGGATCGGTCGTAGCAAACCCGCTCAGCCGATCCGGTTGCATCTTTCGCGTCGTCCCCAGGTTGTGACGCGTCCAGTCGAAACCCTGGTCTTCCGGTTGGGGAAACGCAAAATGGTTGATCGCCATGTGCCACTTCCCGCAATGGCCGGTCACATAGCCATTTTGCCGCAGCAGCTTGGCCAGGGTCAGCTCGTCCTCCGGCATCCGTCCGCTGTACCACGGCTCGATCATTCTCCACGCCGTCCGGTGATATGGCACCGGCGGTGCCCCGCCCACCACGTGGGTTTTCTGGGCCCGGGCCGGATGATTCCCGCTCATAATCGCACACCGCGTCGGGGCGCAGGTGGGGGCAGGCGCATAGCCCTGCCAGAAGAGCACCCCCTGGCTGGCCAGCTTGTCGATGTTTGGCGTTTCCATCGGCGAAGGGGCATCGATGTCATAACATTTCACATCCTGCCAGCCCAGGTCATCCGTGACGATCAAGACGATATTTGGGCGGGGAGCCGCATCGGCCACCGCGGGCACCACCGCGCACAATCCCAGCAACCACAACTTGTTCATCATCATCTCTCGATACTCATCCTTACGTTTTGACCCGACCCTCTCGACCAGATCCAACCCGGCCATCACGCCTCTAGCGTAGACGGCGGCCAGCTGTTTATCCAGGACCTGGGCCCTCCGATCACGCCCCGGCGATCGAAAAGATACTGCCGGTTCTCGATCCGCATTTTTCCCGGCAACCCTATTGTATTCTCTTTGGCGGCGCCCCTTGGGGGGGAGGGCTGTCGCCGGCGGGGCGAGCGGGCCGCTGCCGTCCAGGAAACGGCTCTGCCGGCGCCAGCCCGCAGAGGGGCAGGACACCCGGTCCGTGGCGGCACCCCTGTCCCTGGGCCAGCCGCAGTGCCGGCCGCCGCCGGGCCGCGGTGGTCCCTCCGGTCCTCACCTCCCCTCTCCACCCTTCCGCTCTTTTCCCTTCCGCGTTCCTCAACCCCGCTCACCTCTGCAGCGGGCAACGAAAGGGGCGTTGTCCTGGCCGTACCCCGCGGCGAAAACGACTTCCTTGCAAGGGGACTTGCCGCGTGTCGGTGAGAGACAAAGACGAGTCGTCGGGAATCGCTCAGCGGCCAGAATCTGCTCCGCCGCCGGCGGGTGCTGGACCCCGCGGTTGGACCCCCGCCGTTTGTGGTGCATTTCAACTGGTGGAAGAGGTCTCGACCGGCACCAAAGCCGACCGCACCTACGCCTATTCCGATATGGCGGAGGAAAGACTAGTCGCGGTGGGCGATAAGTGGAAACCGCTGTCACGCTACAACCCCCTGCCGCACCCGCATGTTCGGCATTTAGGGATTTTGAGTCCGAGCGAGTTACCACGCAGGGCAGGAAGAGCAGGAAGAAAAGACGTAACGTTCGATTGCAGATCCCGAGGAAAGCCAGGGGGTCCGATGTACCGATGAAAGTCGAGTGGCGTCGGGGGTGAGGAGGCGCAGTTTTTTTGGTTTCTGAGCCAGTCGCAAGACGGCGCTGCTGAGGGGGCGGCGAGTTACGGGTGGCGGGTTGCGGGCTTCGCGATGCGGGCTTCGCGATGCGGGATGCGGATTCAGCGCAGAGCTCGCCTTTGGCGAACCGCCAAAGGATGGCCCCGTTGGTTTTCTGAGCGGTCCCGGCGCGCCGGGACCGCTCACAGACAAGCACGAATGTTTCCTGCGTCGCCAGGGAGTCAGGCACCTTTTTCGGGAGTGGGTTTGCGCGGGGGCCCGATGTCGGTGGCCGAAAAAGGAGCCAGACTCCGGCCCTCTGACGCTGGCGGTTTACCATCACGCAGCTCGCATCGCGGATCTCGTATCTCGCGACCCGTATCTCCGGCGACACGCTCATTGCCTGGGCCACCGGCGGCTAGTCCCGGCGCGCCGGGACCGCTCAGCAAAAACCAATGCGGACGGCGGTTTCCCATCGTGTAGCTCGCAGCCCGCAGCCCGCAGCCCGCCACCCGCGTCCCGCATTGCGAAGCCCGTACCAACTCGGCAATTTCTGCCTCCCCTGCGGACCGTGCAGATCGTAACTGCCTGGGGCACATCGCCGTTTGAACCGCTTGTCCCGGTTAGTAGCGGGGCACCGGCCTTGCGGATTGGCGGGGACTTTTTCCCCTCCGGGGCGTGCAGACTTTCAATGTCCTGCGGCCGGTGCAGGTCGACCAGACGCTGCCGACTGCGGAAACTGGGGGTCACCTGCAGGGCCCGGCGGGCAATCGCAATCCCTGTGGTCCAAGACCCGATAGTTACCGTTATCGTATGTGGATGTGGAAACCAGGCGTCTTCGATGTTGCATCTTATCCACTTCTTCCTCGCATTCCTGGCGGCGCTTGGCGCTGTCACAGCCGGGCAGCTTATGGCCGTCGAGCCGACTGATAAGGCGACCAGCGAACGGTACGCGATCGCCATACACGGTGGTTGTGGCACGGCCGACCGCCTGTTGCCCGCCGACGTGCAGGCCGATTACCGGGACGGCTTGAGCAGGGCTTTGGAGTTGGGCCGCCATCTTTTAGCGGAGGGCCGGTCCAGCCTGGAGGTGGTGGAAGCGGTCGCCCGGGCCATGGAAGATGACCCCTTGTTCAATGCCGGCAAAGGCAGCGCGTTCAACAATCAGGGCGCCCACGAGCTGGATGCGTCGATCATGGACGGCCGGACGATGGCCTGCGGTGCCGTGGCCGGCGTGCGGACCGTCAAAAACCCAATTTCCCTGGCTCGCCTGGTCATGCAGCGAACCGATCACGTGTTGCTGGCCGGCGTGGGGGCGGAACAATTTGCCGCTCAGATGCAGGTGGCCCTGGTCGATCCCGATTACTTCTACACGCCAAGACTCCGCGCCTTGTGGGCCGCCGGCGATTCGTCGAATCCGCCCCGTCCCGACCTGGGACTCAGCCGGGGTACGATCGGGGTTGTGGCTCTGGACAAACAGGGCAACCTGGCGGCCGCCACTTCGACGGGCGGCACCAGTTTCAAGATGCCAGGCCGGATCGGTGATTCCCCCATCATCGGCGCCGGAACCTACGCCAAGAACGGGGTGTGTGCCATCTCCTGCACGGGGCGGGGCGAGGAATTCATCCGCCACAGCGTGGCCCATACCGTGGCCGCCTTGATCGAGTACAAGCAGATGACGCTGGTCGACGCCGCCCAGGAGGTGATCGATCACACGCTGGCACCGGGTGTGGGCGGAATCATCGCCGTCGCTGCGGATGGCTCCCTGGCCCTCCCCTTCAACACCCCCGCCATGCTGCGCGGCGCGGCCGATGCCAGCGGACGCTTTGAAGTGGCGATCTGGGACGAGACGGTCAGCCGCTAGGCCACGGCCAACCTGGCCGAGCTGAACCTCTTACCACTCGATCTGCTCGGCCGCAAACACCGGCCCGTCCACACACGTCCGCTTGTAATCCCAGCCACCCTGCTGGTCCCGGACGCGGGCCACGCAACTGAAACAGATCCCGATGCCGCAAGCCATGGGGGTTTCCAGCGAGACCTGGCAGGGCACACCCGCCGCGGCGGTGATCTGGGAGACCGCTTCCATCATCGGCTCGGGGCCACAGCAGGCGACCAGGGTCCCCTCCCCTCCCCCGCTCAACGCATCCGCCAACAGCTCGGTCACCAACCCGTGGTGCCCGCGCGTCCCATCATCGGTGCTCAACCGCACCTCCACCCCCACCCGTTCGAAATCTTCGACCCCCGCCAGATAATCCGCACTCCGCGCGCCGTAGCACAGGGTCACACGAGTGGCCGATGCCCGCGGTTCTGGGGCCCCGCCATACGGACGCTGGCCCAGATATTGTTGAGCCAGGGCCAGGAAGGGGGTCTGGCCGATTCCGCCGGCGACCATCAGCAGATGTTCGGTCTGCCGGGGAAAGAACCCGTTACCCAGCGGACCCCAGACTTCCAGTTCGCCGCCCGGCGGGTACCCAGCCAGCCGCCGGGTCATCTTTCCCAGGACGAGGTAGACGATGTCGATTCCCAGGGGTTGCTGTTGGCTGTCCAGCACGGTGTCGTACAGGGCCAAGGGTCGGCCCAGCAGCGGATCGTCGCAATCGGCCAGCCGCAGCATGACGAATTGGCCGGGCAGAATCCGGCTGGCCAGCTGGGGGCACTCAAAGCGAATCCGCCAGGTGTCGCGAGCCAGGGGGACGTTTTCGATCACGCGAACACGCCGCTGGACAGCCGCGTCGGCATAGTGGGCCGCGTGGAGGGGATTGGTCATCGGCGACCATCCTGGGGGGACCGGCGACGCCTTCCCCCTCTGGGGGGACAGCCGGCCCCGCGCTCCCACAGGCGGTACCGCAGACCGACTCCTGCCGCGAAAAAAAGCTCGACCTCGTTCATCTCCTGGCCCTTTGCGCACCATGGCGGGTGGGGGATGGCCCGCGGCCCCGGCGCCGGGTGCCCGCCGGCTGGCCGCGGCCGGGCGGGCCGCTGGTGGCCAACCGCAACGCCTGCTGCTCGCCCCGCGTCAACGCTCGGCACGCGCCCAGCGGCAGCGGGCCTAACCGCAACGGGCCCAAGGCCACCCGGCGCAACCGCTGGACCTTGTGACCGGCGGCGGCCAGCATGCGGCGGATCTCGCGGTTCTTTCCCTCCTTCAACACCATCTCCAATACCGTGCTTTGCTTGTGCCGCCGTTTGACGCGCACCGCTTCGGCCCGCACGACCCCTTCGGCCAGCACCACACCGTTGCGCAATTTTTGCAAGACGCCCGCTTCCGGATGTCCGGCCACCTGAACCTCGTACCGTTTTTCGACCCCATAGCGAGGATGGGCCAGGCGATTGGCCAGCTCGCCATCGTTGGTCAAAAGCATCAGCCCTTCACTCTCCAGGTCCAGCCGGCCCACGGTGAACAGGCGGCCCACGTCGTCGGGCACCAGATCGATCACCCGCGTCCGCCCCGCCGGATCCCGGCTGGTCGAGACCACCCCTCGGGGCTTGTTCACCAGGTAATACGCATGGCGGGCAGGCGCAAGGAGCTCGCCGTCCACACGAATCTCCTGGCTGTCGACGTCGACTTTCGTGCCCAAACGGGTCACCACCTGGCGATCGACCTCCACGCGGCCTTCCCGGATCAACTGCTCGCATTCCCGGCGGCTGGCGACACCGGCTGCGGCCAACACCTTCTGCAACCGCTGCGTGTCCGCCGGGGGTGGAGTGACCCGCCCGGAGGACGGGGGGCGATGGCGACCAGGGAGGGTGGGGGGCACGGACATGCCAGGGGGTCCTTCAAAAAAAGAGCCAACGACAAGGGTTCATCATACCAGAGCGGTGGGAGGGTAACAGCCATGCCCGCCGTACGGTCCTTTTTCCACCCCCGCAGATGATCTCTTCCGTTTCCGGCACCGCGGACGCGGGGGGGGACCCCGCGGTCTTGCCCCGGGGCGCTGCCGCGATGATCTCCCCTGCGGTTACCGTTATAATCGACCCACACCACGGGCCCTTTTGACCACGGGCCCTTTTGACCACGGGCCCCCTTTACCACCGGCACCCGCCCCGACCGGCTCCCTTTATTTTCGTGAGGAAACAGCGATGGATCCTTTGTATCGCGTGGCCGTGATTGGCAGCACGGGACGAGGAGGTTACGGGCATGCCCTGGACGAGGCCTTTGTGGGTGTACCGGACACGCAGATCGTAGCGGTGGCTGATGACGACGAGCGGGGTCGAGCGCAGACGGCGGCCAAGCTGGGGGTGACCAAGGCCTTTGCGGACTACCGCCAGATGCTGGACGTCGTCCAACCGGACGTGCTGGTGATTGCGCCCAGCTGGATCGATCGTCGCCGGGAGATGGCCGTGGCGGCGGCCCAGCGGGGGATTCACATGTATGTGGAAAAACCGTTCTGTCGGTCGCTGGCCGAGGCGGACGAGATTGTGGACGCCTGCGAGCGGACCCATGCCAAACTGGTTATCGCTCATCCCACCCGCTACAGCCCCAAGCTGGCTCGCGTCAAGCGGCTGCTGGAGGCGGGCCGCTTTGGCAAGGTGCTGGAATATCGGGGGCGGGGCAAGGAGGATCGCCGCGGCGGGGGCGAAGACCTGTGGGTCCTGGGCACCCACGTGATGGACATGATCCGCGCGCTGGCCGGACATCCCCAGTGGTGTTTCGCCAGCGTGGAACAGGAGGGCCAGCCGGTCCGGCGGGGGCACGTCCGGGAAGGTGCCGAC
>CAYFZZ010000084.1:0-40171 GCA_964347545.1 uncultured Planctomycetaceae bacterium | reverse complement strand
GCAGATAAATCCTGGAGGCGGCCCCGCCTGCGGCAATGCTCCACCCGAGTACGGATCGAGGTATGGGGCGACTTCTCCGGCAAGGCGGCAAGTCCGGCCGCCTTCGGATTTAAGTCGATATAGGCACACGCGGCCAAGAGCGCCTCGGTATCGAGAATCCCGATCGATTTGTAGCGGCTTTGCCAAAAAGCGCCCGTGGTCCCATCCGCTTGGTTGGCCATTCGAGCCAGGGGTTCCTTGAGCGACTTCATGAACCAGCCGAGGTCTGCCAGGCGCTGGCGGGCCCGGGCCACCCGCTGACCGTCTGCTGCGTGATCGCGGATCACTGCCGCAGTGACGTCGATCGGCTTGCGGTTGAGCCGGGGTGGATGAATCGTAAACCAACGTCGCAGGACCTCTTCATCCGACCAGCTGTCGATCTGTTCGGGGAGGAGGCGGAGCAGCAGGTGCAGGTGGTTATCCAGCACGGCGAAACCGGCCACTTGCACGGCGAAGACCTCGCTAAGCACCCGCAGGCGATCTTCCAACCACTGTTTGCGGTCCAGTTCTCCGTCCCGCAGCAAAAAGGCACCCCGCACGGTCTTGGAAATCACGTGATACCAGGGGGTGACTGAGACATCCACCAAATGAGAACGAGCGACGGTCATCGTGGGTACCTCCTTAACCAGGTTGCCCCCATTATACCGGTCAATATACAGGCGTCCAGTACCCCAGAAAGGCCGCAGACGATTGGCACTCGAATGCAGGTCCTCCAGATGCATTGCCTGTCCCATAATCTGCGTGCCATAATTTGCCCCTATTCCGTAATTTGCCGCAATTCGCAGAGACCGATACCAGATTTGGTGACACGGGAGGAATTCGCACACTTGCATTGCCTGTCCTGTACGAGGACTGTAAGAGGACTGCATTGCGTGTCCTGGGAGGGGGGATGATGAGGGGGCGCGGTTTGGTGGGGATGATGGACCTCCACGAGGCAGGACCCTGGATTGTGCTCTTCTCGCTGCTGATGTTTGTCGGCAGTCTGATCGTCTTGCCGCTGGTGATCATCTATTTGCCCCAGGATTACTTTACGAGTCAGACGCCCCGGTTTGCCTATTTGCAAGACACGCATCCATTGGTCCGCTGGCTGGTGCTGGTCGTGAAGAATCTGGTTGGCGGATTGCTGATCGCCGCGGGGCTGGTGATGCTGATCACGCCAGGCCAGGGGCTGTTGGCCTTGCTGGTGGGCGTGATGTTGCTGGACATCCCTGGCAAGCGGGCGGTGGAGCGGAGGGTGCTGCATCGCCCGTCCTTGTTGCGGATGATCAATCGGATCCGGACCAAGGCGGGCCGGCCGCCGCTGGATGACGCAGACGACTAGGGCCGACCACCCCCGACCCGCCACAGGCTGAGCCTCAGAACGCCCCATCCCTGGCAAGAGAGCCCTGGCAGCATCCCTGGCAGCAGGACAGGCAATGCATCGCTGTTCCCAGGACACGCAATGCATCCCGTCTAGTACTGCTCGCAGCGTTCCCAGGACCCGCAATGCATCCTTTCTCGCTGGAGAGGCCACGCACGTGCGTCTTCCTTTTCCCAGGAGACGCCATGCCACGTGGGCGGGTCTCGGCCAGGTCACCGGAGCTATAGAAAGCGCCGTTGCCAATTGCGGCTCAGCGGGCCATCAGTCAGCCGGTCACAAGTCAGCCGGCCGCAGCTTAGAGGGCCGCAGCTCAGGGCGCCACGATCTTATTGATCCTGACCGTGGTGTACAGCTGGCGGTGGCCCGTTTTCCGCCGCGAGTTCTTCCGCCGCCGGATTTTTTGCACGACCAGCTTGGGTCCGCGGGAAAAGCCGAGGACTTCGGCGGTCACCGATGCTCCGGCCAGCGTCGGACTGCCAATCTGCACGCCTTTGTCGCTGCTGACGCAGAGGACGTTGTCGAAGGTCAATTCGTCCCCCTTGTGGACGTCGCGGAAATCGACATTCAGTTCAGCGCCTTCTTCCACCTTGTGTTGTTTGCCACTGTCGTTGATGATCGCGTACATCGTGGGGAATCCAAGGTTGAGGGCGGGGGCCGCGTCGTGGCTGCTGGACCGGGCGGGACGGCACAGCCCTGGCAGGGTGCTTTGCCCTGCCGAGCTTCCTCCCCTGCCCCAGTTGCTGCAGATGGGGGTTCAAACTGAGTAGTTTACCGCTGGCCGCCGTGGTCGTCGAGCCCACGGGGCGCCGCTGGCGGTTGGGGGCGATGGGGCCCGCGGGACCGGCGGTTAGGGGTGTTCAAAGGGGAGGGTTCGTCCTGCCGCGTCGAGGCATTCGATATCGACCTGTTCGGGAAAGCTGGTTTCTTTGGCAAATATCTCGACCGAGACACCCGCGTCCTCCTCCAAATGGGCGATTTCACGGCGTTTCCGGTTGTTGAGGTAGCTGGCGACGTCTTCGGCCACGGTGACGTGAATCTGCGCGACCTTGGGCGTCTGGGCGGCCAGCATCAGGAGCCGTACGACTTCCAGGGAGAGGCTTTCGGGCGTCTTGACCACCCCGGCGCCGGCGCAGCTGGGGCATTCCCGATAGACGCTCCGTTTGAGGCTGGGTCGAATCCGCTGGCGGGTCATTTCGATCAGCCCAAAGGGGCTGGTCCTCAGGATTTTCGTCCGAGCGCGGTCTCTTTTGACGGCATCCCGCAGGGCCCGTTCGACGCCTCGGCGATGCCGTTCCATCCGCATATCGATAAAGTCGTTGACGACGACGCCTCCGAGGTCGCGGAGTCGCAGTTGCCGAGCGATCTCGCGGGCGGCCAGCTGGTTGATCTGGAAGGCGGATTCCTCGGCATCACCATCGGTCCGAAAGCTACCGCTGTTGACATCGATCGCCACCAGGGCCTCGGTTTGATCGATCACGATCGAGCCACCTTTTCTGAGGGGCACTTCGCGCAAGTGGATTTTGCGGATTTCGTCTTCCAGGCGGTACTTGTGAAAGAGGGGTTCCTTGCCGGCATAGTGCTGGAGGCGGCCCACGTACCGGGGCATGACCATCTGCAGGAATTCCTTGGCTCGTTCGTAGGCCTCTTGTTGATCGACCCAGATCACATCGACGTCACCCGTGAAGATATCGCGGATCGTGCGAATGATCATATCGCTTTCTTCGTAGATATCGGTGGGTGCCTCGGACTTTTTGATCCGGCGGACAATGACTTTCCACAACCGCAGGAGATAGGCCATATCGCGAGACAATTCGCGTTTGGTTCGCCCGATACCCGCGGTACGGATGATGAAGCCGAGGCCTTTGGGGGGGTTGAGGTCCAGCAGAATATCCCGCAGGCGGCGACGGTCGTCTTCGTCTTCGATCTTTCGCGAGACGCCGACGCGGCCGAGGGCTGGCATGAGGACCAGGTAGCGCCCGGGGATGCTGATGTAGGTGGAAAGGGTGGGGCCTTTATTGCCGATCCCTTCTTTGATGACCTGGACGACGACTTCGTCACCGCGGCGGAGCACATCCTGGATGGGGGGTTTTACGCGGGGCCGTCCGCCGGTGCGTGGCCGGCGGCCGCGTGGCCGGCGGGAATTTTCGCGGCGGCCCTCCGACTTGCCGCTGCCCCCGTTATCCCTCGGCCTGCCGGGCGGTTCCCCGGCGGTTTCCAGGTAGGCGGCCGGATCAATGCCGGCTTGACGATAATACGTCGGTTCCAGGTCGCTGATGTGGAGGAATCCGTTGCGGCCCACGCCGAAGTCGACAAACGCCGCCTGGATACTCGGTTCGAGATTCACCACCACGCCCTTGTAGACATTTCCGACGTAGTTGTCCTGGCTGGTTCGTTCGACGTATAGTTCTTCCAGCTGGCCATCTTCACAGATCGCAATCCGGCATTCTTCCGGCTGCGACACGTTAATCAACATTTCGCTCTTCATGATCTTTCCGTGGTTGCCAATTCGACGGTGGTGCGTGTGAGCACGAAATCCTGGTCCTGTTCCGGGTCGGGGCCGTCCAGCCCGAGGGCCGCGAGAAGTTCGCGGGGCCGCGGGGGCGCGTCCGGCGTGACGGTCATTTCCAGTAGCAGCCGGTCACCGCTCAATTCCAGCCGCTGGAGGTGACGACGGACATCGACCGGCTGGCGACCTCGGGGCCGAGCCACCCAGTGGGTTGCTTCGCCCAGGAGGCGCTGGATGGCGCCTGCGATTTCCGTTTGCCGCTGGGGAGGTACCGGGCATTCGTAGGTCACACGGACCACACGTCCTTTGGGAGTGTGTGGGGCCAAAGCCTCGACGGCGTGGAACTCGAGTCCGGGCACCGTGTGTTGCTGCAGACGCTGCAGGAGTTCTGCGGGGTCGGGGGCTTCGGCCAGTTCTAGTTCCATGACTTCGTCCAGCGCCGCCACGCCCACGGCCAAGGCCGAGGGAAAGCTCATCCGCGGCCGCGGATGGAAGCCTGTGGTCATTGCCAGCGGCAGATCGGCGCGTCGGAAGAGCCGTTCCAGGGTGCGGAGCAGATCCCGATGGCTGATCCAGCGCAGATCTCCCTGCTTGCTAAAACGGATGCGGTAACGCTGGCGAGTCATTTTGGGTTAGGGGTTGTGGGTTGTGGGATGCGGGTTGCGAGTTGCGGGTTGCGGGATACGGGAATACGACCGTTTGGCTGGTGTGGATCTGGCTTGGCGGCTGGTGTCTGTTTTTCTGCAGCTGGCATCCGGTCTTGCGCATGATTGCTCTTAGGACACCAATTCTGGCGCCAGCAATTTCAGTTGTTCCCGGAGGTAATTTTTAATGGCGGCCGCGTTGTCCATTTGCATGACGCGGCGAGCGATACGTTCACATTGCTTGATATTCACACTCCGAATAACGCGTTTGATTTCCAGCAGGGCGGCGGGGGGGACACTGTACTGCCGCAGGCCGAGGCCCAGCAAGAGCATGGTGAACAACGAACTGCCGCTCATCTGCCCGCACAAATTCACCGGCTTGCCCGCTCGATCTGCCGCTCGAATACTGGTCCGAATCTGGCGCAACACGGCCGGGTTGGTGGCGGTATAGAGGTTTGCCACGTCTTTGTTGCCCCGGTCGACGGCCAGGGTGTATTGAATCAGGTCGTTCGTGCCGATGCTGATGAAGTCAACTTCCTGGACAAAGCGATCGATCAGCATGACGGCGGCCGGGACTTCGACCATCATGCCGATCTTGATGTGGGGATCGTAGGGGACTTGGGATTCCTGGAGGTCTTCCATGACATCGGAGAGCAACATTTTGGCTTGGCGCAATTCCTGCAGGTTGCTGATCAGCGGAAACATGATTTGTGTCTGGCCGTGCACGCTAGCTCGCAAGATGGCTCTGAGCTGGGTGCGGAAGACGGGGACGTTACGGAGGGACAAGCGGATGCTGCGGAGCCCCAGCACCGGATTCCGCTCGTCTTCCGGGCTGGGCAAGTTCCGCAGTTTGTCCGCGCCCAGATCCAGGGTGCGAATGCAGACCGGTTTGCCCTCCATGGCTTGGAGCACCTGGACATAGGCATCGTAATGGGTCGCCTCGCTTGGTTCTTCGTCGGCGTTTAAGTAGAGAAATTCGGTCCGGTAAAGCCCGATGCCGTCGGCCTGGCGTTGGCGGCAGAGTTCGACTTCCTGGGGGAACTCGATATTGCCGTACAGCTGGATCCGCACTCCGTCTTCGGTGACGGCGGGTTGGTCGGCGAGGGTTTCCAGGCGGGCTGCCAGGGTCCGGTGTTCTTCGGCGGCGTGTTGATAGCGGGCGATGGTTTCTTCGTCTGGTTGGAGGATAACCAGGCCTTGATCGCCATCGATAATTACTCGGTCGCCGCCGGAGACATCGGTCAGGAAGGGTCCTGTGGCGACGACGGCCGGCAGTTGCATGGCTTCGGCCACGATGGCCGTGTGGCTGCCTGGCCCCCCGCTTTCGGTCACAAAGCCCAGGGCAAACTTGGGGTTGAGGTTGGCCGTTTCGCTGGGCGTGAGGTTGTGAGCCAGGATGACGACGGGGGAGGTGACCTGGCTAAGTTCTTCCCGGCGGCGGCCGAGGAGGTGTTTGAGCAGGCGTTTTTCGATATCGAAGATATCTGTCGCCCGTTCGGCCATGAAGGCGTTATCCAGCAGTTGGAAGACCTTGGCATAGCGGCGCATGGTGCGGCTGACGGCGTATTCGGGCGAATAGTGTTGTTGCCGGATCAGCTCTTCGATTTCCCCCTGGAGTTTTGCATCCTTGAGCATTTCCAGGTGGGCGCTGAAGATCGCGCCATAATGCTCGCCCAGCTGCCGGGTGACCGCGTCGCGATTGGCGGCGATTTCCCGGCTGGCGGCTTGGAGGGCGGCGTGGAGCCGATCGAGCTCGTGGTCGACGGCGTCCCGGGCCACGAACCGCCGAGGGATGCGGAAGCCTTCGTGGTCCACCACCAGCGCCTCGCCCATGGCTACGCCTGGGGAAACGGCAATACCTTGTAGTTGCTGCATCAGATACTGTTGAGGTCCAGCCCGCGGGCCGGGTGTGGCCACCGCGGCTCGGTCATCCCCGAGGGGGACCGAACTGGTGGCCACCGGCTGCGTCGGACGTGTCCTGTGCCGAGCGTCTTGGGGGTCGACGGGTCGCTTGGTTTTTCATCACCACCCGCGCACTGCTCGTCGGCCGCTCACTCTTGCCCAGCATTCATGTCATCGACGGATGCTTGTTGGACAAGTTCCGCCAAGGCTTCCAGGGCGGCTTCGGCATCAGGACCGTTGGCCTCGATTTCCAATTCCATACCTTGCGTGGCTCCCAGCGTGCAGAGGTCGATCAAACTTTTTCCGTCCACACGGCGATCACCACAAATAACCTCGATTTGTGATTCGAATTGGCCGGCGAGCCGGACGAACAGTTCACCGGGCCGGAGGTGCAACCCTTGCGGGTTGTTTACCGTGACGCGGCGTCTGGCAATCATTTCGCCCATCAGACTGTCTCGGCCTACCAACATAACGGTAGAGTCGCGTTTACGATGAAAACTGGTTGTTATCGGCTTCTTCCAAGAGCTGCGTGATTTCTTCCATGGTTTTCGCCTGCTTGAGGAACCGGCAGAAGGTATCGTCGCGCAACTGGCGGGAGATATTTTCCAGGGCCCGCAGGTGATCGCCGGGCCGATCGGGGGGCGAAATCAGGAGGAAGAACAACTGGACCTTTTCGCCGTCGAGGCTCTTGAAGTCCAGCCCTTCATGGCTGACTCCCACGGTGCCGACCAGCTGGCTGACACTGGGGTGTTTGGTGTGCGGCACGGCCACCCCTCGGCCAATCCCCGTACTGCCCAGCTCTTCCCGTTTCATGATCGCCTTGACGATACTATCCAGTTCCTCCTCAGCGATCTTGCCGACTTCGGCCAGAGCGCCCGCGATTTCGCGTATCACCTCGTCCTTGGATTGCGCCTTCAAATCGGGGCGGATTGCCTCATGACAAACAAAATCAGCAAACTTCATTCCGGTTGTTCCTTGTATTCAGGCCTCAAGCCAAGGTCGCTCGCAGGTGCCGCGCTCCCAGCCGCCCGCCGATCCTCTCACGGCTCGTCTTCGTATTCGTAATCTTCAACATCCTCGCTACCAGCGGATATCTCGACGTTTCGCGCCGAGCTATTGCGGTGGCGACTCTGGATTTTCTCCTTGTACTTCCGCAGCTGCTGCTCCATTCGATGGATCACCGTATCGACCGAACCCATCAAGTGGGCACTGCGGTCGGTAGCCACAAAGTCATGCTTGTGCTCGGCAGATACCCGTAAATCGACCGACGGCGTTTCTTCCCGCTCCAAATCGATTGTGATGTCAATCGCGGTCAAGCGTTCAAAGATTCGAGACAGCTTTTCGACCTTTTCGGTAATCTTCCGCTGGCTCGCCTCACTCAAGTTTCCATGTCGAACCGAGATGCTGATCTGCACTCAAGCGCCTCCTATCTCATGCCAAGCAACTGCGGCGGGCCAGCAAGGGGGGCGATTTTTTCAGCGCCGCGGACCAGCGTTGCCCGCAAAATCGACCATTCTAACCGCCAGAGGGTCCTTGTACAAACGCGGAAAAAGACCTGGTAATCGGCGCGTCGCATAAAAAGGAAAGGTTTTGACCAACCCACCCCAGCCAGCCTGGAAGGCGGCCGGTGGCGGCGAGCCGGCCCGAGCGACCACGCAGCTCCGCTTTTTCGGGGCGGTCAGGCCGCGGTCAGCGAGCCCGCCATTTTACTCCGCGCGACATGGGTCGGTAAAGAGTGACGAATCACCGAGAAGAGGGGGCGGTGGGTGGGCCGGCCGGCCGGGGGCCGGTGGCTGCCGCTGGGCCGCGGGCCCGGTGCGTTTGCAAGCCCCGTCCGGCAGCCTATGATGGGGGACTCGGCTGCAAGCGCCGGGCCGCCGGCCCCCGGCGGCCCGACCGGTACCTGTGACCTGGACCGATGCCCATCACTCCCCGCTTCCCCCCCATCCTATCCCAGATTGCCGGCCTGGCCGTGGCCGACCTTGTCGCCGAAGTCGGCACTCCGGCTTACGTCTACGACGCGGCGAAGATTGTCGAGCGGATTGAAGATCTGGCTGCCTTTGATGTGGTGCGATTTGCCCAAAAGGCATGCAGCAACCTGGCGATTCTCGACCTCTGCCGCCGACACGGCGCCCTGGTGGACGCGGTCAGCGCCTGGGAGATTCGCCGGGCCCTGGCGGCCGGCTATGGGACCGAGGGCCAGCCGCCACCGATCGTGTACACGGCGGATATCTTTGACCGCCAGTCGCTGGAACTGGTGCGGGACCAGCGGGTGCACGTCAACTGTGGTTCCCCCGACATGATCGACCAACTGGGCCAATGCTGTGGAGAGGGAGAAATCTCCCTGCGGATTAATCCTGGCTTTGGTCACGGACACAGTCAGAAGACCAACACAGGTGGAGCTCAATCCAAGCATGGGATTTGGCACGAGCAGTTGGGAGACTGCCTCGGGCGAGCGGCGTCGTACGGGTTGAAGGTCACCGGCTTGCACATGCACATCGGGTCGGGGACCGATTTGCAGCACCTTTCCCAGGTCTGTGCTGCCATGGAAGAGGCTGCTCAGCAGGTCGGTCCGCCGCTGAGCTCGATTAGCGCCGGTGGCGGCTTACCGGTACCCTATCAGGAGGGCGAAGCTTACGTCGATCTGGATGCTTATTTCCAATTGTGGAACGCCACCCGCCAGCGGTTGGAGGAACGCCTGGGCCACCCGCTGACGTTGGAGATCGAGCCGGGGCGTTACCTGACGGCTGAGGCGGGGTATTTGATCAGCGAGATTCGCGCGATCAAGCGGATGGGCGGCAACCTCTTCTATCTGGTCGATGCCGGCTTTAACGACTTGGCGCGACCCATCCTCTACGGGGCCTATCACCCCATGGCGCTGGCACCGGCAGACGGGGCGACCGAGCGTGCCCCGCAGGAGGTGGTGGTCGGCGGGCCGCTCTGCGAGTCGGGCGACATCTTCACCCAGGCCGAAGGGGGTTTTGTCCGCAGCCGGTCCTTGCCGGAAGCTGAGGTTGGCGATTACCTGGTCATCGGCGTGGCGGGCGCTTATGGGGCGGTGATGGCCTCCAACTACAACTCCAAGCCGTTGGCCCCCGAACTGTTGATTGTCAACGGCCAGACGCAGCTGATCCGCCGCCGCCAGACGTTCGCCGAGCTGGTTGCGGGCGAGCGGATCCCGCCGGCGGAGTGAGCGGGGAGAGGCAGAGGATGCCGGGAAGAAATCCCCACCGGCCGGAACGGGTGGGGCCGTCCCCCGCTCTCCCGCCCCCCTACGGACGGCGATGCAAGGCCTCGTGTTCGTCTTCGTCGCTGGGACGAGTATCCAAACCTCGATCTACCGACAGCTCGATACGGTCCACGAATTTCACATTCGCGCATTCGTCGATCTCGCCGTGCTGACAACTGGCGAAGTCTTCAATGGTGAACCGCAGCGGGCCGCCGGCCGAGTCGTCCAGCGGCTGGCCAGCCCGTTCGTAGATGAACATCCCTCGTTGCTGGACCTGATCCAGGGGAAGGCTGGCGTGAAAATCATCGCGCGAGGCGTGGAGGGTGAGGTAGCGTACCGCGGGGTGGGGTTGGACCAGGTCCAACACGCCGGCCAGCCTCACGGCGCGGCCTTGCCTTGCCGGGTCGATCTGGCTGACATCGGCGATCTGAAAACGGGCCGGGATGGCCGCCAGATCGTGCCGCGTCAGGTCGCGGGGGGATTGCACGTCCCCCTCCACCCGCAAAATCACCCCCTCGCCAGTCATGCTCGCCCCTTGCCCCCGTTTGCCCCCGGTGATGCCTGTCCTGTTTCCCCTGTTCCTTTTTCCCCTGTTTCCCCTGTGGCGTGAGCGATCCTGGCGTCGCAACTTTCGACCGGCAGGACCATGATCTTGCCGTCCCCCATCCGCCCGGTCCGGGCCACCTCGACGATCTTTCGTACGATTTCGTCGGTCCGCGTGTCATCGACCCACAGCGTGATTTCTACCTTGGGGAGAAAGGCCAGCGAGTACTCGCTGCCGCGGTACTGGTCCAGGTAGCTCTTCTGCCGACCGTACCCCTTCACTTCGCGTACCGTGCAAGCCTCCAGCGGCGCCAGGCGGAGCGCCTCCAGGACTTTTTCCACGAGATACGGTTTGACGACAGCGATGATCTGTTTCACGACCAGGGCCAGCGGAAAGGAGCGCGGGCCGGCGCAGGTGCCTGAGCAAGACGGACGCCGGGGACAGGGGGACGTCCTTAGTTTACAACAACGACCGAGCCAGCACAGCCAGGTCCACCGGACGAGCTAGCTGAAGAAATTCTCGCCAAACAGGTCCAGCTTGGGACCCGTTTCGACTTCCACATCCCCATAGACTTTGGTCATGCAGGCCAGCCGCAACGTGTCTTCGTGCCCGATGTAGTAGAGGCAGGCCGGTACCGGGTTGGGCAAGGGGGGCGGCGGAATCGGGACGTGAAATCCAATTTTCTCCCGGACCGTCAAGGGGCTGACGTTCTCCTTCCCCTTGGTGATCGTCACGCGGCAGGTGTGGCACATCCCCAAGCCGTGGCAATTGACCAGGGCGTTGAGCTTGGCGCCAAAACCGTTCAGCCCGTCATAGACATTCACGCCGGCCTTCTGGGCGGCGCTGCGCAAGTCCGTGCCTTCCGGCACCTCGATCTGTTTCTTTTCGTTGGTGAAAGTTACCGTCGGCATGGTGCTGATTGGGTCGGGCCAGAAGAGGAGAAACAAGCCGGTGCAGGTTTGACACACTTTAGCCGATGGCGTGTCTCCTGCAAAGGCAGCTCGGCCGCCCACCCCACCCCACGCGCCGGGCTGTCGCAGCTTGATCGGCGGGGCGGGGGGTGGAGCGCGGGGGGCGGAAGGCGGGCGGCGGAGCGCGGGCGGGGGAACGCGGGTGGCGGAGGCGGTTGGTGGAGGGCCGAGCCGGGATGGCTTGCGGGGGGCGCGCCGGTTCACGCCGGCTTGCGCGAAGCGAGCAGCCGCCATTCGCTCCCCCCCAGCAGCCGGTAGACGGTCAGGTAGACCGCCAGGCAAACCAGCAGCGGGGCCACGACGGCGACGATCCGCTGGGCCAACGCCGCCCCGGGAGTCAGCCACCCCTGCACGAGGATTCCCGCAGCGAACATGGCGGCCGAGGCGGCGACGCTGCGCCACAAGGTGGCGGCGATGGCCCTCCCCTCCAGACCGCTTTTCTGATGCGCGAAGGCGGCGGCCAGCCAGAAGACTTGGAGGGCCGCGGCGGCGGCCGTCGAGAGGGCCAGGCCCGCTTCCGCCAGGGGCCAGATGAGGATCAGGTTCAGCACCAGGTTGCAAGTGACCACGCCCAGCCCGATCCGCAGGGGGGTGTGGGCGTCTTGCAGGGCGTAAAAGCCGCGGACGAGGACCGGCAAGGCGCAGTAGGCCCAAACGCCCACCGCGTAAGCGCGGATCATGCGGGCGGTCCGCACGGTATCTTCCGGCCGAAACTCACCCCGTTCGAACAACAACCGCGCCGTGGGTTCGGCCAGCAAGACCAGGCCCGCGGCGGCCGGCACGGCCAGAAACAGCACCAGCCGCAGGCCCAGCGACAGGTCGGCGCCGATCCGCCGGTGGTCCCCCCGCGCCGCGTGGCGGCTTAGCAGAGGAAAGATCACCGTGGCGACGGCGATCCCCAGGATCCCGACCGGCAACTGGTAGAGGCGTTCCCCGTAATAGATCGCCGCCGCGGCACCCTGCTGCATGGGGTAATTCCACGAGCTGCCCAGCCAGCGGATGGGGGTTTCTGGTTGGGCCGAGCTGAAAATCCAGGCGATGAGGCTGTCCAGGAGGGTATTGATTTGCGTGACCGCCAGGCCCAGCAGCATGGGTAGTAAAGTCACCAGAATGCGGGATACCGACTGCCGCACCGCGGGCCAGTGGTAATCGTAGCGGAACCCCAGCTTCCGCAGGACGGGCAGCTGGACGACCAGCTGCAGCACTCCGCCGACGAGCACGCAGAGGGCCAGCACGTACGCCTGGCTCGCTTTGTCGGCGGTCGCCACAGGCGCGATCACCAGGGCGCCTGTGATCCAGACGACGTTCAGCAGGACGGGTACGAAGGCGGGTGTCCCGAAACGGTGCAGGGCTTGCAACGTCGCCGAAACCTGAGCGGCCAGGCAGATGAACCACAGGTAGGGCAGCATCACCGCGGCGAGGCCCAACAGCAGGCCCAGCCGTGGATGGTGGGGGGCGATCAGCCACAAGAGGGCCAGCCCGATTTCGCCGACCACGACGAGCGCGGCCAGCACGATCGCCAGCCAGCGAAAGGTCACGCTGGCCAACTGCCACGCTCGACCCCGATCCCGCTCCATTTCCTCCGCCAACACAGGCAGGTAACTGGCCGCCAGGGCGCCTTCGCCGAACAGGCGGCGGAAGAGGTTGGGGATGCGGAAGGCGATCACGAAGGCATCCATGACCCCCCCGGTCGAGAGGCCCAACAGGGCGGCGGTGGCCATGTCCCGGACCATCCCTAGCAGGCGACTGGTCACTGTCCAGAGCGTGGTCACGCGCAAGCCGGCGATGAATTGGCGATGTTCGTCCATTTCTGCTGGTCTGCCAGCCCGCGATGGTCAGCCCGCTATTGTCGAGGCGCCCCGCATCGAATACGTTTATGGGCCGACGCATTGTCAGCCACCCGCCGCTCGGCGCCCAGCCTGTTTTTTCCATGAAAAATCGATCTGCCTATCAGCAGCGTGTGATCAAGGACTATTACCAGAACCGCCCCGCCATCGCGTTGCAGCGGCTGGGGGAATTGGTGACCGAGCTCTACCTGGCCGAAGGCAAACGCCGCGACAAGGTCTGGGAACGGATTGCCGCGGCCCTGGAGAATCTGGGTTTGAAACAGGAACGGATCGAGCACTTGCGGAGGCAGGACAAGCCCGAAGTGCTGGCTCGCGTGGTGGAAGAATGCATGGCTCGGCAAGAGCAGGACCCTGGCAAGAAATAAGATGCGCCAGTACCTCGCACTGATGCAGCACGTGTTGGACCACGGGGTGCCCAAGGAGGACCGGACGGGCACCGGGACGCTCAGCATTTTCGGCTACCAGATGCGGTTTGACCTGGCCGCCGGTTTCCCGCTGCTGACAACCAAGAAGCTGCACACGCGTTCGATCATTCACGAGCTGCTGTGGTTCCTCCGCGGCGAGACCAACGTGCAGTACCTCCGCCAGAACAAGGTCACGATTTGGGACGAATGGGCGGACGCCGCGGGCGAATTGGGGCCGATCTACGGGTATCAATGGCGCAGCTGGCCCGCCCCGGACGGGCGCCACATCGATCAGATCGAAGAGCTGGTCCAGCAGATCCGCAGCAATCCCGATTCGCGGCGGTTGATCGTCAGCGCCTGGAACGTGGCCGACCTGCCCCAAATGGCTTTGGCCCCCTGTCACATGATCTTCCAGTTTTACGTGGCCGAAGGCCGGCTGTCTTGCCAGCTGTACCAGCGAAGTGCGGATGTGTTTCTGGGCGTCCCCTTTAACATCGCTTCCTATGCCCTCTTGACCATGATGGTTGCTCAAGTGACCGGTCTGGCCGCCGGTGAATTCATTCACACCTTCGGCGATGCTCATCTTTACAACAACCACCTGGCCGAAGCCCGCCTGCAGCTGTCGCGCCAGCCGCGGCCGCTGCCCACCCTGGAACTCAATCCGGACGTGCACTCCATCTTCGACTTTACCTTTGAAGACTTCCGGTTGATCGATTACGATCCCCATCCGCACATCAAAGCCCCGGTCAGCGTCTAGTCCTGGCCAGGAGGGCTGACGGCCGGCACTTCACAGACAGTCATCAGGGGGCCCCATGCACGATCCGCGGCAACCGGCGGTGGCGATCATCGTGGCCATGGCTGCCAACCGGGTCATCGGCCGTGGCGGCACCCTGCCCTGGCACCTCTCGGCCGACCTGCGGCGGTTCCGCCAGCTGACCACCGGCCATGCGATCATCATGGGCCGCAAGACCTACGAGTCGATCGGCCGACCGCTCCCCCAACGACGCTCGATCGTGATCAGCCGCAACCGAAAGTTTCGGGCCGAGGGGGTGGAAGTCGTCGCGGGTCTGGACGAAGCCCTGGCGCTGTGCCGGGGCGAGCCGCAGGTGTTTGTGATTGGCGGATCGTCCATCTATGCCGAGGCCCTGCCCCGGGCAGACCGGTTGTACATCACCCAGGTCCACGCCAGCGTGGAAGGGGACACCTGGTTTCCTCCTGTCGAGGAAAGCCAGTGGCGGCTGGTCGCCGACCAGCCGCACGCGGCCGACGAAAAGAACCCGTTCGACTTCAGCTTCCGGATCTACGAGCGGATCGCGCCGGAAGGGGCGGCCAGCGTCTAACGCCTATCCCGTGGAAGCGCATGCCGTCGCGGTCGCGACTTGATTCTGCGGGGTTATTCCGGACCTGGGGCTGGCGCCTCGTCCCTCGCCTCTAGCGGGGCAAATGCCCCAGGAGGGGGTCGGGAGTCTTTTTCGCGATATCCGCGTCCCGCGCGCGATCGACTCGGTCGCGGTGGCGAAAAAGACTCCCGACCCCGTAAAGATGGCCTGGCCCACCGAAAGAGAGGGCCAGGTGGATCCCCCGCCTCATGCTCGCTCGATCGGAAAAGCGAGCACTTCGTCCAGCGACCGGGCCCCGGCGGCCAACATCACCAGGCGGTCGAAGCCGACGGCCACGCCGGTACAGTCGGGCAAGCCGGCATCCATGGCGGACAACAGGCGGCTGGTCGTGGGCAAGGGCGGTTTCCCCTCGGCGGTGCGGGCCGCATGGGCCTGCCGCGCTCGGTCGCGCAACACGTCCGCCTCCCGCAGCTCGTGGTAACCGTTGGCCAGTTCCACCCCGCGGTAGACCAGTTCGAAGCGTTCGGCCACGGGCGGGTCTTCCTTGCGGACCGTGGCCAGCATGGCCTGGCTGGCCGGATAGTCGTAGAGGATCGTCGGCACGTCGCCGTCGAGACGGGGCAGGACCAGTTCGCCGAGCAGGAAATCGAGCCACTCGTCGCGGTCGTCGCCCAGAGTGGCGGGGACGGCCAGCCCGCTGGCCGCGGCCAGGCCGGCCAAGTGGGCGGCTTCGGCGGTCAGCGGATCAATCTCGGCGTGCCGCAGGAAGGCCTCTTGGTAGCTGAGCGGCAGGGCCGGTCCGCAACCCAGCACCGCCTCCACCAGATCGCTCAACAGCTGCATGCCGTCCTGCATCGAGTCCCCGCGGCGGTACCATTCCAGCAAGGTGAATTCCGGATTGTGGATCACTCCCCGCTCGGCGGCGCGGAAGGCCCGCGTAATCTGATACAGCCGCTCGCCCCCCGCCGCCATCAACCGCTTCATGGCAAACTCGGGGGAAGTCTGCAGCCACAACGGGCGTCCCGCCGTCGGAGCCCGCGGATCGTCGGGCAAGGTTACCGCCAGGGGGTCGAGGTGGCGGTCGATTGTGGTGTCGGCCGAGAGCAGGGGGGTTTCGACTTCCAGAAAGCCCCGTTCGTCAAAAAAACTCCGCGTCCGCTTTAGCAGTTCCCCGCGCAAGCGGAGGTTGGCCCAGCTGGCGGTCGGCTGCCATTCCAGGGGGTGCCTGGTGGAAGGTGGTCTGGCGGAGAGGGGATCAGGCACGGGGTTATCCGGCTGCGGGCCTAGGCGGTGTCGGCGAGCGTAATTTACCATAGGGGGATCAAAAAGGAACGTCTGCCGTGCGGCGGACCCCCCAACCAAGGAACCACCTATGCCGACTTTTCGCCAGATCCTCCTGGGGCTGTGCCTCCCGTGGGTCGTTGGCAGTCTCCTGGCCGGCCCCTGCCGGGGCTGGGCGGCCGAACGGCCCAACATCTTGTTTGTCTTTACCGACGACCACTGCACGCAGGCGCTGGGCGCCTACGGGTCCCAGATCAACCAGACACCCCACCTGGATCGTCTGGCCCGCGAAGGAATGTTGTTTCGGAATTGCTTTGTGACCAATGCGATTTGCGGGCCTAGTCGAGCGGTCATTCTTACCGGCAAGCATAGCCACAGAAACGGTTTCATCCGCAACGGCCAAACCTTTAATGGGGCTCAACAGACGTTTCCCAAGCTGCTGCAACAGGCCGGGTACCAGACGGCCATCATCGGCAAATGGCACCTCCGCTCGGCCCCCACCGGTTTTGACCATTACGAAGTCCTGATCGGCCAGGGGCCTTATTACAACCCCCCCATGATCCGCGACGGCCAGCGGGTCCAGCATACCGGTTACACCACCGACGTGATCACCAATCTGGCCCTGGACTGGCTGCAGGCGGGGCGCGACACGGCTCAGCCTTTCCTGCTGATGTACCAGCACAAGGCGCCGCATCGCAACTGGCAGCCGGGTCCCCGTCAGCTGACGAAATACGACGGCGTGACGATTCCCGAGCCGGCGACGCTGTTCGACGACGGGTCGGGCCGCGGACGGGCCGCGCAAGAGCAGGAAATGACGATCGCTGGTCACTTGAGCCCGCACGATCTGAAGCTGGCGCCGCAGCGAGGTTTGACGGCCGAGCAGCGGGAGGTGTGGGATCGAGCCTACGGGCCGAAGAATGAAGCCTTTCGCCAGGCGCAGCTGAAGGGCCGGGACCTGGTCCGCTGGAAATATCAGCGGTACGTCAAGGACTATCTCCGCTGCGTCGATGCGGTCGACGAAAACCTGGGCCGCGTGCTCGCTTATCTGGACCAGAGCGGCCTGGCGGACAACACGGTCGTGGTCTACTCGTCGGACCAGGGCTGGTTCCTGGGTGAACACGGTTGGTACGACAAGCGGTGGATGTACGAGGAATCCTTCCGCACTCCGCTGCTGGTCCGCTGGCCAGGCGTCGTCCGCCCCAGCAGCGAGAATCGGGATCTGACCTCCAACCTCGATTTCGCTCAGACCTTCCTCGAGATCGCCGGGGTGTCGCCGCCGGCCGACATGCAAGGCGCCAGTCTGGTACCCCTGTTGAAGGGGCAGACGCCGGACGACTGGCGGATTGGTGTGTATTACCACTACTACGAGTATCCGGCCGTGCACATGGTCCGCCGCCACTACGGCGTGCGTACCGACCGCTACAAGCTGATCCACTTTTACGGCCTGGACGAGTGGGAGTTGTACGATCTGGAGCAGGACCCTGACGAATTGCGGAACGTCTATGCCGATCCGGCTTATGCGGACCAGGTCGCCGCGCTGAAAGAGGCGTTAACTGGTTTGCGGCAGCTTTACCAGGTCCCGGACGACAGGGAACCGCAGCGGAAGCGCCGGCAGGGCGCCGGCTGAGCCGAGCGTTTACTGGTCGCGGAACGGGTAACCGGCAAACAGCGTCTGGCCCAGGCCCAGGTAGGGATCGTCCAGGTCGGCGTCCAGGACTTCGCGGTACAGCCAGCGGGTGATATCGGCCGGCGTGACCGGGCCTTGTTGAACCAGGTGGCGATGGATTGCCAGCCGCCGCACCTGCTGATTGATCCGCGTGTCCTCGGCCAGCAGTGGCCAGCCGGCCAGCCGCTGGCGGTCGTGGCGTGGTTCCCCTGGCGAGCCATCATCAGGCGGGGCGTGCTGCATGCGGCCGCCCCCCGCCGGGCCCGGCCTCAGCACCAGTTTCAGCGGACGTTCGATTTGGTACTTGGTCAGCGGCGCGGGGGCTGGGGCCACCACCAGCGGCGGTTTTCCCTCCGCCAGTGCCTCGGCCTGGCGTTGATGGTAGCGGGTCAAGGCCGCGGCCACGTCCCCTTGCTGCTGGACCCAGCGGTGCAGCTGGACGAACTGGTCCAGCTGCTGCAGGTAGGTGTGGGGCTCATAAATCCCCGGCAGCACGTCCAGCAGCTGTCCGTCGCTGTGACAGGCCGAGGTGGCAATATTGCCGTTCAGCGTCCGCGTCAGCACGTGTCCGCCGCCAAAGTCGATGGTCACCCGCGGTACGGGTCGGACTGCTTCCCAAACGGGCTCGAAGTGCTGATGGATAAACTGAGCGATGCGGTCATCCGAGAACAACACGGTTCTCGCCAGGCGGGCGTTCGTTCAGCAAAAGCGATCGTCGAGGTTGCCCAGCAGCTGAAAATACAACACGGGTTTGCCAGACTTGCGACTGGCTGCGCATGCAGAGGCAAAATCGGGATGCCAGACAACTTTGCCCGGGGGGACGGGGGATTGTGGGGGCCGTGCCGCCGCAAAGGTCGCCCGGGGGGGGCGGGTGGCCAGCCTCCCGAGGGGGGCTTCCCCGTCGCGGGGCCCCTGTGGCCCATCGGTCGCCGCGCCGCGGCGGGCCCAGACCCGCCCGGGCAATGCCATCTGAGCCGGTTTGGAATTACGTCCCTCGACCGCTGCCCGTGCGGCAGCCGATTCCCCCTGCTCGACCGCAGCCGGTGTCCGTTGTGAAAGGGGAAGGGGGGAACTTTGGGCCAGCACCCGTTTGGCGGGCCGTTCCATGGCAACGTTTTTCGCCAGGTCGGCAGCCGGCGGCTGGGGCGGCTCGTGGGTCAGCCCCTCGGCCACCCAGAACAACCAGCTGGCGGCAGATATCGTGACGTGTCGGAAGCTCATGACGGGAATCTCCTGGGCCTGGGCGGAAGGAACCTTGCCTGCAGAAGATTCTACTGGTCACGACGTCGGGCCGGCGTAACGGGTTTGTAAATTCGCGACCCGTGGTTGTACGCTGGGATCGGTGCCGCGCCAGGCTGGTCAGAAACGTCGCCGCCCGACGGGTGGAAAACGGGCCATCACCCGCGATCGAGGCCCCCGGCGATCCCTGGCGTCTGTGCGGCCCGCCGCGGGGCGGGCGGCCAGTTGGGTCCCTGTTCAGGGACCGATGCTGGGAGGGTTCGGATTGAGGAAGTCCCGGGGTCCCCGCGTGGTGTAATAGGGGTAGGTGATTTGAGCGGTGGGGGGTCCGGCGGGCCCCAGAACACGCCGCGTCGCCCGGTACTCATGTCCCAACTTACCGTACTGGCCAGGAAAGTGACCGCTGTTAGCCACCGGCAGCTGGTCGGTGCCTGGCACCCCGTACTCGGCCCCGCCCCCCAGGCACTCGGCACACTGGCAATCGCCGTGGTGATCCACGCCGTACTGCTCGGCAGCTGCTGGGCCGCACTGGTCGCAGTCTCCCAGGCAACCAGGACGACAGGCCTGACGGCCGTATTTCAGGCAATGACATCCTCCGCTGCTAGCCAGCAGGAGGGCCGCGGCGAGCGCAAGCATGGCGTGTTTCATCGTTACGGGGTTCCTTCACGAGGCGTTCTGGTCAGCGGCCCCCCACGGGCCTCAGGAACAGGCAGCGGCCGGCGGTCCCGCCGCGGGTCTGCCGGCTGCCGGCAGCGCAAGCGAGCCGCCTGGGCGGCTACTGGAAGTTGCCTTGGTAATCGTATCGGCCCGCTAAACGGCATAATCCAATGAATCCGCAAAACCGTTATAACTTGTCCCGGGCCCCGGGGATTGCTACCGTTGAAAGCATATGGTTGCCACGATCCAGTACATCGAGAAGGTCATTGAGACTTACGAGAAGGCGATGCGCGCCAACCTCCAGGCGGAACGGCGCGAGGGGAACATCATTGAACTGAAGGCCAACATGGCCGACGAGGTGATGGTCACCGCCGATCTGCATGGCGATCGCAGAAACTTCAATGCCATCCGCCAACTGGCGAACCTGGCCAAATTTCCCGGCCGCCACCTGGTGATTCAGGAAGTCTGCCACGGGGGACCCACCTACCCGGGCTCGGGCGGTTGCATGTCCCACACGCTGCTGGAAGACGTGGCGAGGCTGAAGACCGAGTTTCCCGAGCAGGTTCATTTTTTGATGAGCAATCATGAGATGGCCGAGCTGATGGATTATCCGATTGTCAAGAACCAGAAGATGTTGAACCTTCTGTTTCGCATGGGGATGCAGGAGCAATACGGGCCGGCTCTGGCGAAGGTCCGCGAAGCTTACCTGCCGTTTCTCCGCACGCTGCCCCTGGCGGTCCGGGTCGAAGGGGGGGTGTGGATTAGCCACACGCTGCCCGAGCATGTGGACAAGCTGGGTATGGATTTGACGCTGTTCGACCGGACCATCACCAAGGAGGACCTGGTGGCGGAAAGCCCTCTGTTCAACTTCGTGTGGGGGCGTGATTTCCGCCAGGAGAATGCGGACGCGTTTGCAGAACGGGTGGGGTCCAACGTGTTGCTTCACGGCCACGAACCCTGCCCCACAGGGTATGAGGTCCCCAATACGCGTCAGATTATCATGGACAGCACGGGTGAAAACGGCACTTATGTGTTGCTGAAGGTCGGCGAGGAAGTCAGTCAGGAAGAAGTGATTCAGCGTATCAAGCGGTTGAGAAAACGGTGAGGCTTGATGAACCCGTCCGAGCCTGTGCCGTCGCCGCCTGGCCGTCGCTGGCAATTTCGCCTGTCGACCATCTTGCTGGCGATGGTCTTGCTGAGCGTCGTGGGGGCGTTGGGGGGTGGTTTTCTGCGGGCGGACGCGGAGGCGAGTTCCCGCAGCCGGCTGATCTTGTTGACGCTGATGGCGCCGCTGGGCTTGCTGGCCGTGGGCGGTTTGCTGCGCTCCCTGGCGACGCTGCGGAAGCGGCGGGGCCGCTGGTAGGGTTCCCCGCGGCCGCCGGCTCTTTGCGCCCTTGACCGAAATTCCGCACTCGCCGCGGTTTGCCCGCCTTGGTTCGATATTGGTCGCTCAGGGGGGATTTGGTACAAACCTCCCCTGCGCCCCGGGGCGGCCCCCGAGGTGTGTCTCCGCCCAGGTCCGCCGGCCCACGGAGGGGTTGCCGGGACCACCTGCCGCTGATCTCGGCGGGGCGCGGATCCGGCTGGCGTGCCCGCCCGCAGCGGCAAGCGACAAAATGGCCGAGCGACGGAATCAAGGATGAGCAACTTTGTCCGCGTATTGCGGCTGAGCCTTCGCTATCGGCTGACGGTGATCGCGGCCGTGGTTTGTGCCTTGGCCATCGCCCTCTTGTGGGGTGGCAACATAGGCACGGTTTATCCATTGGTGGAGGTCGTCTTCGAGGGGCGTTCGCTGCGCGAGTGGGTGGACGAGGAGATTGCCGAGGCCGAAGTGGCGGCCGCCCAGCTGGCGGACCGCATTGAACAGTTGGGGCGCCAGCGCGAGACGGCGACCAGCGCCGAAATGGCCGCTCGGATTGAAGGCCAGCTAGGCGACCTCTCGGCACGGCGGGAGGCCGAGCTGAGAGCGTTGGCGGTGCGTCAACGGTTGCAGCCGTACGTGCATCGCTACCTCCCCGCCGAACCTTTTCCCACGCTGATCCTGGTCGTTGCCGCTCTGCTGATCGGCACGCTGATCAAGGACGTATTTCTGATCTGCAGCACGATCCTGACCGAGCGTCTTTGTCAGCTGGCCACGCTGCAGTTGCGCAAGCAGTTCTATCGGCGCACGTTGCGGATGGACCTGGGCAGCTTTGACGAAGCGGGCACCAGCGAGCTGATCAGCCGCTTTACGTATGACATGGATCAGTTGACCCATGGCCTGCGGACGCTGTTTGGGAAAGCGATTCGCGAGCCGCTGAAAATGGCGGCTTGTTTCCTGGGCGCCGCCTTCATCTGCTGGCGGTTGCTGCTGGTGTCGCTGTTAGTCGCCCCGGTCGCAGCCTGGGTGATCAACTGGCTTTCCAAATCGATCAAGCGGGCAAACCGTCGCGCGATGGAGGAAATGTCGCAGATCTACAACGCGCTCTCCGAGACATTCGGCGCCATCAAGGCGGTCAAGGCGTTTACCAGGGAACGATACGAGCGGCGGCGGTTTCACCGGGCGAGCAAGCAGTTTTATTTTCGGGCGATGAAGATTGCCCGGTACGATTCGTTAATCCGCCCGGCGACCGAGTTGACAGGGATCTGCACGATTTGCCTGGCGATGCTGGCCGGCGCGTACCTGGTCCTGAACCAGGAGACGCACCTGCTGGGCATACGGATGAGCCAGCGGCCGCTGTCGATCAGCTCGCTGCTGCTCTTCTACGGCCTGCTGGCTGGGGTCAGCGATCCGGCTCGTAAGCTGTCCGACGTCTTTACCCGCATCCAGCGGTCGGCCGCGGCGGCGGACCGGATTTATCAAATGCTGGACCGCCAGCCCCGGGTGCAAGACCCGCTGGCGCCCGTTCCTCTGCCGGCCCACCACGGCTTCCTCCGATTCGAGAATGTCAGTTTTTCCTACGACGAGGGCGATCCGGTATTGAGGGACATCAGCTTGACGATCCCCTACGGCCAGACCTTGGCCGTCGTGGGACCCAACGGATGTGGCAAAACCACCTTGGTCAATTTGATTCCGCGGTTTTTTGATCCTCAGGAGGGGTGTGTCGAACTGGATGGCATCGACTTGCGGACCGTCCGCATTCCCGATCTGCGGCAGCAAATCGGCCTGGTGACCCAAGAAATGCTGTTGTTCAACGACACGGTCGCGGCCAACATCGCTTACGGCCGCAGCGACGCGACCGATGACCAGGTCATTCACGCCGCCCGCAAAGCACACGCTCATCAATTCATCACCGAGCGCCTGGACGACGGGTACCAGACGGTCGTGGGCGAGGGCGGCAGTCGCCTCTCGGGAGGACAACGACAGCGGATTGCCCTGGCCCGCGCTATCTTGCGCGACCCGCGGATCTTGATCCTGGACGAAGCGACCAGCCAGGTTGACGTGGAGAGCGAAATGTGGATTCACCGCGTGCTGGCCGATTTCATCCGTGACCGCACCGCGATTATCATCACCCATCGCCTCGCCACGCTCGAACTTGCCGACCGGATCCTGGTCATGGACGAGGGGCAGGTCGCCGATCTGGGCACCCACGAAGAACTGCTCAGCCGCTGCCCGCTCTACCGCCGGCTGTACCAGCGAGACTTCCGCACCAGCGCTTGACCCCGCTCGACCCCCCCTTGCCCGGGGCGGGTCCGGTCAGCCGGTGGGCCCCGCGAGGGCGGGGGGAACGCTTTCCCGGGGACGAGTGGTCGGTTGGCAGCCGCTGCCGCCGGCCGATAGCCAGCGACGGGCGCTGGGGACTGTCCGCTCAGCCGTTTCCCCAGCGAGCCCTGGGGGTGTTTCTCGGCGGTTCCCGCGGCGATCGCCGGTGGCGGATGGGATCGGTTGGGGACCGACGAGCGATGGGGCGGACAGGCTGCGGTGGCAGCTGGCACCGGCAGTTCGCGCGGCCCCCTTCACTTCTTGTTGTGTTCCTCCACCCACTTCTTCACCCGCTCCCAGACCTTCTCCAGGCCGGAGGGCTGGCTGTCCCCGACCCCCCGGCTGGCCAGTTCGGCACTGGCCACATCCCGCGGATAATGTTCGTTGATGACGCGATGGATATCGGCGGGTGTGCAGAGCACCATGCGAATGGGCATGCCCAGGCGCAGCTTGAGATCTTCTTCCACCTGCAGATTGAGCGGATTGGGTGAGGCCAGCAGGAGTTGGCCGTTTTCGATCATGACGGGCGCCACCGAATGGGTGCGGGCCAACACGGCAGAGATCTTGCGAAACAGCTCTTCCTCGATCGTGATATCCGCCAGGTTCAAAAAGGGGAGGCCGATCGATTGAGCGTAGGCCTGCATGAGCACTTCGGGGGGGGCCAGTTTTTGTTGAGCCAGGGCATCGCGGAGCGAGAAACCGGTGGCCCGGGCGTATTGCTGAGCCTTCGCCAGTTGGCCAGGGTTGACCACCCCGTTTTTCACCAGGATTTGTTCCAGGGTGCGTGCCGGGCCCTCGGCGACCTTGACCCTTCCCAGCGATTCGTCGTATTCGCCTTTCCGCTGCAGGTCGGTCAGACACAGCATGGCCCGGGCCAGCTCGTTCAACAGGTCTTGCGACTGCCGAGCGTAAGATCCGGAGGCAAACTTGCGGACGTGGCTGTTCAGTTTGCGATAGTGGCGGCGGATACGATCCTGGTCATCGTCAAATGCTTCCAGGCGCAGCAACTGGTAATAGTCGAGCGGGCGCGTCGTTTCTTTGACGCCCAGCCAGTCGCGATAGACATCCAAGGTTTCCGCCATGGCACGTGGGGAGGGTGGAGTTCGGACGGTCAATCCACCCGGTATTCCTGGGCCAGACGGGTCAGCACGTCCAGCTGCTGGTCGTCCAGAGCGCCCGCGCGTTCGATTTGCGTCGTGGCCGACTTTCCGCTGGTCTGGTCGACGGCGCGGATATGAACCCGCCCGGTTTCGTCGAAGGAGTAGATGACTTCGACCGGCGAGCCTTTGGGCAAGCCTTCCGGGAGATCGCGGATGTACAGGTCGCCGATCTGAGCGCAGGCCACCGGGTCGGGCGCCTCGCCTTGGATCACTTTCACGTGCACCCGCCGTTGGCCGTCCTGATTGGTGACGAACGTTTGTCGCTTTTCCACCGGCAGTTGCGTGTTGCGGGGGATCATCACAAAGTTCAGCTGCTTGTCCGAATTGGGATCCCGAGCGACCATGCCCAGGCCGTGGGAGTTGACATCATCCTGGCGGACGCGGGCCAGCGCCTTCTTCAGTTTTTCCGCCATCTCTCCCCCCTCACCCCGGTTCTTGGCCTCCAGGATGGCGGCATGCAGCGCGGCGCCCTGAGCCACGGCCGTGTAGGGGGACAATTCCCGATTCGGTTTTATCTGAAATTCTTGTTCCAGCCTCTGGCCAATGATCGGCATCAGCGTCGAACCGCCCACCAGAACCAACGCGTGCAGGTCGCTCGCCTTGACCTTGCTCTGTTTCAGCACCAGATCGACGGTGTCGATGGTGCGCTGAGCCAGGTCGGCTGTCATCTCCTCGAACTGCCCCCGTGTGATCTCCGTCGACATCGATTTTCCCTGGTAGCGGCAGGCGACCGAGGTTTTCTCGTTTTCCGAGAGGGCAATCTTGGCCTGGTCGCATTCGTACCGCAACAGCTGGACCGTTTCCGACGACTCGCGGGGGTCCTTGCCATGTTCCTTGGTAAATTGTTCCGCCACGTATTCCAGCAGCCGGTCATTCCAGTCGACACCTCCCAAATGCACATCGCCGTCGGTGGCCAGGACGTGGAAATGGGTTGGCGTGTACTGCACCACGGTCGCATCGAACGTACCGCCCCCCAGATCGAAGACCAGCACCGATTTGGGCGCATCGCCATTCCCCCGGCTCACCCCCAGCTCGTGATGTTTCCAGGCGTAGGTCAGCGTGGCCGCGGTGGGTTCGTTGACAATGTCGATCACATTCAAGCCGCCGATCCGGCCAGCGTCCTGGGTCGCTTTGCGGCGGAGGTCGTTGAAATAGTAAGGGACGGTGATGACCGCGTTACCGATGGTTCTGCCCAGCTTCTTTTCGGCGTCCTGTTTCAGCTTTTTTAAGATCAAGGCCGAGAGGAATTCGGGAGTGATCTTTTTGCCATCAAAAACGTGGTCAAAATCGTCTTCCGTTTCCCCCATGTGCCGCTTGACGCGTTCCATCACGTTCCGCGGATCTTCCATGGCAGCCCGCATCCGGTTCGGTCCCACAATCACGTGGCCCGTGGCCGCCAACAGAATCAAGCTGGGCGTCTCGCAATCGCCGTCGTCATTCTCGACCGGGATCGGCGTGCCTTCCTCGTCCAAGTAGGCCAGCGTCGAAAAGGTCGTTCCCAGGTCGATGCCGACCGTTAAGCCGTCTTGAAACTCCATGGGCTTACCTCAACCGTATTGGACCGTGGACGGTGTCTGCCCACATATCGTATCTGTCCGCGGATCGTGGGTGCACGCGGATTGTGGACCAGCCATCCTCAGGTACGGCTCGCCACCAGTGCGACCCGCCGGGGCCCCCCGCGCCACCACCCCCGCGTTGGTCCCCTCTTCTTTTGAGGTCCCCTCTTCTTTTGGGGTCCCCCCTTCCTCTGGCGGCCGGTCGCCCCCGGGGGGGGTATGTGGATTCGACCCCGCGGAAAGCCTGTCGGCGCCCGGGCGACATGCCGGGACGGCGGCACGGGGACCATCCCATCAGCCTAACGGTATCCCGCCGGGATGGTCAACAATGGCCACCCCCCGTGGGGAAAAGGGGCCCTGGTCCCGCGGACCGGTCGGACGCGCACGCGGCCGGTGCAGGTTACTCCTCTTGGATGACTTCTTTGACCAGCTGGACGAAGTGGGGAGTGCTCTGCTTTTCCTCCAATTCCTCCGCCTTTTTGTCGGCCTGGCGGCGCTGGCTGTATTCGTACAGGGCCACCCTTTTCAGCGACTGATTAAACACGCCCCAGAAGGCCTTCAGGCGAACTTCCGGGGCCGCTTTGGTTCGGCTCTTCCGCTTGGCCGGGCCCCCGGCCTTGGTGGCCGCCGTACCGACCTTCTTTTTTGGCTTCTTCTTGGCCTTGGCGGCGGCCTCTGCTTCCGCCCGTTTTCCTTTGATACTGACTGTCTTGCGTGCCATCGTGCGATCCTGTGGGTTGCAAAGCCGGCCTCGACCCCAGCGATGGCGTATCTTAGCGGATGCAGGGGCAGGGGGCTAGTAGCTGCCCCCCTGCCGCCGGCACTCGGGGGGGCCGCAGCGCCCAAGCGCGGCTGACCGAGCGGGGAGGCGGCGGGGAGATGTGCTGGGGATGGGTCACGAGTCCTCGTCGATCGGCGTGGCACCCGGGGGGGGCGTGCCCCCCCCGCCGCGGACGTACTGCGACCGCGCCGCCGCATGCTGCTCGGCCGTCGGCTCGTCCTCGACCAACTCGCTCTGCCCCACCACCTGGTCAAACAGGTGTCGCAGATAGCTGCGGCACCAGCCGCATCCCGTCCCCGCCCCATAACAGTCGCTCAACTGACTCACCGCACGTGGCCGCGCCACGCGGAGGTAGTTGAGCACCTTCCGTTTGGTGACGTGAAAACAGAGGCAAACTTCGTCGTCAAGTTCCATGCGTTTCCCGAAAGCGTGGTCCCTGGTCGGTGGGTCTGCCCAGGGGGGGATGCGTCTCTGGGGGGAAGGGAGCCGACCTGGTGGTTCCCCCCGCGCCCCTTTGGCCGTTGATCACCCCCCCTTACCCGAGCTCGGCCACCCGGTGGCCAGCCGCAGGGCAATTTTACATGCCTGGCCAAAGGAAGGCACGTCCAGCTGTTCCTCCCGTGTGTGCTGTCGCAACTGCCCGCAGCCCAGGGTGACGGTGGGAATCCCCCGGGCGGTGGTCCAGTTGGCGTCCACCCCGCCGTTCGAGACAAAATGGATCGGCTGCCCGCCTTCCGACCGCACGGCAGCCTCGGCGATCCGCACGCAAGGTTCGCTTTTTTTGAGCCGAAAGGATTCGTAGTCCAGCTTTCCTTGGCAGGCCACCTGGCCAGGGGTCCCCAGGACGTTTTTCACTCCCGCGGCCGCCTGCCGAAACGACTTTTCGATCTGACGGACGATTTGCTGCCGAAAGGCAGGGCTGTGGCTGCGGGCCTCGGCCTGGAGGACCACCTCCTCGCTGACCACGTTGGTCGCCGTGCCGCCCTGGATAACCCCGACGTTGCAGGTGCCGCGTCGGCCCCCTTTACGAATGGCGCCGTGCCAGCCGCGGCGCTGCAGATCGGCAATGGCCAGTCCGGCAATGGCAATCGCGCTGACCCCATACTCCGGCGCGCCGCCCGCATGGCTGGCCACGCCGGTGACGCGGATGGTCATGCGGTAGCCGCCCGTAGCGCCGATGGTCAGCTTTTCGGGGGCCCCTCCGTCAAAGTTGAATGCCAAACCGGGTCGGCCCAGCAAGTTCAGCTCGGCATGCCGCGCGCCCTGCAAGCCGATCTCTTCCTGCACCGGCCAGAAGAAGGTGAGGGGAGGATGGGGGAGTTGGCCAGCCAGGATTTCGAGGGCCGTATTGAGCACCACGGCCACACCCGCTCGGTTGTCTGCCCCCAGCCCGGTTTGAGCATCGGCCGACACGATGCGATCACCCCGGCGGACGGGTCGAGCTCCCACGCACAGCGGTACCGTGTCCAGGTGCGCCATCAGCAGGCGGCGGGGCCCGCGGCGGTTGCCGGGAAGGCGAAAACTGAGGTTGCCGGTTTCTCCGCCCCGGGACGTCCGCTGGTGAGCTCGGTCCGTGCGGATGGCCCCCGCCTCTGCGCCGGCCCGCAACAGCTGGTCGGTGACAAACTGCACCACCGGCCCTTCGCGACCGCTGGGCCCTTCCAGGGCCATCAACTGCATGACCAGACGCAGAGCGCGGTCCAGGTCGGGCGGGGGCAAGCGGTCGCCTGGGTGGGCCGAGCCAGCTCGGGATCTTTGCGATTTTTTATGGTTGCTCATCCCTGCAGGTCGGTCGCGGTGGGCCGCCGGTGGACACCCCCGGCTGAGGCGTGCTACAGTCGCCCGGACCAGCAAGGCCTCGGGACTGCGGATTCCTGGCATTGTGACGCGGGGCGCGGAGGGTGGCAAGCATGAAGATTTTTCTGGCAGGCATCATGCAGGGATCCCATCGCGGCCCGGCTTTGCACGATCAACATTACCGAGGCCGGATCAAGGATTTGCTGGTGCGGTTCCTCCCCCAGGCCGATGTCTACGATCCGCTGGCCGATCATGCCAATTCGCTGGAATACGGTGATCCCCAGGCCCGCGAGGTGTTCCTGAAACACAATCGCATGTGCAGCCAGGTGGACGTCGTCTTGGCCGTCCTCCCGGAAGCTTCCATGGGAACCGCCATCGAGATGTGGGAGGCACATCGGCACGGGCGGGTGGTCGTCACGATTAGCCCCTTGAGCCATAACTGGGCGGTTAAGTTTTTAAGCCACGTGGTTTATGCGGACGAGCAAGAGTTTGTGCAGGCGTTGCGCGAGGGCGAGCTGGCCCGGCGGCTGCAGGAGTGGGGCGTCTCGGTTTAGGCTCGGACAAACACCGCCTGGCCAAACCCTTCTCGAGCGACATTGGTCACGGGATTGGTGGAAATCCGAGAAACCAGGCCGTCATAACGCCCGGCCAGGATACCCAGACCCAGGGTGAGGTACATCGGATCGGCATGCACCCGGCCGCCGCGGTGGCTGACCACCGGGAAGGTCAGCGTTTCGGCGAACTCCTGGACGACCTGCGGCACATTTTCCTGCAGTTGACAAGCGGCGTCCCACTCCTGCTGACTGCAGTATTTGCCAATCACCACCCCGAAGCCACGGCCTTCATTGGCAGGCTTGATCACAAAGCGGTGGCGGTCCCGCCTGACGGTCGGCAGAAGATCGATCGGTTCACCCTGGAATTCCATCTCGGCATCCGCCAACCGCGCCGTCCAGAGGACGTGGTCCCGCACCAACTGCCGCTGGTCGTCCGTCAGGTCCTGCTGCAGCGCCGGGTCATGCAGGGCGGCCAGGAGGGCTTTGTTTTCGCCCAGGGCCAGGCCAGCCAGATTGTTGACGGAAACCACCTGGCCGGCTTGTTGAGCTTCGAGGAAGGCCGCGTAGCGACTTTCAAAGCCCTCGCGCCAGCAGTGATAAGGACTACCGGGAGTGCTGATTCGGAATTTGTTGTAGACCAAAGACAAGTACTGGTCGTCGGAGAACAGCCGGCCGTCCCGGAGTTGCAAGCGGCGAGCGTCGGTGACGACCGCTTGCCGGCCACATGCCTCCAAGGCATCCGCCAGCTGTTTCAGCTCAAAAGTCAATTCGTTCTCGTCGGTCAGCACGCCGATCGTCCCCTGCTCGATCCCAGACGCCTCCTCGATTTCCAGAAGGGCGTCCCGCAGGTGGTCCGGCACAACCGTGCCCACCCGCATCGGGTCCAGATCGATCAGGTCACGGTTCATCCGCGCCAAACCTTGTGCGGTGGACTGGGAGACGGCTTCCGAGACGAGAAAGGCGCCCGGGCAGGCCGTGTTCAGCTCCATGATCTTCAGCCGGCCGTCGGCGCACACGGCGGCGTCATACCGCGAGAGGACCTGCCAGGAGGAGAGACCTGCCGTCTTGGCCAGGAAGGGGAAGATCCGTCGCTGGTCGGGAAAGTAGTGCGCCAGCCGCTCGGGCTGGGCAATCAGCAAGTCCAGCACGTGTTCCACCAGGGCGTGCATCTGTTGGGCCAGCCGGCAGAGCTGCTGTTCGTCCGCCTCCGCCAGAAGCAGGGCAGAAAGGGCGACCTCCAGCGGCTTGTCTGCTTGCAGGGAAATCCGCTGGCGGCGCATTTCGCGGTTGGCGGCTGCGAGCGATGTGGCGTATTGATCTTCCCGGGCGGGCAGGGCCGCGGCCAGGCGGTGATGAAAGTCGACAGTTGAGCGGGGATCGATGCGGTAGGTCATGACATCGGGTCACGTCGGTGCCCCATCGTCGACGATCGCGCCCGCCGCCAAGGCGTTCAGATCGGCGTAGGCTTCCGCCAGTTCATCCGCGAGGCTGTCGGGCAGAATGCCCTGCCACGGCTGGGGGGGCGGCGTCTCGATCTGGGGCCGAATTTGATGCAAGCGTCGGCCATGGTGGTTGTCGTCCTCGTGCGTCACTTGCACCACGTGGTCCGGATCGTAGTCGCCAGGGGGCAAACCAAAGGTGTGCTCGATTGTGGCCAGCGTCTCGCGGGGATGGGACGTAAAGTGGCGATAGGGAATGATCAACAAACGGTCCGGGCAACGCTGGAGGGCATCCCGCACGCGCCACAACGAACGGCCGATGACCTGGTTAGGGGCCAGCAGGTGCCGAGCTCGCTGTTCGGTGGTCGCTGTCTGCTGAGCCGCTCGGCCACGCGGCACACGATATTCGATACCGCGGCTGCGATACAATTTTTCAAACGAGGCAGCGATCGCCCGCACGTCGCGGACCATGGTAATCAGCTTCACCCGACGGCCCAGGATTTCCTCCAGCGGTTCGATGTACTGCAACCACCCCCGCGACTTGTCGAAAACCGTCTGGCCCTCCGCCAAGGGTTTCTCGTAAAACCCATACAACAGCCCGCGCAACCCGCTCAACACCCGCGGCTTCACATGCTCCAGCCCCTGACTGCGGAATTCTTTCGATTGGGGCCAGCGGTCGATCACGTGTCGCATCAAGTGGACCAGCCCGCTGGTGGGCGTCACGTGCAACGCGGGATTTTGGCCCAACACGTTCATCAACAGCGTGGAACCGCTGCGGGGAAGGCCGGAAACAAAATGTAATGGTTGGTCCATGAGGTCCTCGCAAGGTCTTAACGGGATTCCCACAACCTGTCGGCCGCTTGCGCGATGTGTTCCAAATAGACCTGGCCGTCCTGAGCCACGCGTGCGGACAACCTCTGTTTTTGCTGGCGGACGAACGCTTGCTGCGGCTGGTCGATGGCCCCCGGTTGTCGAGCGGCCCCGGCCAGGACGTAGTTACAGGCGAACAACAGCAACTGCCGATCGTCGCGGTCGTAACTGTGATAGTCCTGGTCGGCCGCCTCGGCCGCGCGGCGAACCACGCCTTCCATGGCGGCCAGCCGGGTGGCGGGGGGTTCCTGCAAGGCCGCCGAAACCTGCTCAAACCAGCGGAAGACCGCCAGTTGCTCGGCCCGCTCGACCGTCCCCGAAACGGCCCGACCCGCGGCGTGCTGCTGACCGGCGGCCTCCTCCTGGCCGGCCAGGGCCAGGGCCATGGCCAGTTTGAAGTGGATCCGCGCCAGGTAAGCCGTCTTGGGTCCCCCGGCAAAACGGCGGCCCTCCTCGGCCGCCGTCTCCAAGACGGCCGCCGCGCCCGCCGCATCCCCCTGGCCAAACAGGAGCACATCGCCCAGGCGGCCCAGCAGGTTCGGCTTCAGCCGTTGCCACTGCGGTTTTTCCTGGTCGGCGATTTCATCCGAGTTCAATAGATCGTCGATGAAGGCCAACAGTTGGCGGAATTCCTCAGCGGCATCCTCGCTCTTGCCCAGGAAATGGTGAGCCAGAGCCATGAACTGCCGGCTGCGGAAATAGAGATGGGCCGCCCGCCGCCGCCCCTGCAGCTGAGCGAACTTTTCAAAGGCCTCCTGGCCTTTCGCCTCTGCCTGGGACAGCTGCCAGGTCTCCAGGTAATACAACGCCTCGCGCGAGGTCAGCAGAGCGGAGAGGGGATGATTCGGGTCGAGCTGGCCGAGGATCGAATCGGCGCGGGCCTGCCGGAACAACTGCGGAATGTCGTCGCGCGGTTTGGAGGGATCGAACAGCCGGACCTCAGCCTCCATGGCCAAGGTAAACAGCTGCAGCTGCGGCGCCAGGTTGCGGTGGGGAAGTGTGGAACGGGCGGCGTGAAACAGGCGACCCGCCTCGCGCCAACGTCGCAGCCGCTGCATCATGACCGCCGCATCGGCGATGCACAGCGCCTGCAGTTCCTTGTTTTCGCCATGATACAAACTGCGGGCCTCGGCGATCAGCGGGTCGGCTTCCGCAGAACGCATTTTCCAATGCAGCAAAGCCTGCAGGTGCCGGTCGGCCGGGCGAGCGGCCTGGGGCTGGGCCCGTTCCTGGTCAATCAAGTCGGCGACCGTGGCCCAGATCGACGATTCGGCCGCGTTGGTGTCGACTTCGTCAAAGGGTTGAGCGTCGCTGAGCAATTGGAAACGGCGGACCAGCGGGTCGGAGGCGTTGGCATTCAGGCTGGATTCACACACCGCTCGCAGACGATCGTAGAATGCCGACACATCCGCCTGGCGGGCCATTCCGGCCAATTCCTGGTACTGGGCGACAGAAATCTCCTGCAAAACCTGCTCGCGGATCTCCGGAAAAAACCAAGGAATCTCATCAAACCACCATTCCCCGTTCAGACCGGGGAGGGTGAGAAGGAAGTGACGAGCGGCGTGGGCGTGGGCGGGGGAATCGACGGCACGTCGCGAGCCGCCGGCCAGGCGTCCCACGGTCAGCACGGCCAGCAGCAGACCCAGCAGGACAACCACCCAGGGGATCCAGCCCCCCCGCCCCTCACGCGGTGCTCGTTGCGAAGCGGTCCCTGCCGCGCCCGCTGCCGGGGGTGAGGGCCGAGCGGCGGCGGGCCGGCGGGCCTCGGCGGACCCGGCAGGTCGAGGAGGTAGAGGGGCGCGGCGGGGAGCGACGGTGGGAGGCAGGGTCGAGGCATCGCTGAACGCCTCCAAGGCGCGACACACCTCCCGCGGCTCGGCAAACCGCTCCTCCGGCCGTTTGGCCAGCATCTTCTGCAGGATCCCCCACAGCGGCTCGGGCAACTGGGCTTCGCCGGTCGGCGGGCGGGGCATCAGCACACAGTGGGCGTGCTCCTGACCAAACTTCGAATCCTGGAACGGCGGTCGGCCCGTCACCAGGTGATAGAAGGTGCAACCCAAGGCATAAATATCGGCTCGGATGTCGACGGACGAGCTGCCCCACTGTTCGGGCGCCATGTAATAGGCGGTCCCCATCGCCCGCTGCTGGGATTGGGTCAGTCGATCGGAGGCGTCATCGACCAGCAAAGCCAGGCCGAGGTCGAGGATCTTGACGACTTCCCGCCCGGCTTCTTCGGTCAGCATCAAGTTGGACGGTTTGATGTCGCGGTGGACCAAACCGTGCTCGTGAATGCATTGCAGACCGTGCGCCGCCTGTCTGACAATCTCGCCACTCTTGCCCGGGGGGAGGGAACCTTGTTCGGCGATCAGGCGATCGAGGGTGATCCCGTCAACGTACTCCATCACCAGGAAATGGTAGTCGTCATCGCGGCTGGAAGAGTGATAAGCCTGGATAATGTTGGGGTGTTTGAGGCGGGCGACGATTTGGATTTCCCGATAAAACCGTTCCAGGACTTCCTCCTGGCCGGTACCCCACACGCTGTCCTTGATCAGCTTCAACACACAGACGCGTCCCATGCCGACGTGCCGCGCTTTGAAGACTTTGCCCATTCCCCCTTCCGCGATTTCCTCCAGCAGTTCGTAGTCTTTGATCCGCAGTCCGGTGACCGGTTCTTGTAAGGTGGTGGTGGCGGCCGCCGGGCCGCGGGAACGGGTCGAGGGGCTGCCGGGGGGGGAGGAGGAACCGGCAGCCCCTTGGAGCGGTCCGGGCTGCTGGTTGCCATACAGGACCTCAAACACCCGCTTGGGGCCAATGCCGGCCAGGTCGTAAACGCCGTGGGGATGCAGCTGGATGTCGGCGATATCCTCTTCCCGCACAAAGGTGGCCACGACTTCGGAAACGACAATTTTTCCCTCGGTGGCCAGTTGCACCAGCCGCGCCGCATAGTCCACGCTGGTGCCGATATAGTTGCCGCTCTGGTTGGGATCGGCGGAGGCGGGACCCATGTGGATGCCGACCTTGACCCCCAGCCGTCCGCCCGAGGGGGTGGCGATGGGCCGGCGGGCGTGCAGCTGTTGCACGTCAATCGCCCACAGCACCGCTTGAATCGGGCTGCGGAATTCGAGAAAGTGGCCATCGCCTTGAGTCGAGATGATGCGGCCTTCTCGAGCCGCCAGGCCTTCTTCGATCCGTTGCCGGTGCGGCCGCAAAACCTGCTCGGCAAAATACTGATTCCGCTCGGCATTGTCCCGGCCAGGCATCTCTTTCTTCAGCCGTGTCGAACCGACGATGTCGGTGAACACGAATGCCCTGATCTGCACCGAGGCCATCAAAGAGATTCCTGCGGATCAGTTGACCGACGGATCGTCGGGAAAATGTTTGAGAGTTTTCTCGGCACCCAGCACGTCGCGGGTAATGTCGCGGCTAACGCGACTCCACAGATCGGCTGTTTTGTCGAAGATGTAATCCGCAGTTGCCTGAGTCGTGATCCAGCCGCCCATCCGCATTTCTTTTTCCAATTGGCCCTCGCCCCAGCCCGCATAACCGCTGAACAGACGAAACTCAGCCGCCGGCTCCCGGACCAGCTGTTCCAGGTGTTCCCGCGTGGCGGCAATGAAAACTCCCGGCATGATTTCCGCTTCGGCCAGCGAATGCTGCTGGTGCACCGCCAGGAGGGGGCCCGTCACCGGACCCCCCACGTTGATCCGCTGCTCGCAAGGGCAGGGATCCTCCGCCAGCTCGTCCCACAACTCCTTCACCGTCCGCCCGGTCGGCCGGTTCAGGACCACCCCAAATGCTCCGTTCTCGTCGTGCTCGATCATCAGCACGACGGTCTGAGCAAAATTGGGGTCTGCCAGCTGCGGCGCGGCGATCAGAAGCTTGCCTTTGAGGAATTCCATGGACAGGATTCGCCCTCACAAGTGTCGACACACCCCCGCTTCCGATTATATTGTGTACACTGCGGCGGTCGATGGCCAGCTGTTGGCAGTCTGGCTCGCTGCCGATATCATGTGGGACCGACCCTTCACACCGCGTCCGCCAGGTCGCCCGCCCGCTGGGTCGGACAGCACGGATGGGGGGTGGAAGCGACACCCGCAGGCAGACGGACTCTCATGACCGAAGACCAGCCCACACCACCTGAACCGCCCGCCGCCGCAAACTCCGCCCCCCCCGACCGCCCCTCGCCGGAAACGGCGGATCCGCCGCCGCAGGGACACTCGGATGACAAGTCCCCCGCGGTGGCCCCGTCCACAGCCGCAGCCCCGCTGGCGGCGGGTCAGAAGCGGAAGATCAAAATCGGTTCTCAGCGGGACAGCGACACGGCCGCTCAGACGCTCAAAGCACGACCGCAAAACGTCAGCCCCACCGCCGCCGCGCCCCTCCCCGCCGCAGAGCCCACCCCCCCAACGACTCCCCCCAGCACCGCCCCACCTCCGGTGTCCCCCGCGGCCGGGTCGGAAAAACCACAACCGCCACCTCCCCGCCTGGCGGCGAGGTTGAGCCCCGAGTTGCAGCAGGAAGTGGATGCGGCGCTGAGCCAGGTGAACATGGAGGAACTTTTGGCCGGGGCCCCGCCGGTCCAGCAGTTGGAAGAGGGCGCGCCGGTCAAGGCCAAGGTCTTGTCGGTCCGCGAGGATATCGTCCTGGTCGACCTGGACCGCCAGCATCAGGGGGCGATTTCGATCAAGCAATTCGAGACGCTGCCCGAACCGGGGACCGTGGTCGACGCGGTCGTCAGCCGATTTGTGGCCGACGAGGGAATCTACGAATTGCAAATCGTGGGGGCGGCCGTGGACGTGGCAGGGTGGGACGAATTGGCCGAAGGCATGACCGTCGAGGCGGTGGTCACCGGTCACAACAAGGGGGGCCTGGAATGCGAAGTCCACAAGCTGCGAGGCTTTATTCCGGCCAGCCAGGTGGCCCTCTATCACGTCGAAAACCTGGAAGAAATGGTGGGCCAACGATTTGCCTGCGTCGTGACGGAAGTCAAACCCGAGCACCGGAATTTGGTGCTCAGCCGCCGCGCCGTCCTGGAACGTGAGCGGACCGCCGCCAAACAGAAGTTGCTGGAAGAACTGCAGGTGGGACAGCTTCGCGAAGGCATCGTCCGGCGACTCCAGCCCTTCGGGGCGTTTGTCGACCTGGGTGGCGTGGACGGGCTGCTGCATGTGAGCCAGTTGAGCTGGGATCGGATTGGTCATCCCCGCGAAGTCCTGCAGGAAGGGCAAAAGATCCAGGTCAAGATCAGCAAGATCCATCCAGAAACTGGCAAAATCGGGCTGGCCTACCGGGACACCTGGGAAAATCCCTGGAATAAAGTGGCGGACAAGTACAAGCCCAAGTCGACCGTGACGGGGACCATCACGCGCCTGACCGACTTCGGCGCTTTCGTAAAGCTCGAACCGGGGGTCGAGGGCCTGATCCACGTCTCGGAAATCGCGCACCAGAGGGTGTGGCGGCCGAGCGATGTGTTGAGCGAGGGGCAGGAGGTCGAGGTGATGGTCCTGGCCGTCGATCCCGACCAGCAACGAATCAGCCTCTCGCTCAAAGCCCTCCAGGCTCGCCCGCAAAAGCAAGAAGACCAAGACCGACGCCCCGGGGGGAGCGCGTCGGGGGCCGCAGAGCCACCGGAGTCCAGCGCCCCCGCCGGGCGGACGAAAACCAAGCACCAGCAGTTGCGGGGCGGCACGAACCGGCCTTCCGGGGGCGAAAGTTTCGGCCTGAAATGGTAAGGCGGAAGGCGCGTTCGCGGTGACGACCGGCCCGGGAGGGAGCCGCAGCCGTGAGTCGTATCTTTCTTTCTGGTAATGGCTTAGCGGCAAAGGGCCCCTGGCCGGCCAAATTTTTCTGTGACCCGCCCCCCCCCGATCGGCTACTGATCCCCTGTCGGGGTCGCCCCCAGCGGCCCGGGCAGCCGATGGCCGGAAAGTGAGAAGCAGCTTGGAGGGAACCGGTCGGACCGACGAACAGCTGGCCCGCGAGGCGGCGCGTGAAGATTCGGACGGCCCGGCCTTCCAGGCCCTGGTCCAGCGATACCGGGACCAGGTCTGGCAGATCTGCTTCCGGCTGATGGGCAACGCCGAAGATGCCAGCGATGCCGCTCAAGAGGTGTTCGTCCGCTTGTTCCTGCACCGAGGACGGTACCAGCAGAAGTCGAAGTATTCGACGTGGATGTACGGGGTCGCCTTGCGGACCTGCCTCAGCATGCGGCGAGCCCGCAGTCGGCGAGTGCGACGAGTGCAGGCGGCCGAGATTACCCCGGAAATGGTGGGACAACCAGGCGAAGCGAACACAACCAGTTTGCGGATCGATCTGCAACAGATGTTGAACACATTGAATGAAGAGGACCGAGCCCTGTTGATCCTGAAGTATGCCCAAGGGCACAGCTACGACCAGCTGGCGGAAATGTTCGGCTTGTCGGTCAGCGCTTGCAAGATGCGGGTCAGCCGAGCTCGGGAGAAGCTCCAACAACGGTTTCCAGAAATCAAGAACGACTGAACGACACAAAGCGGAATCAGGAACAAGCCATGCAGTGGGACCAACTGGCCGAAACCGAAGTACCCCCCCCGCCGGAATGCCTGGTGGAGGAGGCGCACCAACGATTGAATCGAACGCTGGTCGTGTTGCACTTGTGCGACCTCTTCCTGCGTGCTCTGCCGGCAGTAGCCTTCGTGTTCGCTCAGCCCCTGATAGCATTTTTCAAATACAGCATCACCGGCCGTTTTGATTTTCGCATCCGACGCCGGTGAGTTGGAGGTACCGCCTGTCGGCGGTGATGGTTAACGAGTGAGCCCCGTTGGCAGGCGCGCGTGCGGCTGACGAAAACGGGGGTCCCAGTCAAGTGAGAGGAGGGAAAGCGATGTTTTTAGCTCAAACCCAAGCTGTAGGTCAGGCCCTGGAAGGTGCCGGAAAGACCTTGACCGAGACGACCCGTGAGTCGACGACGACCCTGGTCCAGAGCTTTACGGAATTCTGGAACCAGATCGTGGCCCTGGCGCCCAAGCTGACGGCCGCCGTCGTGATCCTGGTCGTCGGTTACCTGGCGGCCCGCCTGATCGGCAAGGCCGTGACGACCGTTTGCGAACGGATCGGGCTGCAGCGGGGTGCCGAACGAAGTGGGCTGGTCGAATCGATGGACCAGGTCGGCATCCGGCGGACCGTACCCCAAATCGTGGGATTGATCTTCTTCTGGCTGCTGATGTGCGTGTTTCTGATGGCCGGCTTCAACGTGCTGGGATGGGAAGTCGTCTCCGACGCGCTGGAGAATATCATCGGCTACATCCCCAACATCCTCGTGGCCACGGTGATGGTGGTCATCGGTTTGCTGGTCGCGACCCTCTTGCGGGGCGTGATTGCGACCAGCGCCGATCGGGTCGGTTTGAGTTACGCTCAGCAGCTGGCCAACGGAGCCTATTACGTGCTGGCCTTGATCACCTTCCTGGCGGCCTTGAAGCACCTCGGTGTCGAGCTGGCTTTGTTGAACAACCTGATCCTGATCGCGGCCGCGGCCATGGCCGTGGGCTTTGCCCTGGCCTTCGGGCTGGGCGGCCGTGACGTCATCGGCGGTATCCTGGCAGGCTATTACATTCGCCAGCGGATGCACGCCGGGGACCAGGTCCGGCTGGGCGACCTGGAGGGCGTGGTGCGGGACGTGGGCCCCGTGGCGACCGTGATCGAGACGGTGGAAGACGGCCTGACGCATCGCCGCAGTATTCCCAACGTAAGGATGCTGAACGAGGCGATCCGCTAAGCAACCCCAGGGGGGATCTCCCCCCTTTCCGGTCCACTCCGGGAGGGGCGCTGCCCAGGCAGCGCCCCTCTTTTTTTTGCGCGGGGGCCCCCTCCCGGTCTCGGGACCACCCGGGACGGGCCAGCCAGGCCCCTTCACCGCGGTCGCAAAGGCGTGGGCGTGCGGACGCCCTCCCCAATGCTCAACTCCGCCACCTTCCCCTCCGCGGTCACCAGATAGGCTCGTCCCTCCTGGCCGCGGACCAGGGCCGCCCCCGCGGCGGGGATGGCAAACCCGAAGTCGGCCCGCCACTCCTGCCGGACGCCCTCCTCGCCAAAGCGGTCCTGGGCGGTAGCGGGCCGAACCCCCTGGTAGGTGCCGGCGGCATAGCCGGCCCCCAGGAGGACCGCCGCCAGCAGCAGATCGCCGGTTCGCACTCGGAATTCTCGCAACATGATGATCCCTCCCACTGCTCGTGCAAAATTCAAAAACGAAAGCTGCCGCTCCGCGCCACGCCGGGCGGAAACGCCAAGCGGCCCGTCGGTGCGGGCCGCTTGATCCGAAAGTTCAGCCGTGCCTGGTCCTCGCTCGGCCGAAGCCGAACCAGCACGCTAGTCCTCTTCATTCAGGCTCTTCAGGCTCATGCCCAACATCACCCATGTCCAGCCGTTGAAGATCAATTCCAGGCCCACGAAGAGCCCGATCACCCACACGGCCGAGCCGGGGAGTTGGCGCCAGATGAGGATTCCCAGAAACAGCGACACGAATCCGTTCAGCAAGGCCCATCCCCAGTGAGTGAATTTGTAATACATGGAGACAACGATCTTGAACAAGCCGCTGACCATCAGGAAGGCGGCCAGCAGTTTGGTCAGAGCCAACAGGCTGGTGAGGGGATGTTCGACCATCAGCATGCCCACCACAAGATACAAAATGCCCGTGAGGATGCTGACCAGAAATCCGCTCCACTTGCCGGC
>CAYFZZ010000083.1:0-6109 GCA_964347545.1 uncultured Planctomycetaceae bacterium | reverse complement strand
GGCCGGCTTACAGGCCCTCGACGCTCGAGGCTTCCGCGCCGCCGTCGTCGCGGCCGTCGAAGCCGCCACCCAACGCTCACGGGAACTGGGGGAGGAGTGAGTGGTGAGTGGTGAGTGGTGAGTGGTGAGTGGTGAGTGGTGGCGCATCCCGCAACCCGCATCCCTTAACCCGGATCCCGCATCCCGGATCCCGCAACCCGCTGGGCTTGTCGGGCCGGCTGCAGGCGGCTAGAACACCGTCAGCGGCGGCGATAGAATCGGAGACTGCCTGCTACGGGGAGACAAGTCTTATGTCCGTATTTTGCGTAGTCGACGACAAGCACGTACCGTTGTACCGGATTATGTGGATTTCGGCCTTGCCCCATTTTTGCGGTGAAGATGACTGCCAGTGTGAAGGGAAATACGAGATCCGCCTGGAACAGGGCGAGTCTGTCTGGGCGAACGCTCAGGAACGGGACGAAACCCTGGCTGCGATCGATAACTGGCAGAACGGCGGAGAGGGATCGCCGGACGAGCCGGGTGCGTGGAGTGAGTGAACCGCGGGTTGGCGGCAGGCGGGGAACGTTCCGGCTGGTCTGCAGAATGCCGGCGGGGTGACGACGGGGGGGTAACAACGATGTCGCTGTTCGACAACAGTCTCTACCGGTGGCGGGAAACCTACTTTGTGTTTCACCAGCAGGACCACCGGCCCACGACGGCCGAGTTCCAGGCGGCTTTGCAAAAACTGGATCAAAAACTGGAGCTGGAGGAGCTGAAAGGGGACGAAAACGACAAGTTCCTCACGGCCACCGTGATCGCGCCCGACGCGTATGCGGCCATCGATATTAACTTTGTCGAGGGCGAGGAGGTAGCCGAACAGCTGGAAACGCTATCTGCCGAGCTGAAAGAAGGTGCGGCCAACGACGCCGAACGGGCTTTGATCCGCCGTCTGGCCGACTGCGATGCTCGGCTGGACCTGCTGCACTTCGAGCTGATGGTCGATCTGGGCGAAGAGGAGGACGATTTTCTGACCGGCTTCGACCCGGCAGCGCTGCTGGCCGTCATGGAAGCTCTGGCCGATCTGTGCCAAGGGATTGGCGTCGACCCCGCCGCGGCGACCGTGATGTGAGCGGTGGGGGACTGCGGAGGCGAATTTTGGCGAGCGGCCACCGAGCGGACGCCAAAAGGCCGCTGGCCCGCGTTGCGCTACCGTTTGGGGGAATGCCATGACGGCCCGAGGGGATCGATCCCCCCCTGCCCTTTCGCACAGCCCGCAGGGAGCGCCTAGAGGCGACTCCCCACCAGGCGGACCATCTCGTCCTCGGCGGGAAATTCGCCGGTGGCCAGCTTCGAGTAGGCCAACTGCCCGTCCAGCACAAGTTCGAAGCAGCCGCCCCCCTTGGGGACGAGCGTCAGGGAATCAATTTTTTGCTTGTACGTTTCCAGGATCTTGGTCGCCAAACTGACGGCCCTGGGTTCGTAGTTTCACTGTGAGCAGTATTGCAGTTCGATTTTCATCGCCAAATCTCCCTGGGAAATGATCACTTTTCCGTTTCGTCGGTTTGCCAGCAACTCGCCTGGGGGTTCTGCCGGCGTGGATCCCCTAGCGGAAGGTTCTGCAGCGGGGGACCCTGTGGCTGGTGTTCTGGTCGAAGTTCAGCCTTCCCACCGGGTGGGGCTTAACGGCGCCGGGACGATTTTTTGCGAGCTCCTTTTTTCGCGCCCCTTTTCTGGCCGGTGGCCTTGCGGGGAGCCGCTTTCTTTTTCTTCGCCCGCTGGGCAGCCGTCTTTGGACGGGACTTTTTCTTCGCGCCCGTCTTCTGGCCAGCCTTTTTCTTGATCCCTTTTTTCTTCACCGCCTTTTTTTTCTTGAGGGGCTTCTTTTTCTTGAGGGGCTTTTTTTTCTTAAGGGGCTTCTTTTTCTTGAGGGGCTTCTTTTTCTTGAGGGACCCTTTTGGGACGGTCGTTTTCTTGGCGGTTTTCTTTTTGGCGGTCCCCCCGGTCTTGCGGGCGGTTTTGGTTTTGCGGCGAGCCGCAGGGGCGGTCTTCTTGTTCTTCTTTTTCGCCGACTTGGGGGACTTCTCAGAAGCCTGGCGCCCGCCCGCTGGTGACGTGGATCCGCGGGTGGTCCCAGCGGCCTGGGGTGAGGACTTGCCGAACGCCTGAGCCCAGTTTTCCGCGTAGTTCTGTGTCGATCCGGTGCGCAGAATAGTCATGACCGTCTTTCCTCTCTCCTCCCGAACCCGTTTTTCTTCTCAGGATGGCTCAACCAGAATCCGAAGTTTGTAGCGGCCGGCAGCGGGGTCAGTCAAGTACCAATTCCGGCGGGGGGAGGAGGCCAGGGGGGGCTTTCGCCGAGCGGTCACCGCCGGACGAGTTTCTTGTAGCGAAAGCGGCGGGGTTCGTCGGCCGAGATCCCCAGCCGCTCGCGGCGCTGCTGCTCGTAGGTCTGGTAGTTCCCCTCGCACCAATGGACGTAGCCATTCCCCTCGAACGCCAGGATATGCGTTGCCAGCCGGTCGAGGAACCAGCGGTCGTGCGAGATGATGACCGCACAGCCCGCAAAATTGCTGACCGCCTCCTCCAACGCTCGCAAGGTGTCCACGTCCAGGTCGTTGGTCGGTTCGTCCAGCAGCAGCACATTGCATCCCCGCCGCAGCAGTTTGGCCAGGTGCACCCGGTTGCGTTCCCCCCCGGACAGCGTGCCGACCTTCTTTTGTTGATCGGGTCCGTGGAAGTTGAACCGAGCGACATAGGCCCGGGCCGCGACCTGGCGACCGGCCAGCTGCAGGGTGTCGTGCCCCCCCGAGATTTCGTCAAACACGCTGTTTTCCGCCGCCAGCGCGTCGCGGTTCTGGTCCACGTAACCCAGTTCCACGGTATCGCCGATGGTCAACCTGCCGGCATCGGGTTGTTCGGCACCGGTGATCATCCGGAAGAGCGTGGTTTTGCCAGCCCCGTTGGGACCGATCACGCCCACGATTCCCCCGGGCGGCAGCCGAAAGGTCAAGTTTTCAAACAGCAGATTTTCCCCGTACGCCTTGGCCAGCCCTTCCGCCTCAATCACCCGCTCGCCCAACCGTTGGCTGGAGGGGATCTGGATTTCCAGTTCGTCCTGCCGGTCCCGTTCAGCCTCCCGGGAGAGCTGCTCGTAGGCGTTGATCCGCGCCTTGCTTTTCGCCTGGCGGGCACGAGGTGCCATGCGAATCCATTCCAGCTCGCGAGCCAGCGTCCGCTGCCTGGCTCGATCGGCGCGCTGCTCGCGTGCCAAACGCTCCTGCTTTTGCTCCAGCCAGCTGCTGTAATTCCCCTCCCAGGGAATGCCCATCCCGCGATCCAGCTCCAGAATCCAGCCGGCCACGTTGTCCAGGAAATAGCGATCGTGGGTGACCGCCACGATCGTGCCGGGGTATTCGGCCAGGTGATGTTCCAGCCAGGCGACGCTGTCGGCGTCCAGGTGGTTGGTCGGTTCGTCCAACAGGAGCAGGTCGGGGCGCTGGAGGAGGATCTTGCAGAGCGCCACCCGCCGCCGTTCTCCGCCCGACAGCTGAGCCACCTCGGCATCGCCCGGGGGCAGGTTCATGGCATCCATGGCAATTTCCATCTGGCGATCCAGCTGCCAGGCGTCCCGAGCCTCGATCTGGTCCTGAACCCGACCCTGTTCGGCCAACAGCCGTTCCAGCTCGTCCCCGTCCAGCGGTTCCCCCAGCCGCTCGTTGATCCGGTCAAACTGCTCGAGAATCGCGCGGGTGCCCGCCACCGCTTCGTCCAGATTCCCCTTCACATCCTTGGCCGGGTCCAACTGCGGCTCCTGCGGCAGGTACCCCACCGTGAAGCCCTGCGAGAGCCGAGCCTCGCCGTCGAACTCCTGGTCGATCCCGGCCATGATCCGCAGCAAGGTGCTCTTGCCCGAACCGTTTCGCCCCAGCACGCCAATCTTGGCACCGGGGTAAAAGGCGAGCCAGATGTCTTTGAGCACTTCCCGCTGACCAAACTTCTTGGTCAGCCCACCAATTTCGTAGATGTACTTTTTGCCCATGGCTGGCGCTGGCGGAGGGGACCTCCCACTTGGCAATCCGCCATCCCTCTCATTCCCACTCGATGGTGGCCGGCGGTTTCGAGCTGATATCGTAGGTCACCCGGTTGACCCCCTCCACTTCGTTGATGATCCGCGTGGCGATCCGGGAGAGCAGTTCGTGGGGGAGGTGACTGAAGTCGGCGGTCATGAAGTCTTCGCTGTCGACACACCGGACCGCAACGGCGTCGGCGTAGGTGCGGGCGTCCCCCATCACCCCCACGCTCTGCACCGGCAGCAGCACGGCAAAGGCTTGCGCGGTGTGGCGGTACAGCCCGGCCGCCTTGATTTCTCCCACCACGATCGCGTCCGCCTCGCGCAGGGTCTGGAGCCTGGCGGCGGTGACTTCGCCTAGGCAGCGGACCGCCAGGCCGGGACCGGGGAAGGGGTGCCGCCAGACAATCTCCTCCGGCAAGCCCAGTTCCAGCCCCAAACGGCGGACCTCGTCTTTGAACAGGTCGCGCAGCGGTTCGATCAGCTCGAAGCCCAACTCCTCCGGCAAGCCCCCCACATTGTGGTGCAGCTTGATGGTCGCCGCCGGTCCGTCCGGTGCCGCGCCGCTTTCGATGACGTCGGGGTACAGCGTGCCTTGAGCCAGAAAGCGGGCGCCGGCAATCTGCGCCGCCTCGGCCGCAAAACATTCGATAAACGCGTGGCCGATCCGCCGCCGCTTCTCCTGCGGTTCGGTCACCCCCCGCAACGCCGCCAGGAACTTCTCCTCCGCCTTGACCACGTGCAGGTCGGTCTGGAAGTGGCCGGTGAACTCCCGAATCACCGCCTCCTCCTCGTCCTTCCGTAACAGCCCATTGTCCACCAGGATGCAGGCCAGCTGAGGGCCGATGGCTTTGAACAACAAGGCCGCCGTGACCGCCGAATCGACACCACCCGACAGGCCGCAGATCACACGAGCGTCCCCCACCTGATGGCGAATGCGGCGCACCGCTTCGGCCGCGAAGTCCTCCATCCGCCACCGGCCATGACAGCCGCAGACACCGCTGAGAAAGTTCGCCAGGATCCGCGAGCCGTCCGCCGTGTGCGTCACCTCCGGATGAAACTGCAGCCCGTACACCGGCAACTCCCGATGCCGGACCGCCGCAATCGGACAAGTCGGGGTGGCGGCCAGCGCCACAAAATCGTCCGATACCGAGGTGACCTGGTCGCCGTGGCTCATCCAGACTTCCGTCGCCTCCGGTAAACCCTTCCACAACGGGTCGGGGGCGGTCAGCTGGCAGGGGGTGCGGCCGTACTCGCGCGACGCGACGCTAGTCACTTCCCCCCCCAACGCCTCGCACGCCAGTTGCATCCCATAACAGATGCCCAACACGGGAATGCCCAACCGGAGGATCTCCGGATCGCACTTGGGCGAGCCCGCCTGGTAGACGCTGGACGGCCCCCCCGAAAAGATGATCCCCCGCGGCGCCAGCTCCTGAATCCGTGCCACCGACAGATCGTGTCGCACAATTTCGCAATAGACCTGCTGCTCGCGAACACGCCGGGCAATCAGCTGAGCGTATTGCGAGCCGAAATCGAAGACCAGCACCTTTTCGGCAGTGGCCTGCTGGTCGGCAACAGCAGAACCGGGCTCGGCAGTACTCATCACGACAGGCTTTTCCCAGCAGGACGGCGATTTCCCACGGCGACGCTCACCAGGCGCTCGGCCCGGCGGCCGCCCGTCCCGCCGCCGCCCCCCCACCCCGGCGGCCACACAAGGGCCGCTGCAGAAATGAAAAGAGCCCGGCACGGCGGGCGGAAACCGCATATTTTATCGCGGCGATTTTCCCCAGGCTAGTGGTAATCCCGTTCCCGGGATGACCGGTCTGGTCGTGAGCCCCAGGAGGCGGCCCGTTACGCAGATAGCCTCCGGCGCCGTGCGGGTTGAGCCTGGCAGCAACCCAAGGCAACTTTGACGGGGTCGGGAGTCTTTTTCGCGACCGCGACCGAGTCGATCGACGTGTCATGCGGAGATCGCGAAAAAGACGCCCGACCCCCTCCCCGCACGGGCAAAAAACGAGCCGCGAAGCGGCGGCAGGCACCAGCCTGGGGCGCCAGCCCCAG
>CAYFZZ010000082.1:0-4061 GCA_964347545.1 uncultured Planctomycetaceae bacterium | reverse complement strand
CCGCGGAAGATGACCTTCGCGTGGAGGGGCAAGCCAGAGACTCGCCTCATCAACAGCCATTCGACGCGCTGGCATCCCTTCGGGATGCGATGAGCGACCATCCTTCGCTTCGCATCCGGCGACAGGCCCGGTTTGGTGCGCCAACTTGAGCCAGCCCTACGAACGGGTGCGGAGACTGGCCAGGGTGGCTTCCAGCGCCTCCAGCTGCTGGCGGAGTTGAGCCAGGGAGTGGCGTTCGCGGTCGACCACCTCGGCCGGCGCGCGGTCGACAAAGTTCTGGTTGGCCAGTTTTTTTTCCTTGCCCGTAATCATCCCTTCCAGGCGAGCGTGTTCTTTTTCGTTCCGAGCAATCTCGGCCTCCACGTCGATCAGGTCGGCCAGGTCGACAAAAATTTCCATGCCGGGCAGGCTGGCATGGCTGGAGAGCGCCGGGGCCTCGGTCTGAGGACCCCAGGCCGTGGCGGTGGCGGCGGCCATCCGCTGGAAGTAAGGCTGCATCGGTCGCAACAGGTCGGCCGTCTCCTCGTCGCAGCGGACGGCAAAAGGGACTTCCGTTTTGGGCGGCACATTCTGGCGGCTGCGGATCTCGCGGACCCCTCCCAAGGCGGCCTGGAAACGAGCGAAGCGGGCCTCGATCTGGGGGTCTTGCCGATCCCGCTGGGCCGCCGGCCAGGGCGCGATCATCACACTGGCCGCCGCCGCCACCGGTTCCGGAACGCCCCGCTGGGGGGCCACCTCGCCCAGCCGCTGCCAGACGTCCTCGGTCAGGAAGGGAATCAGGGGGTGCAGCAGCCGCAGGAGGATGTCCAGGGTGTGGGCCAGCACGCGGCACGCGACCGGGCCCTGCTGCGGATCGCCGAAACGCGCTTTGACCATTTCCACGTAAAAGCTGCAGAACTCGTCCCAGGCGAAGTCGTACAGCGTGCGGGCCGCCTCGGCATATCGGTAGTTTTCCAAAGCCTCGGTGACCGTCGCCGTGACCGTCGCCAGGCGGCTCAGAATCCAGCGGTCCTCCAGCTGCAGCTGCCCCTCGTCGACCGGACCGGGCTGGTAGTCGGTCAGGTTCATGAGGGCGAACCGCGCGGCGTTCCAGAGTTTGTTGCTGAAGTTGCGGCCCAGCTCGAACCGCTCGCTGACCACCGCCCCCCGCGGCAGGGCCCGGTCGGCCTCGGCCGTCGCCCACTGGGTCGAAAACGACGCACCACATTTTTTGCAGGCGATCGCCGGCAACAACCGGTTCTTTTTGGTCTGTTCGATCAGCGCCCGGCAATGCGGGCATTCGAATTCGACCGGCATCCGCACGTCCTGGGTCTCGGTCGTCATGTAGGCCAGGCCAAACCGCAGCGGATCGGCGCCGAACTTGTCGATCACGTCCAACGGATCGACGCCGTTCCCCTTGGACTTGGACATCGTCTCGCCGTAGCCGTCCAGAATCTTGGGATGGATATACACCTGGCGGAAGGGGACATCGCCCACGTTGTGCAGCCCGGTCAGCACCATGCGGGCCACCCACAGGGTGATGATGTCGCGGCTGGTGATCAACACGCTGGTCGGATAGAAGTAGTCCAGCTCGGGCGTGTGGGTGGGCCAGCCCAGCGTCGAGTGGGGCCAGAGCGCACTGCTGAACCACGTGTCCAGCACCTCCTCTTCCTGGACGAAACCCTGCTGTTCCAGTTCCCGCTGCAGCGGCTGAGCATCCGGGGCGACGCAGACCAGGATCCGCGCGGGGCGATCGTCGCTGGCTTCCAGAAACCGCACGGCGACGCCCGGCTGTTCGGCCAGGCCGGCTTGCAGCCAGCTTTCGACCGCCGCTGACCGGGGAGCGGTCCAGATCGGGATCCGATGCCCCCACCACAGGTTCCGGCTGATGCACCAGTCCCGCTTTTCTCCCAGCCAATCCAGATACGACTTGGCATACCGGGGAGGGATCATCTCGACGCGGCCGTCGCGGACCGCGTCCATGGCGGACTGAGCCAGCTGGTCCATTTTCACAAACCACTGGTCGGCCAGATATGGCTCGATAGGGGTCTTCGAGCGATCCGAGTGGGCCAGATCGATCTTGCGGTCTTCGATCTGTTCGACCAGACCCCGCTCCTGCAGATCGGCCACCACCTGCTGGCGGGCCTGGCGGATGGTCCGCCCCTGGTACGGCCCGGCGTTGGCGTTCAGCGTGCCGTCGGGGTTGAGGATATTGACCATCGGCAGATCCTGCCGCAGGCCGACGTCGTAGTCGTTGGGATCGTGGGCGGGGGTGATTTTGACACAGCCGCTGCCCAGTTCCGGCTTGGCCCACTCGTCGGCCACCAGGGGAATGGGGCGGTCCAGCAGGGGGAGGAGGACCTGGCGGCCGTCGCCAGCCATCTGGGCCAGCTGCCGCAGCTGGGGCAGGTGGCTGGTGCGTCGCTGGCGGACGTGATCCCGTTGAGCGGTCAGGTCGGCTTTTTCCTTTTCGGGGGCGGTGGCCAGTTTTGCCTCCAGCTCGCTTTCCAGCTGGTCGAGGGCCGCGTCCGGGTCGGGATGCACGGCCACGGCGGTGTCGCCCAGCATCGTTTCGGGCCGCGTGGTGGCGATGGACACGAACTGAGGTTCCCCGGGTCGGGGGTCGATCACGGGATACTGGAAGTGCCAGAAGTGCCCATCCACTTCTTCGTGAAAGACCTCGTCGTCGCTGACCGCCGTCTGGAGGTGCGTGTCCCAGTTGACCAGCCGCTTGCCACGATAGATCAGATCCTGGCGAAAGAGATCGAAAAAGGTCTGGCGGACGGCGCGGGCGCAGGTGTCGTCCAGCGTGAAACGGGTCCGCTGCCAATCACAGCTGCACCCCATCTGTTTCAGCTGGCTGAGGATGCGGGCTTCGTACTGCTCCTTCCAGTCCCAGATCCGTCGGACCAGCGCCTCGCGGCCCAGGTCGTGCCGGGTCTTCCCCTCTTCTTCCAACAACCGCCGCTCGACCACCGCCTGCGTGGCGATTCCGGCATGGTCGGTGCCGGGCATCCACAACGTGTTGTAGCCTTGCATCCGCCGGAAGCGGATCACGATATAATGGAGGGTGTTGTTCAGCGCGTGGCCCAGGTGCAGCGCGCCGGTCACATTCGGCGGCGGGATGACGATCGCGAACGGCTTGCCTCCGGCGTCTGGCTGGCTGTGAAAGTACCCCTCCTGCTCCCAGAAGGGATACCAGCGCCGTTCCGCCGCCCGGTGGTCGTATTGGGTGGGGAGATCCATGGCATCCAAAATGACCCGCGATCAGGTACTCGGTTCCCTCACCGAGCGGCCTGGGGGGTGCTTCATCCGGCGTCAGGGCGCTCGGGAAAGGGGGCTCGGAAAGCGGGCTCGGAAAGGGGTCCTTGATGCGGTCGGGTCCGAAAGCTGTGGGCCTGCGGTCATCGTTGCTGTTCGTCTTTGCAAATCTTGTATTCGATACTGTCGACCAGGGCCATCCAGCTGGCCTCGATCACATTTTCGCTGACGCCCACCGTTCCCCACACGTCATGTTCGTCCTTGCTCTCGATAATCACCCGCACCGCAGCGGCGGTGGCGGCTTCTGAGTTGATCACGCGGACTTTATAGTCGACCAGGTGCATGCTTGCCAGGTTGGGGTGGGCGGTGTGGAGCGCCTTTCGCAGAGCGGCGTCCAGGGCGTTCACCGGACCGTCTCCCTCGGCAACTTCATGGCGGACTTCCTGGCCGATGCGGATCTTCACGGTAGCTTCGGTGATCGGCTGGCCCTTCTCATCCGCCTCCACATCGACATGGTATTTGATCAGCTCGAAGTGCGGCGTGAAGGTCCCTGCGCAGCGTTTGACCAGCAGGTCAAAGGAGGCTTCGGCCGCCTCGAACTGGTAGCCGCGGTTCTCCAGATCGACCACCTGGCTCAGGATGTTGTTCATCAGGTCCTCGTCGTCCTGGATATCGTGCTTGGTGGTCAGCGCGATGATATTCGAGCGTCCGGAAAGCTCGCTGACCAGGATCCGCCGTTCGTTGCCCACCTCTTCCGGTGCGATGTGTTCATAGCTAGGCGCCGCTCGGCTCACCGCATGCACATGCATCCCTCCCTTGTG
>CAYFZZ010000081.1:0-3581 GCA_964347545.1 uncultured Planctomycetaceae bacterium | reverse complement strand
ACCGTAAGCTCGACGAGCCCCAGCCGCATCTTGATCAAACTCGCCCAGCACCTTTTCGTAACAGATCCAGGGAACTTGTCTGGCGCTGTGCACATATCCAGAAAAACTGCTCCAGCGATATTCGTCGGGGTCGCCCACCATCTTGGCCCGCACCGGGTTCAAGTGAATGTAGCGGCTGATTTGCAGGAAATAACCTTCTTCCTCAACCAGGTGACCCTGGTAACGCCCTTGAAACAAATGCCCCGCTCGCCGATGACGCCGATTGAAATAACCCGTGTAGCTCCCATTAAGATACTGCATGCCTGCCGCCAGATTTGCCAGCGGTGTCCCTAAAAACAGGTGTTCGTGGTTGTCCATCAGCACAAACGAATGCAACTGCCAACCGTACGTCTCCACGGCACGCCGCAACCAGTCGAGCCGTTTTTCGCGGTCCCGATCGTCACGTACGATCCGCTTCCGCTCGTTCCCACGCGAAATCACGTGGTATACCGCGCCCGGGTACTGGATTCGCAACGGCCTGGCCATGAACAAAATTATACCATCTCAGCCCGCTATGGGCCAACACGCCCGGCGGCTATTCACTATTCAGGATCTGACCCCGACCACCCTGGGGTCAGATCCTGAATAGTGAATAGTGGCGACGCAAGCTAAGATCAGTCAGGATAATATGTTAGGCAACTTGTAAAAGCACATCCCCCCAGGCCACTATTCACTATTCAGGATCTGACCCCAAAGGGGGGGTGGGGGGGAGGGTGGTTGTTTGACAGGTTTCGCGGATCGGTTAAAATCTGACTATGTGGGGAAACTCCCTTCTGGGAAACCCTGCAAGTTCGTAAGGCGGGCCAGCATGCCGGGGCGAATCGGTCGATTCGATGAGGTGCAGTTACTCAGACATCTTTGAGCGGATGGTTCTGGGTACCGTGTAAGTCGCTGGGCGGTAAGTTGTTTCTTTTCATTTTGTTATGTTCATGCGGTGCAGCTTGCGCGCTGCCGTTTCTGGTAGTGGGGGGTTGCGCGGATGCTTGACGTATATATGCAGGCAATGCAGCCAATGCAGGCGATTGCCAAATTGGCTGCCAGCAGGAAATGGCCGGGGTACCGTTGCGGAACGACGGTCCCTGGGACGAGAAGGGGTCAGACCAACTGGGTGGAACAGGTTGCGCTTGGTAAGGAAATCGATCCTCGCTGTCGTTCAGGGCAGTTCAGCTGCCGAGCGGCGGGCCTCTGCCGGGCTGCGGCTGGCGATCGGGATCCCCCCACAAGCGGCGCGTGACGTGATTTCCACTCAGATGGTGTGATCCCTTTATGTGTATCGGTGGCTGGTTCGACTGCGGCCGTCGCGGACAGGGCGGGGCGGTCAGGCACCACGATCCACAACACGACAACACCGTAAATAAAAATCAACGCCGCCACACGCCCCGCTCAGCCGCTCAGCTAGCCAGACAGGCTCAACAACGTTTCATGAACTTGCCCCCACTACACGACAACCCCGTGAATCAACGCCGCCACACGCCCCGCTCAACCGCTCAGCTAGCCAGACAGGCTCAACAATCCATGAACTTGCCCCGCACGAATCCTTCACCCGACCCCGCACCTGTTGAACTTGTTCAGCACGAATCCTTTGCCCGACCCGCACCTGATGAACTTGCTCAGCACGAATCCTTTATCATCCTTCGCCCGAGTCCGCACCTGATGAACTTGCCCCGCACGAATCCTTTGCCCGAGCCCGCACTTGATGAACTTGCCCCGCGCGAATCGTTCGCCATCCTTTGCCCGAGCCCGCACTTGATGACCTTGTCGAGAACTCACTTTCCGCTCGAGACGCCATCTTAGACCCACGCTGAACCTGAGAATTCAGGAGTCGAAACATGTCACGTCCGTGTCGCCGCCGCCCTGGTTTTTTACGAGGCGCGAAACAGCGGTTGAGTCGCTGGGGGACGAAGCACCGGTCGAGTCGAGCCCGCCGCGGCTGGTCGTCGCTGGACCGGTTGGACCTGGGCCGAGCTCGGGTGTCCAACGCGGCCCTGGTCGAGTGGTTCCGCAGCCTGTGCGCGGCCAGCGAAGCTGGCGGCCGCCGTGGAAAAGACCCCGGCCGCGAGGCTCGTCGACGGGCCATCCGCACCTTCCGCGGGCTGGAGCCCCTGGAGGCCAAGATCCTGCTGACGGCCGTGCCCGAGGTCACCGTCAACCTGAGCCAGCCGCTCGAGTTCCCGAGCCCGAACCCCCCCAGCGCCGCCGACACGGAGAACGACGGCACCACCGGCGTCTCCGGCGAGTATGACGAGGAGATGATCGGCGAGCACATCGACTTCACCATCTCCTTCGACAATGTCGGCACGGCGGAAGGCTACGCCCCCTACGTCGACTTCACCGCCGAAGCGGGGATCACCTTCGTGCGCGAGGTCGACGAGCAAACCGGGGAGGTCTCGACCGCGGCCTCCGCCGCCGTCCTGCTGGGCGAGGAAATCGGCACCAGCATCCAGTCGCTGGGCAAGGTCATCGAAATCGCCGTTCTCAAGGAGCAGGTCCAGGCGGCCGCCGATGCCTGGCTGGCCGATCGCGTGGCCGACCCGATCATTTCAAACTACCTCGATGAATATAGTATTCCGGATCCACCCAGCTACGACTTCGCGTCGCGGGCCTTCGATTCCGGCGATCCTGCCAATGTCGAGAACTTCCTCTTCAATGCCGATCTCTCCGCCGCTTACCAGGTGCTCGACAATCTCGAGAATGGCCTCAACACCTCCGTCGCGCTGGACCTCGGCGATATCCCGGACGACTCCACCGACAACACCGCCCTGACCGCCGGCGCAGACCCCCCGAACCTGATCCCCAACCAGCTGCAGGAATACTCGTTCACCACCACCGACTTCCTGCTCGATGGCGTGCCGGTCGGCTCGATCGACAAGTTCTGGGTCTCGCCCACCACCACGGTCGATGCCACCAACTTCCACAACCTGCCCCTCCTGCAGCTCGTCCAGCTGCGGATCGACCACCCGCTGACCGACGAAAGTCTCTACGCCGACGGAAGCCCCGCTGGACCGGGCGACGGCCTGACCGTGGGCATGAGCCACGGCGACATCTACTACACCATGGCGCTGCCCTTCGGCAGCTACACCCCGGGCCAGCCGGAGGCCCTGATCGACTTCGAGGCCCGCCTGGCTCCCGAGGACGGGGCGCAACCTTACTACAACCAGGATGGCGTGGCGCGGTCCGACTTCGAGCTCGGCGTGCGCGCCATGGGCGGCTTCCGGCTGGGACTGGACCCGATCGACAACCCCAATGAGGATCCGCTCATCGCCGGAGATATCAGCCTCGACAGCGTCGTTCCGCAGGTGGTGGAACTGGTCAAGGACGGTCCGGAACTCGTTATCCAGCAGGGCCCTTCCTACCCGAATGTCTACCAGCTGTATGTTGACATCGCCGCCGGCGAGACGCTGGAAGACCTGCTGATCGAGGACTTCATCCCCGACACGGTGGTCTACGTCCCCAACTCGATCACCATCCAGTACCGCGACGGATCCGCGGCCGGCATCCTGCGCATCAACCAGCCCGGCTCGGACAACGAGTACACCGACATC
>CAYFZZ010000080.1:0-3246 GCA_964347545.1 uncultured Planctomycetaceae bacterium | reverse complement strand
TGGGGCGCCAGCCCCAGGACGCGGACCGTCACCCAGCCCCGGGCCGCAACGCGGCGCCATGCACCAGCCTGGGGCGCCAGCCCCAGGACGCGGACCGTCACCCAGCCCCGAGCCGCAACGCGGCGCCATGTGCCAGCCTGGGGCGCCAGCCCCAGGACGGACATGACCGCCCTCAAAAAACGAGCCGCAACGCGGCGGCATGCGCCAGCCTGGGGCGCCAGCCCCAGGACGCAGACCGTCACCCAAACCCCCGCCGCGAGCGCCCAGCCGCCAAGCGCCCCCTCCCCCCTGGCAAATAAAAATCCAAGCGAATTACCACGAAGGGCGCGCAGAGCACGAAGAAGCGAGCCTGACGATCTCGCTCATCGGGTCCTCCGATGGGCCCTCCAAGTTCATCCACCTCGGCATCCCGGCTCCTTGTATGAATCTTGAAGCTCGAGGGTGTTGACCAGCGCCAGAAAATTCACCAAGCTTAACGGGGGACCTGCCTGAATGGGTCCAGCGTGAAGGATCGGATGGCCGGCCAACTTGAACGTCACCCAAGGCAAAGCCCTGACTCCTTCGTGCTCTTCGCGTCCTTCGTGGTTTTTTTTGCTCAGGAAAAAACGCTGGCCGGTCACGGCCGGCGGGCAACCGGACCCGCAGACAAGTTCCCGGGGCGCTGTGACCCATCACCTATCACCCCCCTCCCATGTCCCAATCTGAAGTTTTGATCGGTGTCACCGGCGGGATTGCGGCCTACAAGACGGCCACGCTGGTCAGCCGCCTGGTCCAGTCCGGGATCGGCGTCTCGGTCGTCATGACCCGCTCGGCCGGGCGGTTCGTCGGCCGAGCGACCTTTGAGGCGCTGACGGGCCGCCAGGTCTGTACGCGGGCCATCGGCCAGCCGGGCCAGCCGCTGGGGGCGCACATCGAGCTGGCGGGTCGAGCGGACTTGTTGTGCGTGGCTCCGGCCACGGCCAATTTCCTGGCCAAAGCCGCCACCGGGCTGGCCGACGACCTGCTCAGCACCCTCTATCTCACCCGCACCTGTCCCGTCCTCGTCGCCCCGGCCATGAATAACGAGATGTGGTCCCAGGCGGCGGTCCAGCGGAATGTCCGGCAACTGGAGGCCGACGGCGTCCACATCATCGCTCCCACCGAAGGCTGGCTCAGCTGCCGCCACGTCGGTCCCGGCCGCATGGCCGAACCAGAACAGATCCTGGCCGCGATCCAGGCGGCGTTGAAGACTTAGCCCCCCCGCCGCGGTTGATCCGGGTTGCCGTTTGCGGTCTTTTCAGTAGACTTGCCCCACATACCTCACCCACCTGGTAAACCGACGAAACCTGCCCACCGGACTCGGTTCGCCAGGTACCCCGTCGCGAGGAGGAATCTTTTTTTCGTAAAATCGCCAATCAAAACGGCAGTTGAGGCTGTAGCTCAGTCGGTAGAGCAACGGACTTTTAATCCGTAGGTCCAGGGTTCAAGTCCCTGCAGCCTCACTCATACACCTTACCGCTCCGCCGCGACGGCGGATCAGGGAACTTGGGGGCGGCCCGGCGTGAGCGGTCATTCGCGGGGCAGATAGGGGGGAAATATAACGGAAATATAGACACGCAATGTCTTTGGGGATAAATTTTATATGGATCGCTAAGGGTTGTTTTTTCGCCTCCCCCCAGGCCATCTTCCCCCCCATGCGACGGCGACACGCTTTTACCCTGGTGGAACTCTTGGTGGTGATCACCATCATCGGGATTTTGATCTCGATGCTGCTGCCGGCCGTGCAGTCTGCCCGCGAATCGGCTCGTCGTATCCAGTGTGCCAACAATCTCAAGCAGATTGGCCTGGCCCTGCATTACCATCACGAACAGTTCGAGCGGCTGCCGCCCGGCGGTTCCCGCGACCAACCCCCCTTTGGAACATTTTCCGGAGATCCGCCTGGCAGCGGAGACCCAGGAACCTGGGGTGGGAGTTCGTGGTTCGCTTACCTGCTGCCGTTCATGGAACTATCGAACCTGCACAGTAATTGGGATTTCGACGGCAATGCCTGGCCAACACCGTCCGTGGCTAACGACGTGTACCTGGCGGCGATCCGGTGCCCGTCGTCCGGCCTGCCGGAGTGGTCCACGTGTGCTACGTGTAACCGTATTGCGATCTCGTGCTACAATCCCGTCGGTGGGGCGGTCAACGGACTGATCACCAACCCTCCCTACACCGAATCCAGAAACGGGGCTCCTTTCCTGGGAGACGCCATCTACTCGTGGGGCGGCATGCTGTTTCCCAACGGACAGATGAAATTCAGCGACTGTACGGATGGTACCAGCAATATGCTGGTGGTCGGGGAGCAGAGCGATGTCATGGTGGACGTTAACGGGGTCCGACAGCCATGGTCGCCCAGCGCCATTTTTGGCTGGGGGCTGGGGGTGGGGGGGTCGTTTTCGACTTCCGTTGTAGGCAGTGCCTATAACGTGACCACGATCCGCCATCGAGTCAATCAGAAGACGGGCTGGACGGGAACGGATCTGGGTGTTGGTCAAGGCTGGACTTCTGGCTGGCCCACCAACGTCCCGCTCAACTCCGCCCATCCCGGCGGAGTGAACGTCCTCCTGCTGGACGGCTCGGTGCAGTTCCTGGGCGACGGGACCAGCCTGCAAGCGCTGGCCCAGCTGGCAACCCGTGACGACGGCGCCTGGGTGACCGCCTTTTGACTCGCTGTGAACAGCATGCCCCACCCGCCAGCGCTGCTCGTCCTGCCCCTGGCTCTGCTGGCCACCCTCGCCGGCTGCTCCTGCACCGACCGGGCCCAGCCAGTTCGGTATCCCGTCAGCGGCACCGTCACGCTGGACGGCAAACCGCTGCCCGCAGGGCGGATCACTTTCGTGACCGTCAGCCTCAGCCTGATCGATGGCATGCCGATCGAGAAGGGCCGGTTTTCCGGCCAGGCTGCCGCCGGCCAGCGTCGCGTGCAGATTTCCGTGATCGAGGAAAAAAAGTTCACCGGCCTGCCGATGCCGGGACTGACGCCACCCGAGACGGTGCCCACAGAAGTCCTCCCCGCCCGCTACAACTCCGCCAGCACGCTGACCGCCACCGTCAAGGAGGACGGCCCGAACGAGTTCGCCTTCGAGCTGAAGTTGGACTGAGGGGTTAGGGGCTAGGGGCTAGGGATGAGAGGAAATCGGCTTTTCCCGTGAGCGGCCCCGGCGCGCCGGGACTAGCCGCCGATGGCCCCGCAATGAACGTCCCTAAAACAGACCTTGTCCTTTG
>CAYFZZ010000079.1:0-3911 GCA_964347545.1 uncultured Planctomycetaceae bacterium | reverse complement strand
GTTTTCCAATACGGTTGCGGGTGAAAGCTTCACGTTAAGTGGGAATTCCATCATCTTGGATGACAGTGGTCCGGCGACGAGCATCACCACCGCGGCGGCTGCCGGCACCATCGATGACGTGATCGAGTTCGCGATCAATGGTACTGACGATATTGAATTCTACCTCGGAGCAAACCACAACCTGACGCTCAACGGCGCGCTTTCCCAGCGGGACATTAACATCGTTCTCGGTGACGGGGTGCTGAAACTGGGAGTCAGCCAGTCGATCAACGACTTGGATGGTACGGGGACGATCGAGGCCGATGCCGGGGATTCGGTGACCCTCACGCTCAACGATGCCAGTGGAGGGGGGGCGGACTACACCGGAACTCTCCAGAATGGCGGGGGCACGCTCTCCCTTACCAAGGCGGGAACGGGGACGCACACCCTTTCGGGTACCAACACCTTCACCGGCAACACCACCGTCGATAACGGGATTCTCGAGCTCCAGAACGGCGCGGCCCTGGCTGATGCCAACGCGGTTACCGTCAACAGCCCGGGCACGCTGGAAGTCGACGCCGCCGAGACTATCGGCTCGCTGGCCGGTGGCGGAAGCGCCACGCTCAATGCCATCCTCACCACCGGCGATGCCACCGATACCACCTTTTCAGGGAATATCACCGGCCCCGCCGGCGGTGGCCTGACCAAGCAAGGGACCGGCAAGTTCACCCTCTCCGGCACCAATACTTACGGCGGGCCCACCACCATCAACGGCGGGATTCTCGAACTCCAGAACGGCGCCGCCCTGGCTGACGACAACGTGGTTACCGTAACCAGCCCCGGCGTGCTGGAAGTGGACGCCGCCGAGACCATCGGGTCGCTGGCCGGTTCGGGGGACGTGACGCTCAATGCCACCCTGACCACCGGCGTTGCGAGCGATACCACCCTCTCGGGAGACATCAGCGGGACCGGCGGCCTGACCAAGCAAGGCAGCGGGACTTTCACCCTGACCGGCGATAACGAGTACACCGGGGCCACCGCCATCAATGCCGGCACGCTGGAGATCGGTGGTGCGGGGACCCTGGGCCCGGCGGACAATTATGCCGGAGCCATCTCCATCACGGGCGTATTGAATTACAACAGTACCGCCGCCCAGGAGCTCAGCGGCGTGATCAGCGGCACGGGCGATCTGCAGAAGAACAACACCGGCACCCTGACCCTGACCGGCAGCAACACGTTTGACGGCGATGTCACGATCAACGCTGGCGTCCTGTCCGCCCAGAACAACGATGCCCTGGGCTCATTGGTCGGAGATACCACTGTGGCCAGTGGCGCCACGCTGAACATCGACAACACCGTCACCATCGACGAGGTGATCAACATCAGCGGAACCGGGGATGCCGGGAGCGGGGCGATCAACAGCGACGGCGCCAACACGCTGTCCGGGACGATCTTCCTGGACGCCGACTCGAGGATCCAGTCGGACAGCGGGACCCTGACGATCAGCGGGGTGGTTGCCCTCACGGGCGGTGGAGGCCAGTCCCTGGAAAAGACCGGTGTCGGCACGGTGACGCTTTCCAACGCCGCCAACACCTACAGCGGCGACACCACCGTCACGGCGGGAACCCTGGCGCTGTCGGCAGCGAATAACAACAACATCGCCAGCAGCGACACAATCGAGGTGGCGACGGGTGCGACGCTCAATGTGACGGGACTCAGTGGCAGCCTGCTGGAATTGACTGCCGGGCCTGGCGGCCAGACCCTCCAGGGCGAGGGCACGGTCACGGGCGCTGTCACCGCCCTCAGCGGCTCGACCCTCACCGCGGGTACGGGTGCTACCGGCACCGGCGAGCTGACCATCGGTGGCAATGTCGACTTGCAGCTCGGTTCCACCGGGCTGTTCCAGCTTGGCGGGACGGCTGTTGGGAGTTTTGACCAACTGGAGCTGACCGGCTTCACGTTCACCGCCAATGGAACCATCGACGTGAACTATGTGGGGGCATTCACCGCCATGGAAGGAGATATCTTCGACCTGGTCGATTTTACCTCGTTCGCCGGAAGTCCCACCTTCGACTTCACCGGCGCGCCGCTCGCCCCTGACCTTTCCTGGTACACCGGGAATTTCTCGACGACCGGTGAGATCCAGGTCGTGGGAAGGGGGAATATCTGGGACATCAACGGAGGCACGGATGGTGCCACAGACGATGCGGGCGGTACAGCGGCGGGCAACTGGAGCGATCTGAATTGGACCGATGTGGCCCTTGGCAATGCTGGAACCGGCTTCTTCGATCCCGATACCGTGGCGACCTTTTCCGCAGGTAACGCTGTGGATACGCCCTTTAACGTTGCCAACGGGACTTTCACGGTCAATGTCGATGAAGACGCCACGCTCAGCGGCATCTCGTTCGAGGAGGGCACCGTGACGCTGGGAGATGGTGGCGGGGTGCTCACGCTTTCCGCAACCGGTCAGACGATCACCGTCGCCGCCGGACTGACGGCCACCATCGACGCCCAACTGAGTGGCAGCGACGGCCTCGACAAGGCCGGCACGGGCATCCTGGAGCTGGGCAGTACCTCCAATGACTACACGGGAAGCACGGACATCCAGGCGGGGACCCTGCGATTGGGAGCAAGTAACGTCATTCCGAACAGTTCGCTGGTCGAGTTCTCGGCGGCCGGCACGACGCTCGATATGAACGGCAACAGCGACACGGTCGCCGGGATCTCGTCCGCGGCAGGGGTCGGCACGATTACCAGCAGTGTGGCCGCTGCGAGCACGCTGACCCTGGACTTTACCGGCTCCGAAAGCTACGGCGGGCTGATTGAAGATGGTACAGGTACGGTCTCCATCATCAAGGACGGACCGGGCACCCAGACCTTCGCGGGGGCCAATACCTACGAAGGAGTCACCACCATCAGGGACGGCGTGCTGCTGATCACCAATGGCGCCGCGTTGGGCGGCACGCTTGGCAACACGCTCATCACTGGCGGTACAGATTCGGGACAGCTGCAAGTGTCCGGCGGCATCAGTTCCGCCGAACCGATCCGACTGGACTCTCGCAGTGTCGGAAACACCGATCCTCACATCGTCAGCATTGTCGGCTCGAACACACTCAGCGGCGGCATCGACCTGGATAGCAGCGGCCCTGGGAACCGTTTCGGGATCGACTCGGACACAGGCGCCTTCTTGACCATCAGCGGCACCATCGATCATTCCGCGGGGGCTGGCGGAACGCTCTTCCTGGGAGATGACGGCGACGGCCTCATCTCCGGGGACATCACCAACACTGAGGGCACGCTGGGGATCGAAAAAACCGGCACGGGGACCTGGACCTTGAGCGGGCTCAATACCTACAGCGGGGATACGACGGTGACCGGCGGGACCCTAAAGTTGGGCGCGGCCGGAGTGATTCCGGACGGACTCGGCGCGGGTGATGTAAGCGTCGGCGCAAGTGGCACGCTGGATATGAACGGTTTCAGCGAAACGATCAACGGGCTGAGCGGCAACGGGACGGTCGACAACACTAGTGGCACGGCGGTTACCCTGACCTTGGGCAACGACGACGACACCAGTAGCTTTAACGGCACGATTCAGGACACCGGCGGCGGCGCTCTCTCGCTGGTCAAAGTAGGGATCGGAACCCAGACGCTCGGCGGCACCGGCACCTATGACGGCACCACCACCGTCGAGGCCGGCACGCTGCTGATCAACGGCAACTATTCAGGCGCCATGGGCGACGTGACCGTCGACCTCGGCGCCACGCTGGGCGGGGACGGCACGATCGGCGGCGATACCACGCTGGCCAGCGGCGCGTTCCTCTCGCCGGGGGATGGCGGAGTAGGCACGCTGACCTTTAACGCCGACCTGGACATCTCCGCCGCCGTGGGCGGCCCCGACGGGTCGTTGCTGTTTGACGTGGGCGATACGGTGG
>CAYFZZ010000078.1:0-2532 GCA_964347545.1 uncultured Planctomycetaceae bacterium | reverse complement strand
CGTGGCCCTCATCGTGCTCTGCTTCTTCGGCGTGACCGTCAAGCTGACCTTTGCCGAAGGCCATCCCCTGGACTGGTCAAAAATTTTCGCCGGCTTTGTGCCCGACTTCGGCCTCTTCTTCCGTCCCTCCAGCACCTATGGGCCCCTCCTGGAAGCCGTGCCGGCCGGGGCCGTCCGCGATTTCTGGGCCCACCAGATCGTGGATCGGCAACAGGATATCCTCATCAGTGCGGCGGCCACGGCCGTGGGGATCAACATGACGTTCCTCTTCGCCTACTCGCTGTTGCGCAAAGGCTGGACCCCCGAGTTTCGCGGCCTGGTCAAATTCGACCTGGCGACCGGGATGCTGATCCCCTTCCTGCTGGCCACCAGCTGCGTGGTCATCGCCGCCACCGCCCAGTTTCACACCCAGACCTTCGAGGAAAATTCGGACGGCAGCCTGTTTGTGCCCGCGGAATTTGAAGAGCCGTTTGCCAGCCTGCTGGCCGAGCGCGACGCGGCTCGGGACAAGGCCCGCCAACAGCAGCAAGACGCGGAAAACTCGGGCCAGCCGCTGGATGGGGAAACGGCCACCGCCGTGGCAGAACTCCTGGCCGGTAACACCCTGGCCGAAGGCAAGCTGGCCTCGACCCTCATCAAACGCGACGCCTTTCACCTGGCCAGGTCCTTGCAACCGGTGACCGGCGAGTTTTTTGCTAATTACATCTTTGGTTTCGGGGTCCTGGCCATGACGCTCTCCACAATCACGATCCTCATGCTCATCTCCGGGTTCGTGTTCTGCGAACTGCTGGGCCTGCCGCAGGGGGGCTGGCCCCACCGCCTGGGGACGCTGATGGCGGGCCTGGGCGGCGCCCTGGGCCCCTTTGTGTGGAAACAGGCATCCTTCTACCTGGTCGTGCCCACCTCCGTGTTTGGCTACATCCTCCTCCCCCTGGCCTACCTCACCTTCTTCCTCCTGATGAACCAGAAAGACTACCTGGGCGACGACGCGCCGGCTGGCTTCCGCCGCCTGGTGTGGAACCTGTTGATGGGCCTTTCCGCCAGCGTGGCCACGATCGGCAGCGTCTACATGGCTTACAAAAAGGCCGGCTTGAACGGGCTGGGCGCGATCGCCTTGCTGGTAATGCTGGTCGTCCTGGTCCACGTGAATCGGGTCAATCAAGGTAAGGGTCAGCCACAGGCGAGCAGCAAGAGGAAGCAAACAACCTAGGACTGGATCCGCAGGTAGCAGGCAGGTTACGACGTGAGCCGACGGCGCTAGCCGCGGGTATTTTTGCCCACCCCGCCGGCGCTCGCCGCGGGGTCCACGCGAAAAGGACCCGTGGACGACACACCCGCTGTTCGGGGGGTGGCCAGCCGAGCACGGCCCCCGCCCGCGGGAAGGGGAAACGGGAAACGCATGGAAAAAATTACCGTAGCCCAAGCCCGCCAGGAAACGGCCATCGGCCGCCAGGTCCGCCTCCAGGGTTGGATCCGTACCCGCCGGGACTCCAAGGCCGGCTTCAGCTTCCTGGAACTGAACGACGGCAGCTGCCTGGCCAATATCCAGGTCATCTGCGACGCCGACCTGCCCAACTACGAAGCGGAAGTCAAACAGCTGACGGCCGGCTGCAGCGTGACCGTCGACGGCCAGGTCCAGGCCTCCGGGGGCAAGGGTCAGGCCACCGAGATCCAGGCCGCCCGGCTGACCCTCCACGGCCTGGCCGACCCCCAGACCTATCCGCTTCAGAAGAAACGGCACTCGTTCGAAAAGCTCCGCGAATGGGCTCACCTCCGCCCCCGCTCCAACACCTTCGGGGCCGTGGCCCGCGTCCGCAACTGCCTCTGCCGGCTGATCCATGATTTCTTCCAGCAGGAGGGGTTCCTCTACGTCCACACGCCGGTCATCACGGCCAGCGACTGCGAGGGGGCCGGCGAAATGTTCAAGGTCACCACCCTGGATCTGAACAATCCGCCCCGCCAGGGCGGCCAGATCGATTACACCGGCGATTTTTTCGATCGGCCTTCGTTTTTAACCGTCAGCGGACAATTGGAGGCTGAAATTTTTGCCTGCGCCCTGGGCAAGGTGTATACGTTCGGGCCGACTTTTCGAGCGGAAAATTCAAATACGTCGCGGCACCTGGCCGAATTCTGGATGGTCGAACCCGAAATGGCCTTCTGCGATTTGACCGATAACATGGACCTGGCCGAAGCGTTCATCAAGTACCTCTGTACCCACGTCGTCTCCTCCTGCCCCGAAGATATGCAGTTTTTCCACGACCGTATCGACAACACCGTGCGGGATGCCCTTCAGGCCGTAGCCAGTCGGAAGTTCGAGCGGCTGTCGTACAGCGAAGCGGTCGAGATCCTGGAAAAGTCAAACGAAGATTTCGAATACCCCGTGGCCTGGGGACATGACTTGCAATCCGAACACGAACGGTACCTGACGGAAAAGAAGTTCCAGGCCCCCGTGATCCTCTACGACTACCCGCGGGAGATCAAGCCCTTCTACATGTACTGTAACGACGACGGGAAAACGGTCCGCGCCATGGA
>CAYFZZ010000077.1:0-17142 GCA_964347545.1 uncultured Planctomycetaceae bacterium | reverse complement strand
TAGGACAGGCACTCCTGCCCGGCCCCCGCATGACGAGACCCGCATCCCGAAGCCCGCATCCCGCCACCCGCATCCCGAAGCCCGCAACCCGCATCACGCATCACGCCACCCGTCCCCCGCATCCCGCACCCCGCATCACGAAGCCCGCATCACGCCACCCGCATCCCGAAGCCCGCATCCCGCAACCCGAGGCCCGAACCCCGCATCTTTCCACCACTCACCACTCACCACTCACTCCTCACCACTCACTCCTACTCATGCAACGAATAAAGGATCACATTCATCGCGATCCGCGCGGCGTCTTCGGGCGTGTAGCCTTGGCAGTGGGGCGAGAGGTGTTTTTCCAGAGCGCAGCTCAAGTCCAGCGACGAGAAGATCACGCCGTAGCGATCGTCGCTGCGGATCCCTTCCAGTTCGGCCGGCCCCTGCCGCTGGCGGATTTCCAGCGACCCGTCCGCTCGGCGTAACGACTCGCGGTGGAGCACCTGGCTGAGATCCTCCCCTCCGTAGGCGTCGGTCAGCAGCGGGTCGTCGGCGGGGATTGGCTGGAGGGCCTGGCCAAAGACCTCCCGCATTTCGCGGCGGAAGGCCTTGGCGAAGGCGGGGCTGGCACAGATCGCGTCGGCCATCAGCGTCCCCCCCCGCTGGACAAACGTCTTCAGCTGCCGCCGTTCGGCGGCCGTCAACCGAAAATCGTTGCGGCCGTGCATGTAGAGAAAGTGGTAGTCGAAGATGGCTTCGTCCGTCAGCGCCACCAGAGGGACATCTTCGGCGGTACGGACCTGCAACGCCTGGCTGGTGGTCTGGAGCAGGTTTCGCAGAGCGCGGGGGGCGGCGTCACAGCCCCCCGCATGCCTCAGCTTGGCCACCGCCAACCGTCCCCGCTGACCGCCCCCCGCCGGCCCGGCGGGAGCCTGTTTTTGGGGAATGGCGTCTTTCGGTTTCAGCTGGCGGTTGGTGGCGTAAGCCAGCACGTTGACGCCCATCGCCCGGCAGGCCTGGATTTCGTCCCGCACCGCGGGCGGGTATTGGTCGCGGTGGCGGAGGGAATCGAGTTCCCAGTAACAGGACAAGTTTCCCGGGCAGTAGACGACGCTGGTGCGACAAGCGAAATCGATGCCCCACAGCCAGCGGTCGTCGGGATCGACAAACTGGGGATCGATCCGTTCGTCGATTGACCAGATGGGATGTTGAGCGTCGAGCGGTTTCAATTCGTATCCTGCTTCGGGAAAGATCTCGCGCATCTCGGCACGGAACGCGCGGTCAAAGTTTTCCCCCCCGCAGCAGGCGTCGGCAAACAGGAACCCGCCCTGTTCCACGTACTGCCGCAGCTCCTGTCGCTGGGCCGGGGTCAAGCGGAAAGAGTCCCGGCCGGACAGAAACAGGACGGGCGTTTGCGCGTAGTCATCGGCGGTGGCCTGGTCGGCATCGATGGTTTGCCAGGTGAGCGGGATTTTCCATTTACGTTCGGTGTACCGCGTGAGGTTGAACAGGTCGCGCCGCACCAGGTTCCAGTCACCCTCGCGGCGCAATTTCGAGACCAGCACGGGACGCCGCCCTTTGGAGAGGAACAGCAGACCCAGGGCGGTGCCCACGTGGGGATAGGGGGGCAGATCCCCTTCCCACGAACCGTTGGGGTTCTGTTTCCGCAGGAGGAAGTCGGCCCCTTCGCGATACCAGTCGCGACGCACGAATTTTGTCTTGTCGCGGCGATCGCGACTGTAGAAGAACCGCCTGGCTGTCACGCGACCGACCCGTTCGATGCCGTAGAGGTAGTAGAACAACCACCGCTGGAGACCGATGGCGCGACCCCGCACCGCTTCGTCCGGGTTGCTGGTCACCGAAAAGTTACGGCCCAGCCAGTCGATGGCCTTTTCCATCCGCTCGTCCGGCTCGCCCGCCTGGCAAGCACACCCGTCCTCGGCAATCCGCGCTCCGGATTGCCCCTGGCTGTCCAGAGCGATCACCAGCGAGGCGAGGCCGGCACAGGTCATGCTGCCGCGTCCCGGCCCGCGGACCTTGTAGCCCCACGATCCGTTCGGATTCTGAGCTCGACGCCAGTACCCCAGGGTCTGCTGCCAGGTCCGCCGCTGGACTTCAAACCCCGCCTGTTCCGCTTCGTACAGCGCCAACACGGCGAACTGGCTGTTGGAATTGTCGGTCCCCGGGCCGCCCGCATATCCCCACGCTCCGCGACTTTCCCCGTCCGAACGGTCCTGGGTGCTCTCCAGCCAGCGGACCAGCGACCGAATCCGAGCTCGGTCGGCCACCTGGCCGGCGCGGCAAAAGACCATCGTCTGCAAGGCCACCACGTACGTCTTCTGGGTGTCGATCGTCCGCAGGTAATTCAGCGCCTTGCGGACCGCCGGATCGTCCGGCGGCACGCCGGCCTCCAGCAGAGCCAGGGTGCACAGAGCGGTAACGCCCCCTGCGTACCCCCCCTGCCCCAGATCGACCCAGTTCCCCCGGCTCTGCTGCTCGCGCCGCAAATACCCAATCGCCCGCTGGAGCGCCTCGCGGACCTCGGGGGCCGACACCTCGGCCCGCGCCGCGGGCGCCCCGCCGCACCACGTCGCGATCACCATCCCTGCCACCGGCAGCCACTGCCACGCCCGTCGCATTTTCAATTTCCTCTGACCCACGCAGCCTGCCTGGTTCATCTTAGGGTTGGCCCGGGATCGCCACAAGAGAACCACAACGTCCGTTGCTGGTGCTGCCCCGCATGGCTAGAATCAAAGAGATTGGCGCGCCCCATCGCGTCTCGATCATGCGGGCCAACCAGCTCGCCTCCATGGCCCGCTCAAAGGTGATCGGATTTTGGGGGGGCGACTTGTTGCCCCCGGGGGGAACCCCTTTGTGACCACCAAACAAAAAAGCATCGGCGAGATCCTGCAGGAATTCAGCCAGCATCGGCGGATCATGCAGGACGAACTGCAGAAAGTCATCGTCGGCCAAGACGAGGTGATTGAACAGTTGTTTGCGGCCATCTTCACCCGCGGCCACTGCCTGCTGGAAGGTGTGCCGGGCCTGGCCAAGACGTTGATGGTCAGCACCTTGGCACGGATTCTGGATATTGGTTTCAAACGGATCCAGTTCACCCCGGACTTGATGCCGTCGGATATCACCGGGACCAACGTCCTGGAAGAAGACGACGCCGGTCGCCGCAATTTTCGCTTTGTGGAAGGCCCCATCTTCACCAACATCCTCCTGGCAGACGAAATCAACCGCACCCCTCCCAAAACCCAGGCCGCTTTGCTGCAGGCGATGCAGGAGCGGGAGGTGACGGTCGGCAAAACGACCTTCGATCTGCCCGACCCCTTCTTCACGATCGCCACACAAAATCCGATCGAACAGGAAGGGACCTATCCCCTCCCGGAGGCTCAGCTGGACCGGTTCATGTTCAACATCAAGGTCGATTACCCCTCGGCGGACGAAGAGGAAAAAATATTGGCTCAGACCACGCGGCACGAAAAACCGGAAATCCGCAAAGTCCTGTCGGGCAAGGCGATTGTGAACTTGCAGAAGCTGGTCTTTTCGGTAGCGGTCAGCCAATACATTGTCCAATACGTGGCTCGCCTGGTCCGCGCCACCCGCCCCCGCGATCCGTCCGCGCCGGACTACATTCGGGAACTGGTCGATTGGGGCGCCGGCCCCCGGGCTGGCCAGTTTTTAATCGGGGGCGGAAAAGCCCTGGCCGCCATGGAGGGCCGCTTTTCGGTCAGCATCGAGGATGTCCAGAAACTGGTGATCCCCGTGCTGCGCCACCGGATCAGCACCAACTTCCAGGCTCAGGCCGAAGGCATGACCAACGAAGATGTCATCCTTCGCCTGGTCAAGGAAATCCCCACGCCGGAAATTCCCAAGTTCGAACGGTAACCGGTGACCTCCCCTCACCGCGCACCGTCGCCTAGTCCTGTGTCTGTCGAACAATATCTCAAGCCGGAAGTCATTCGCCAGATCTCGCGGCTGGACCTGCGGGCCCAGTTTATCGTGAAAGGGTTTCTGCAGGGACTGCACGCCAGCCCCTATCACGGGTTTTCGGTCGAATTCAGCGAACATCGCAAGTACACCCCCGGGGATGACCCCGACGATATCGACTGGCTGGTCTACGCCAAAACGGACAAATACTACATCAAGAAGTTCGAAGCAGAAACCAACATCCACGGCTACCTGGTGATGGACCTCAGCCGGTCCATGGCCTACACCTATCGCCAGCAGCTGACCAAGTTCGAATACAGCATCTGCCTGGCCGCCGCGATGGCCTACCTGATGATCCACCAGCAGGATCCGGTGGGGCTGATCACCTTTGACCGCAAGATTCGCGACAGCCTGGCGCCGCGTTCGAAACGGAAACAGCTGGGCAACATCCTTTCCCTGCTGGCGCGGCTGCAACCGGAGGGCGAAACGGACATCGCTCACAGCATCACGCAGATTGCGGCCATGTTGAAACATCGCAGTCTGGTGATGGTGTTTACCGACCTGTTTGCCGAAACGGAACCGGTCCTGCGAGCTCTGCATCGCCTCCGCCACGGGGGTCACGATGTGATCCTGTTCCACGTGCTGGACGAAGCCGAGGTGCAGTTTCCTTTTCGGGGGATGGTGGAATTTGAGGAGCCGGAGAGCCTGGAAAAGCTGCAGGTGGACGCCACCGATTTTCGGCCGGACTACCTGGCCGAGCTGGCGGCGTTTCGGGACCTTTATCACCAGGAGTGCCTCAGCAGCGGTGTGGACTACGTGCCGCTGGACACCAGCATGCAGTTCGACCGGGCGCTGACCGAATACCTGGTCCAGCGCAAGGCCCGCTTCTAAAGAACCCCCGCCCCGTCCCAGGGTCGCGGGCCGCAGCCGCACGACCCTGGGTGGACAGCCGCCCGCGGGGAAAGCGGTGTCCGAGGGGGTCTTAGACGTTGCCGCCTGGAGCGGCCCGTCGAGCGGCCACGAGGTCGCTCAGCAGCTGAGGCGTCAACCACTGGTCGCCAAACAACCAGTCGTCTCCGTCGCCGCCAAACAACAGGTCACTGCCCGCTCCGCCAATCAAGATGTCGTTCTGGTCGCCGCCCGCCACCAACCAATCGTCCGCGGCCACCTCGTCCTCGGGCAACGCGTCGGCAGCCAACCCCTGCTCGGCCACCAGCGGGGCGGACACCGGGCTGTCCGACTCATCGGCCGGCGCCGCTGCCTGCGGATCGGCGGGGGTCGCACCCTTCGCGCTGCCGGGCGGGTCGATCACGTCTTCCACCCACGCAAAGACCTCCTCTCCCACGCCCGTCACAAAGGATGCAACATCCTCGCTGATCTCTTCCACCAGCGGGCCGACCTCGTCGCTGACCTGCGACGCAAAATCGCCCACCTCGTCCGCCACGTCCTCCGCGACCTCGACAACCTCGTCGATCACGGGCTGGAGATCGTCCGCCAGGTCTTCGGCGTTGTCGCCCACCGTGGTGGCGATGTCGGTGAACACAGCGTCGACGGCGTCCCACGCGTGGCAAGCCTGCCCGCCCTCTTCCTCACCCTGCGGGGCCAGGTCGTTACCCGCATCGCCCGCCGCCGCGGTCAGGCCCAGCTGGGACTCGGCCGCCGCCAAATCCTCGGCAAACATCCCCTCCGATTCGCGATCCTCGGCAGGCGAGGACGTCTGGTCGACTCCCTCCCCGCCAGCCTCTGCCGCCGCCGGTGCCACCTCCTCGGCAACCTCCGCCGCGACTTGCTCGGCAACTTCCGCTGCCACCTCCTCGACCACTTCGGTCACTTCCTCAGCAGCTTCTTCGGCCACCTGCTCGACAGCATCTTCGGTCGCCTGCTCGGCAACTTCTTCTTCGGTCACCTCCTCAGTAACTTCTTCGGTCACTTCCTCGGCAACTTCTTCGGCCACCTCCTCGGCAGCTTCGGCCGCGGCCTCGCCGTCGTTGTCCAGCGGAAGGTCGAGCTGGTCATTCACGGCACTTTCCGCTTCCAGGTCGACCCCGTCTGCGACCGGCTCGTCGGCGATCGGGGCGGGGACCTCGGTTGCGGCGGCGGCCACCTCGGCGGCCTCCGTCCGATCCTGCTCGGCCTCCGCGGACCCGTCTTCGGCGGGCGGCTGACCGGTGATGATCTGGCCGCCCAGCAGCAGGTCGTGGCCGCCGCCGCCGGCCAGCAGATCCTGGCCGGCTCCGCCGATCAGCAGATCGTCGCTGGCCCCGCCCAGGAGGGTGTCGTTGCCCGGTCCCCCGCGGGCGATCGCCGGGATATCCGTGTCGTTGACAAACACGTCATCCCCACCTTGGCCCTCGAAATAGATCCCCCGAATCTGGCCGGCCGCATAGGTGTCCTTCTGCTGGCCGACCAGGTTCCCGTGTTCGTCAAACTGGCTGGACATGATCACCGTCTGCCCGTCTTCCACGTAGGCCTCGACGGTATCGTTCAGCTCTGAACCGATCACCGCCGCGAACCCGCAGTCCGCAGCCATCAGAGCTCGCGATTCCAGTTTTTGCAGACCCAGAGTGCGGCGTTTCGTTTTCCGTTGCCTTTTCATCTAACTGCTCCTAAACGCGAAATGTGGCGAGTAAACACCTCGCCAGTCATCCTACGCCGCGCCGCGCCGCGGACGCGCGCTAGACCCGCCGCGGCCTGCGGACGCTGGGCCATCGTGCCGCTTAGGGTGGCAAGCAGGGCAAAGGTTAACGCGCTGATATCGATTCACGGCGCGCAGTGGGAGAACTTTTGCCTAGCACCCGACTTAGGATTCTGGGTGGCGGAACGGTGGCCACCGTGTGCCGGATCGAACGCGGTGGGATTGTCAAAATTACAATTCCGCGCGGCGGGTGGGTGGCGGGCGGACATGACAGGCGCCGGATGCAACACGCCGGTTGTCTTTTGCCGCCGGGCCCTTCGCCCAGCGGCTGCGCGACTGCCACCCGCTGGCCGCCGGGGGGCGAGGGGCGACGTGAGCGGATTGTCGCTTCGGCACCTCGGCTAGGATTCGGCCGGCCGGGGCACTTCCACCACCCGCCGCCATTCCTGGTAGGTCTGGTTGCCCGCCTGGAACTTCGTCGGCCGCGGCTCGTCCGGCTGGCTGTAACAGCGGCGCAAGGTGTCCCCCTCGACGTGGTAAATCCCCTGGATCACCCGCTTGTCGGGCAGGGTGACATCCATCGCCTTGGGCTGCTGGTTGGGGTACAGCTGAAAGGTGTACGTGTTATCCACCCGCTGGCCGCCAATCGTCAGCTGCAGCCGATACCGATTGCCGGTCACGGTCCGTGTGCCCTGCATCTGTTGCCGCGGGGGTCGTTGAGCGACCCCGTCGCGGTAGTAGACAAAATCGACCAGCTTCCACGCGCCTTGCATCAAGATCAGGTCGCCAGGGATCTTTTCCCGGCCCCCACTGTCGGCCGCCAGACGGGGGACCTCCGCGACAACTCCCGCGGCGACCAGCAGCACGGGCAGGGTTCGGGGCCACAGACTTCGCACCGGCACAAACGACATGTCGCTATCATAAAAGCCGCTGGGCACCCCCCGCAAGTTCGACCGCAGGGGGCGCCCCAGCCGCAGCGCGGTCCCTGCCTGCCCCACCCTGGTCCCCTATCGGCCCGTTTCCCCCATCCCGTATCCTGTACCCGCTCACCCCTCGCCGCTCACCCCTCGCCCCTCACCCCTCGCCCCTCACCCCTAGCCCCTCACCCCTGGCCCGTGCCCTCGTCGCTGCCCCATTCCCCGGGGACTTTCGTCCCCATGTTGCGGTTGGTCTTTCCGGTACTGGCCGAACAGTTGTTGCACGCCCTGGTGATGCTGGTCGACGTCTGGCTGGCGGGCAACATCTTGAAGGAGGCCCCCCAGCTGGCGGCCATCGGCCTGATGGCTTACACGATGTGGTTTTTGACCAGCATGTTTGATTTTGTCAGCAGCGGGGCCACCGCCCTGACGGCTCGCTTTATCGGAGCGGGCCAGGCACGCCGCGCTCAACAAATTACCAACCAGGCCATCCTGCTCGGTGCGCTGCTGGCCGCCGCGGCCGTGGCCGGAGGCTTCCTGGCCACGCGACCGTTTGTGGCCGCCATGCAGCTGGAACCGGACGCGGCCCGACTGGCCGTCCGCTATATCCACATCATCCTTCCTGTCTTGCCGGCGATCATGATCCAACGCGTGGGCATCGCCTGCCTACGGGGCGCGGGCGACATGGTGACCGTGTTCTGGGTGATGTCCCTGGTGAATGTGGTGAATATCGGGGTCAGCATCTGGCTGGTGATCGGCGGGGGTCCCGTCCCGGCCCTGGGCTGGGACGGGATCGCCCTGGGGACCGCGGCCGCGCACCTGACCGGCGGCATCCTCCTGCTGGTCATGCTGTTGCGCGGCCGCAGCGGCCTGCAACTGGTGGGCCGCTGGCTGCTGCCGAACCTCGCACAGATCCGGCGGCTGCTGCGGATCGGCATCCCCGGCGGCACCGACACGCTGTCCATCATCGGCTGCCACCTCTGGTTCGTGGCCATCATCAACGCCTTGGGCAACGACGCCGCGGCGGCCCACAACGTGGCCATCCGCCTGGAATCGCTGGCCTTCCTCCCCGGCGCCGCCTTCTCGCTGGCCGCCACCACCATGGCCGGGCAATACCTGGGAGCGGGAGATTATCACCGCGCCGGACGCAGCGTCACCCTGGCCTGCCTCACCGCCAGCGGGATCATGCTGCTGGTCGGACTGCTGTTCTTCTTCGGCGGCCGGCAGCTGGCCGATATCTTTCTGGCGCCCCACCAGACGGCGATCGCGCACCAGGCGGCCGCCCTCCTGCGGATCGCCTCCTACGCCATGCTGCCCCTGGCTTTGAACATGGTCCTGACGGGGGCGTTGCGCGGAGCGGGGGATACGCGGTGGCCCCTCCTGTTTACCCTGGTCGGCTTTCTGGGCCTGCGGATCCCCGCCACCTACCTGCTGACCCCCTGGTACGGCGTCGCCGGCGCCTGGTGGGCCATGCTGATCGATGTCAGCCTCCGCTGCCTGATGGTCCTCTACCGCTTCGGCCACGGCGGCTGGAAAAAAACCAAAGTCTAAGGCCGCGCTCGCGAGCCCCACCCGGTGCGCTCAACCCAAGCGCTGCTGCAGCGACTCAACCGCCGCCTGCCAGGGTGGGCGCTGGCGACGGTACTGCTGCCACCACTCCCACAGCCGCCGCGCGGTGGCCCCGCGATCGTCGATTGCGATCTGCCAGACCTCCATCGCCCGCTCGATCGTCGCCAGCGAAAACCCAGCCAGCTCGACCAGCTCGGCCGCCTGCAACGTGGCGGGCAACATGGCCAGCGCCACGACTGGCGGCCGGCGGTCGCCGGCGGCCGAGGCGCGGTCCCCCGCGGCGGGCGCCTGCAGTTGCCCCAGCAGCCAGGCCAGGCGGACCACCTCGGGCAAGTCGACCCAGGGGTTGGCCAACACCCCCTCGATGGCCACCGCCTGGTCTGCCGGATAAACGGCCCCGCCCCCGCCCATCAGCGGATCGACCAAAAACACCCTCGCCCGCGGCACGATTAGCCCCGGTTCGGTGAAACGACCGATGGCGGACAACAGGCCCGGACCGCGCGCCGACCAGTTTTCTTCCCAGACCGGCCGCCGCAACTGCAGCTGCTCTGCCAGCTCGGGAAATTGCCGCTGGTAGGCTGACCAAAAATCCACCACCGCCTCGCTCGACCCGTCGCCGTCAGACGCCGCCCGGTCGCCCAACCCCCGCTCGACCCACGCGGCGGGGTCCTGCGGCGGCAGGTGGTGGGTGTGGCCGGCGAGCGGCACCAGATGGCGGAAGATGTCGACCAGTTCCGCTCGGCGACAACCGGTCCGCCGGCTGAGGTCATCGACCAGCTGGCCGATGGCCGCGGCCCGCGACGCGTCGGCAGGCTGGCCACCGTCCAACACCGCCACCGCCGCATACGCCGCACTGGCCCAAGGGCTGACGATCCATTCCAGCTGGCATGACACGCGTGTTTCCCTCGCAGGTCCCCCCAGAACACCCCCCATCCTACACCCCGCACCCCGCATCCCGCACCCCGCCACGCCGAAATCCGAAATTTGAAATCCGAAACAAATTCCAAGCACGAATTTCCAAAAAATCGGCCGGCTTGTTTTTCCTCTCTGCGACCTCCGCGGCCTCCTGTTCCAAATTATGTTTCACGCAAAGGCGCAAAGACGCAAAGAGAGGGGAAGGGCTACGGTTGAGAGGGAGAGGGGGAAAGAGGGAGAGGGGGCAGGCAGAAGATTGATGATTGATGATTTGCGATTGTTGATTTGCGAAGTGGAAGGTACACAACACGTGCGGCGTCACTTCGACAATCAACAATCATCAATCGACAATCATCAATCGGCCGCTAGGCGCGATGAGGCAACCTCCGCCGGCGTCTGCCTTCTGTAGCCAGCCTCTGCGAGGCCGGAGACTGGCGGAGGACAATCCGGAATCCGTATCCCTAGCCTCTCGCCCCTAGCCCCTCATTCTGAACAGGGGGCCGCAGAGGTCACCGAGCGGAAGGAACCGCCGGCCGATGTTTTGAAAATTCGTGCTTGGTATTTGTTTCGGATTTCGCAATTCGAATTTCGGATTTTTCCCCGAACTCGGCGGCGATTACAATGGAAGTTTTGCTGGAGCCACTCCTTGTTACCCAACCGCCCTTCGTACCGATTGTCGGCCCTGTTGGCCCTGGCCGCGCTGGCCCTGACGGCCGTGCTGTTGTTGATCCCCGTGCCGGTGCTGGGCCGAGCGGGCAATGCGTTGCTGGACATGATCCACGCTCCCCTCTTCGCGGTGCTGGGGGCGTTTGCCTACGCGTTGTTCGTCCGCGAACCATCCCGTCATCGCTGGCTGGCCGTGTTAGCCATCGGGCTGGTGTTGGCCACGCTGGGGGTGGCCGCCGAACTGTTGCAGGCTCGGGTGGGCCGCAACGCCAGCCTCCAGGATGCCTTTTCCAATGTGGTGGGGACCGTGGCCGGACTGTTGTGGATCAGCGGCCGGCACAACCCCCACGCCGGGCGACGGGGCGCGACCAGGATCGCCGTGGCCGGCCTGATCCTGGCCGCCTACACCCACCCGCTGCTGACCCTAATGGACGTCTCCCTGGCCCACCGCAATTTTCCCCAGCTGAGCTCGTTCGAACAGCCGCTGGAACTGAGCCGCTGGAAACCGTGGCATGCCCGACTCTCCCGTTCTCGCCAGCACGCCACGGACGGCGAGTGGTCGCTGAGAATCGATGGCGACGTGACCAAATATTCCGCCGCGACCTTGTTCGTCCCGCCGCGGGACTGGTCTCCCTACACGCAGCTGGTGCTGGACATCGCGCGGGCCGGCCCCCCGACGGCGGCCAGCGCGGGGGACGTGCTGCGGGTCTTCGTAAAGGTCCAGGACCAGCAACACAATGACCGCTCTGAGGATCGCTTTCAGCAGCTGGTCGAGCTGCGGCCGGGCCAGGCCGGAGAGATTCGCATCCCCCTCTTGGCCATCGCCTCCGCTCCGCGGGATCGCGTGATGGACCTGAGCCGCATTGACAAGCTGGAAATTTTCACCGTCCGAGCTCCCCACCGCTGGACGCTGTACCTGGACAACCTCCGCCTGGAATAAGGGCTTCGGGTTGCGGGATACGGGGTGCGGGATACGGGGTGCGGGTGGCGGGGTGCGGGATGCGGGGTGCGGGATGCGAGACCGTCGGCGACAGAGGGCCGGAGTCTGTCTTCTGTAGCCGGCCTCTTCGAGGCCGATGCCGGCGAGGAAAGGGGCTAGGAGTTAGGGCCTAGGGGTTAGGGGGAGAGAGGGTGATGGGGTGCGGGTCTCGTCATGCGGAGGACGGGCAGGAGTGCCCGTCCTACAAGCAATCCCATCCCAACTCAACCGCGGAGCGGTTGCAGCGATTAGCCGGAGGTAAGCGCAGCGGCACCTCCGGATACGCGGCCATCCCCCAAAAATGCATCCCGAAGGGATGCCAGCTAGACGAGAGGCAGGATGCGGGTTTCGGGATCCGGGATGCGGGATGTGGAATTGGGGGGTTCAACTGTCCTCGGCAACCGGTGGTGGCGCTGCGCTTACCACCGGCTAATGGCTGGCATCCCTCCGGGATGCGGGAGGGGCGTTGCGGGATGCGGGGTGCGGGGTTCGGGTTGCGGGATTCGGGTTGCAAACCTCGCTCCACCGCGACCCAGGTCCTGATTGAACCCTCGCTGGCTCAACCCCCTCGCCCCTCGATCCTAGCCCTTAGCCCCTTCTCCGCAGGAGAAGACCGCGGGGACAACTGGCTTTGAAGCCCCCAACCTCACCAAACCATCATGTCGATCCTGTCCATCCTGTCAAAAATGAACCAGCCCGCCGCCCGAAAAAGGTGCCCCACTGGCGGGCGGGGTTCACCAGCCCACCGGTTGCGTCGTGGCCCCGTGGGCGGCCAGCAGGTCCTGGTACCAGGCCATGGCCTGTCGAGCTCGGCCTGGCAGGGCCCGGGTCCCCCAGATCAACGACAGCGTCCGGCGGGTCTCGCCACAGGTCTTGGTCCGCTGGGAGTCCTTGACGCCGTTGGCACATGGCCCCTGAGCGTCGTGCAGGCACAGCAGCCCGTCCAGCTGCATCGTCTGGCCGGCCGGATTGAAGACGTAAGCCGCCCCCGGCGGGGCCACCGCCACCCGCAACGGCGGCACCGCCCGGTCCAGGTCGATGACGCTGATCGGCAGCCCGCTGTGCAACGAGACGGCATTGCAGGCGTCGACGGCCAGGTTGATCGTCGACAGGCGGCCCTCCCCCGCGGCCCGTAACAGATATTCGGCGGCCGGCTTGCTGCGGCCCGTCGGCTTGAACCCCCCCTGCCGCAACAGGTCGCGGACCGCCTGCCGCACTTCATCGCTGCTGTGCAACGGAGCGTCCGCGTCCAGGGACAACAGGCCCCTCAGCGGGGGATCGCTGGGGATGTCATCCAGGCCCGCGGGAAACGTGGTCGTAAACGCCTGCAAGTCCAACAGCGGATGGGGCTCGACGGTCAGCATGCCTGCAGCTCAACCTCGATTCATCTGCCAAATCACAAAGTTCAAGACTACGGCGAAGGTGACCCACAAGAGGTAGGGGATCATCAGCCCGCCGGCAGCGCGGGACCGAGCCCAGAAGGCGGATGTCGTCGCCAGGATCGCCACCCACAGCAGGACAATCTCGATCGCGGCCCAGCCCGGCCGCTGCAGGCCGAAGAACAGCAGGGACCAGAGAGTGTTCAGTCCCAGCTGGATCCCGAACAGGACCAGCGGCAGTTTGGCCGCGGCAAAACCGCCCGGGCGCCATACTAACCAGGCCGCCACGGCCATCATCGCGTACAGCAGGGTCCACACCGGACCGAAGACCCCGTCCGGCGGGGTCCAGGTGGGTTTGGCCAGCTGAGCGTACCAGGTGGGGATCTGGGGCGCGGTGGCCAGCCCCCCCAGCCCCGCGGCGGCAAAGCAGATCAGCAGGGCCGCCAGCAGGCCCAGCCTGCGGTTGGTGGCCGTCATGGTTTTCCCCTTCCCTTGCGGTTTCCGTCAGTCCGGATCGTGCGGACACCAACCGCCCCGCGGCGGCACGCGCCACGTTCGTCTGCGCCGGTGGCCGCGGTCAAGCGGGGACCGCCCCCGCCTCAAGGCAACCGATCCTCTGCCGCGGCGACCGGCGGCTCCTTGCGCAAGACCACCAGCAAACCGACCACGGGACGGCCGTATTCGGTGCGAATCACCGCCTGGGAGATGTGCATCCAGCTGAACCCCGCCCCCGCGGACACCTGTTCCACGTACGAGCGACTGTGCGCGTAACGGCCCGATTCGGTCAACTGGTAATCTTCGCCCTGCCCGCGTTCCAGGCTGAAACCCAGCTGGCCCCCGGGGACCAGGGCCCGACCGGCGGCCTGCAGCACGTCGGTCAGATCCCCAAAGTAGATGAACACGTCACAGGCAACCATCAGGTCAAACGGCTCGCGGACACCCGACAGCCAGGCGACCAGTTCGGCCACGTGGATCTCCTGATAGTGTCCCGTGGAGCACGCGTAGGAGGCCATTTGGGGCGAGAGGTCGATCCCGACCAGCCGTCGGGCCCAGGGTTTCAGATGCGGGGCGGCCAACCCGGTGCCGCAGCCCAAATCGGCCACGTTCAGGCTGGCTTGTGGCGGCGGCAACGTCTGGCGGAGGCAGTCGACGATCAACTGCGGGGCTCGATACCCCAGCTCGTCCAGCATGGTTTCGTCGTAACTTTCCGCGAACCCGTCAAAGGTCTGCAGCACACTGGTCTCGGGCGGGCGGGCTGGAGCCGGTTCGTTGCCCAGCGCGGTGATCAGATGAGCGACTTCGGCGTCGTCGGGTTCGTAGCTGAGATACCGCTGGTAGGCTTCGCGGGACCCTTGCAGATCTCCCAGGGCGTGAGCCAACTCGCCCAGGCTGTACCACAAGTCCGAATTGTCGGGCTCCAGCTGGGTGGCCCGGCACTGACACTGGTAGGCGTCCCGGACTTCCCCCTGTTCGTGCAGTCGTTCGGCCAGTCGAGCCAATTCGCCGACGCTCATTTCCGCCGGACCGTAGGCGGGGGGTCCGTTGACGGCGATCAAGCCATCTTCAGCGGCTTGGCTCAGCCAGGCTTGCACTTCCGCTGCGGGGTCGGCGTCGGGCTGGCCGTTTTGAGCCAAAACCAAGGCGGCCTCGATCTGCTGGACCGTGTGATTCCCATCACACAGGGTCAGGATCAGGGCCGCCGTGGGGTTCAAGCGGTGCACCACATCCCGCTCGCAGTCGTAGACCAGCCAGCCGCTGTCCAACGACACGGCCCGGATCGCCGAACGCGTATAGGGACGATCACGTTGGAACACGAGTCGCTTCGGCTTGGATGAGGTCTGTGAGCAATCCGGGCCGGGGGCTTAGCGGTTGGCCGCCTTCTTTTTGGCCGCCTTCTTCTTTTTCTTGCCCTTCTTCTTTTTGCCCTTCTTCTTTTTCTTGGCCGTCTTTTTCTTGGCCTTCTTCTTGGTTGTTTTCTTCTTGGTCGGGCTGGTGGTGACGTCCTCTTCTTCACCCAGGGCGATCGATGTAGTCAGGGGCGCGGCCAGGGCCAGTCCCCCCACCAGCAGCTTTTTCAACATCTCGCGACGTGACTCGTCGACGGAATTGATTAGCTGTTCCAACAAGAATTTTTGTTCGTTGCTCATGCTGTCCTCTCCAATTTTCACAGAACTCTCCACAACCACTGCAGAAATCGGACACGAGTCTATCACAATCGTCCCCAATTTCAACCGACTGCCCGGCCCACCCCCCACCCCCCTCCCCCTTCCCCCTTTCACCCTCCCTCCCCTGTCCCGGCCCGCCGGGATTCCCTCTTCCCTCTTCCACCCTCCGCCTTCCACCCTCCGCCTTCCACCCCTCCCCCTCCGCCCCATGCCCGGCCGGTGCAATTGGCAGGACACCCATAACCGGACCCCGTGGGCCCTTCCGGCTTGGGAACAGGCCACTTTGTGAAGTAGCGTTTTCTGGGAGGCGGCTGGTCCGTCCCCGGGGGTGCCGACCGCGATGGTCGGCCTTTGGCCAGCGGATGTCACTGCAGGGCAGGATCTGTTTGCGATGAGCCGGAACGAACCCATGGCTTGGACGTCCCCCCCGCCGCGGTCGTCGTGGCGACGGAAGGTCGCGGAGGTGTTTGGCGTCGATCTTCGCTCGCTGGCTGCCTTTCGCATCGGGTTGGGGTTGTTGCTGCTGAGCGACCTTGTTTGTCGCGGCCAGGACATTGCCGCCCATTACACCGACCAGGGCGTGCTGCCGCGGGCGGCCCGGATTGCGATTTATGACGTGGGCGATCAAAGCGGCCTGCGGTACTGGTGGTCGCTGCACATGCTCAGCGGCGAATACCTCCTGCAGCTGGTCTTGTTCCTGGTGGCCGCGTTCTTCGCCGGGTGGCTGTTGATCGGCTATCGCACGCGCCTGGCCACGGTGGCCAGCTGGATCCTGCTCGTCTCGCTCGCCTCGCGCAACCCCATGCTGCTGGACGGCGGCGACGTGTTGCTGCAATGCCTCCTGTTTTGGTCCATGTTTTTGCCGCTGGGTGCGCGAGCCAGCGTGGATCGGCTGTTCCATCCGCCGCGCGGGCCGGAATCTGAGTCGATCGTGTCGGTGGCCAGCACCGCGTTGCTGCTGCAAGTCGCCATGATGTACTTTTTCAGCGCCGTCTTGAAGAATCATCCCCAATGGCACACCGACTTCACGGCCATCTACTATGCGCTCAGCGTCGATCAATTCGTCAAACCGCTGGGCGGGCTGCTGCTGGCCTATCCGGCCCTTCTGCGATGCTTGACCTGGGCCACCTATTGGCTGGAATGGCTCGGGCCCTGCCTGGCCTTTTGCCCCTGGAAAACGCCCCGCCTGCGGGTGGCCCTGGTCGCGACCTTTTGGCTCTTTCACCTGGGCCTGGGAATGACCCTCGCCCTGGGGCTCTTCCCCTGGATTGCCCTCGTCGCCTGGCTGCCCTTCTTGCCTGCGACCGCCTGGCAGGGGCTGAGCAACTGGGCGGTCGGGCAGCGGGTGGGCCGAGCGACGATGGAGTTTGCCGGCTGGTGGCGAGCGGGGGTCGAGCGACGGGGGTGGTTTACGCGAGCGGAAGTTCCGCGGGGCCAGCCCCGCCGGCTGACCTCGGCCGTGGTGTTATTCCTGCTGTTGTACGTCATCGCCTGGAACATTCGCGAAACGAACTTCGCCTACTGGCAGCGGTTCATGCCGGCCAGCTGGAATGTGGTGGGTCGCGTGACGAATCTGGACCAGCACTGGGGCCTGTTCGCGCCGCACCCCCTGACCGACGACGGCTGGTTTGTGATCAAGGGGACGCTGGCCGACGGCAGCCAGGTCAATCTTTGGGATTGCGGGGCCCCGCTGCCCTTCGACAAACCGTCGCAAGTGGCGGCGACGATGCACGGCCAGCGGTGGCGAGCTTATTTGATCCGCATCTGGAACCGGAACGAGCACGCGCATCGACCCCACTTTGCCCGCTGGCTGAGCCAGCGGTGGAATCGCGAAATGGCCGGCGGGGACCCGCACAAACGGGTCACCCAGGTGGACATTATCTATCAACTGGAAAACACCCCGCCCCCGGGCCAGCCCCTGCCCCGTCCCGAATCGATCGCCCTCTGGACCCACACGTTCGACTAGCGCCGCTGGTCAGACCGCCCCCCCAGGCCGCTC
>CAYFZZ010000076.1:0-30430 GCA_964347545.1 uncultured Planctomycetaceae bacterium | reverse complement strand
AGGACCAGGGCGGCGGTGGCCCGCAGGTCGCTGCCGACCACGCTCGCTCCTTGCAGGCGATGCTGGGGAGACCCGGCCATGATGCCGGTGCCGGTGACGACGACCCCCGAGCCCGCCCGTTGGATGCAGGCCCCCATCCGCACCAGCTCGGCCACATGCCACCACCGCTGCGGAAAGACCGTGTCGCCAATGCTGCTGCGGCCCTGGGCCACGCAGGCCAGGGCCACCAGCAGCGGCTGCACGTCGGTCGGCAGGCCGGGGTAGGGGAGGGCGTCGACCATAAACCCACGGATCCCATTCACACGCTCAACCGCCACGCAACCCTCTCCCCAGCAGACGTCGACTCCGGCCTCGTGCAGGACTTGCTGGACCGTCCCCAGATGATCCGCGACGACGCCGGTCACCCTCACCCGCCCGCCGGTGATCGCGGCGGCGATCAGGAGGGTGGCGGCCTCGATCCGGTCGGGGATGATGCGGTAGCCGTCTGCCGCCAGCTGCCCTTCGGCAGCCAGTTGATCCACCCCCACAATCTCCAACGTCGGGGTGCCGATCCCCGTAATGCGGGCGCCCAGGGCGTTGAGAAAATTGGCCAGGTCCACCACCTCCGGCTCGCGAGCCGCTCCCTGGAGAACCGTCTTGCCCCGCGCCAGGGTGGCGGCGCAGAGTAGATTGGCCGTGCCGGTCACAGACGGCCCGCGGGGACCGCTCAGATTCAGCTGGGCCCCCCGCAGCCGCCGGGCCCGCGCCACCACGTAACCTCGCTGCAGCCGGATCTCGGCCCCCAGCTGGGCCAGGCCGGCCAGGTGCAGGTCGACCGGGCGATGCCCGATGGTACAGCCCCCGGGGAGGGCCACGACGGCGTGGCGGCGGCGAGCCAGGAGGGGTCCCAGCACACAGAAGCTGGCCCGCATCCGCCGCACCAGGGGATAGCTGGCCCGGGTGGGCGCCTGGTCGACCGTCTCCAGCCGCAACCGCCCGCGCTGATCGCTTTGGACAGAGACGCCCAGCCGCTGCAAGACGGCGGTCAACGTCGCCACATCCCGCAGCCAGGGCACGCCGGTCAGGCAGACCGGGCTCTGGGCGAGGAGGCAAGCCGCCATGATCGGCAAGGCGGCATTTTTGGCGCCGCTGACGGCTACTTCTCCCTCCAGCCGGACCCCGCCGTCGATGATCAACGCTTCCCCCGCGCACTCGCCGCTCATCGGCCATTCCTTCGCAGCTTGACGACCCGCGGCAACCCGGCCAGGTCCTTGACGACCTCAACCTCACCAAACATCCCACAGTCGTCAATCAGCTGCCGCACCTCCGTTTCGATGGAGGGGCTGATTTCGCACAGCAGCCAGCCCTGCGGCTCCAGCCGCTGGGCGGCCTGATCCAACAGCCGCTCGATCACCTCCGTTCCTTTCGGTCCGGCCACCAGGGCCTGGTGTGGTTCATAGCTGCGGACATCGACCGGCAACGCGTCAAATTCGGCCTCGCTGACGTAGGGGGGGTTGCTGACGATGAAGTCAAACCGGCGATCCTCAGGAACATTATCAAACAGGTCGCTCAACCGCAGTTCAACCCTCTCTTCCACATCGTGCAACCGCAGGTTGCGACGAGCGACTTCCAGGGCCGCCGGGCTGGCGTCCAGTGCCAGCACGTGGGCGGTGGGAATGTGCCGCGCGGCGCAGACCGCCAGGATCCCGCTGCCCGTACCGACGTCGGCGATTTGCCACGGTCGGTCCGCTGCCTGTTGCTGAGCGTCTTTGACCAAGTCCAGCAAGCTGACCACGATAAACTCAGTTTCGGGCCGCGGAATCAGCACGTCGGGGGTGACGTAAAAGCTGAGCGCATAAAATTCGCGGCGTCCCACCAGGTAGGCCACGGGCATCCCTTCGGCCCGCCGACGGACCAGTTCCCGAAACGCCACCCGCGTCTGGTCGCTGGCCAACTGGTCAAACGCCGTGTACAGCTCGATCCGCTGGCACTGGCGAGCTTCGGCCAACAGGACTTCTGCGTCCAACCGCGGCGTGTCGGCACCGCGCTGGGCCAGATAGTCGGTCGTCCAGGTCAGCAGGCGGCCGATCGTCCAGGAGTCGGTTTCGGGCATGGCAAGCGGGGCCCGACGGCCACCGTCAGGATGGGGTCGGGACTCGAGGGGTTGTTGTGGCGGGGCATGAGCGGGAATGGGTTCTGGATAGGCCGTCCAGCCGAAACGGGGTGGCCAGCGACCCGCCCGCTCATTCCAGCTTGTCCAGCGAGCTGCGTAATTGCTGTCGGTCGTACTCCAGAAGCGCGTCGGTGACGGGGCTGAGATTCCCGGCGAGGATGCTGTCCAGTTTGTAGAGCGTGAGATTGATGCGGTGGTCGCTGACCCGGTTGTCGGGAAAGTTGTAGGTCCGGATCCGCTGGCTGCGATCGCCGGAACCGACCAGCGTTTTTCGGTGATCGGAACGCCGCTGAGCCTCCTCGGCTCGACGGCGTTCGTACAGTTTTGTCTTCAGCAGCCGCAGGGCGCGGGAGAGGTTCTTGTGCTGGCTGCGTTCGTCCGAACACTGCACGACAATTCCCGAATCGTGGTGGTACAGCCGCACGGCCGAAGCGGTTTTGTTGACGTGTTGACCGCCGGGCCCGGCGCTGGCGGCGTACCGTTCGACCTCGTAGTCCTCTGTCTTCAGCTCGATTTCCACATCCTCCGGTTCGGGCATCACGGCGACCGTGGCGGCCGAGGTGTGGATACGTCCTTTGGCTTCCGTTTCGGGGACCCGCTGGACGCGGTGCCCGCCGCTTTCGTACTGCAGTTCGTGGTAGACGCCTTCCCCGGAGAAAGCCAGCGAGATTTCCTTGAACCCGCCCAGTTCCGTGGGATGGGCGCCCAACAGTTCTACCTTCCAGCCTTTTGCTTCGGCGTGCCGCTTGTACATTTCGTACAGATCCCGAGCAAACAGGGCGGCTTCGTCGCCGCCGGTGCCTGCCCGAATTTCCATCACACACCGCGTTCGGTTGGCATCCTCACCGCCGACGGTCATATCCAGCAGTTCGTTCCAAATCTTCTCCCGCTCGGCCTTCAAGTCCGGCAGCTCCAATTCGGCCAGCTCCCGCAGCTCGGCGTCGTCGCCGTCGACCATGTGTCGAGCTTCCACGATTTGGGCGTTCAGCTCCTGGAAGCGGCGGTACTTCGTGGCGATTTTGGCCAACGAGCCATGTTCGCGCGACACGGCGGTGACCTTCTGAGCATCGCTCAACACCTCCGGATCGGTCAGCTGCTTTTCCAGCTGCTCGAACCGAGCGAGTTTTTCGTCCAGCATCTGCCGCATGGTGTTCGGCCGGTTGGATTCAGACCGGGTGGGGGAAATAAATATTCGCTCAACGCCGCCCGCGCCCGGAAAACCAGCCAGCGGGCGGCCGGGACCACCGCACGGGGGTATCTTCACCCTGTCACCCCTCCACGGCACGATCACGACGGTGCCCGGGGAGGTGTCAAGCCACAACGGCGGTGGCCTGCAATGGCACCGCAGCTAGTCGGCGGCCTTCTTGGCCGCCACCTTCTGCTTGCCTTTCTTGAGACTGGCGTAGCCGCCGGCAAACTTGCTTTTGAACTTCTCGATGCGACCTTCCGTGTCGACAAATTTCTGTTTGCCTGTGTAGAAAGGGTGGCAGGCGTTGCAGATGTCCACCTTCAGCTCCTTGCGCGTGCTGCGCGTGGTAAAAGCGTTTCCGCAACCGCACTTGACCGTCGTCTCGAAATATTCCGGATGGATATTCTTTTTCATCGTGCCAGCTCCGCTTGGCCCACCCCACCACATTTCGCAGTGGGGCAAACCGATAAATATACCCCGGCTCAGGCCCCAGGGACAAGTCCACCAAGGGCCGCAAGTCACGTGGCGGGAAGCGCTTTGGGGAGGGGCTGCAGGAGATGAGCGGCGGTGCGGGGATCCGGGGCAGGAAGCCCGCTGACGCTGGGCCACACCCCCGGTCAGCGTGCGGTCGGGGAGAGCCGTTTGAGGACGGTGTCGATTGTTTCGCGGAGCACCTGGCCGCTTTTGCGGATGCCTTGCACTTCCTTGGGCCACAGGTCGATGGCGTGCGTGGCCACCACCCCGCCGCGGCCCACTTCGGTCGGCACCGAGAGGCACACGTCGCGGAGGTCGTAGCAGCCATCCTGGAGGCTGGAGATCGGCAGGATCTGCCGCTTGTCCAGGGCGATCGCCTCGATCACGTCGCGGATGGCCACGCCCACCGCGAACCCGGCGCCCCCTTTCTTCTGGATCACCTCGGCTCCCGATCCCTTGGTGCGGGTAAACAGCTCGTTGGCCAAGTGGGACGTCCAGCCGGGATGCTTTTCCAGCGGCAAGCCATTGACCGCCGCCCCCGACCAGATCGGTACCATGCTGTCACCGTGTTCGCCCAGGACGAGCGCCTTGACCTGGGTGGGCGCGGCACGCAGTTGTCGAGCGATCAGGCTGCGGAAGCGGATCGTGTCGAGTTGCGTGCCCAGGCCGATGACTTGCGAGCAGGGCAGGTCCAGCATCTTGGCCGCCAGATAAGTCAGCACGTCGACCGGATTGGAGACGACCATCACGATCGCCTCTCGCGAAAGGCCGGCGGTCTTGAGGGCATCCAGGATGGTCACAAACAGGTCGACGTTGCGGTTGATCAAATCCAACCGGCTTTCGTCCGGTTTCCGCCGCAGCCCGGCGGTGATGCAGACCACGTCGCTGTCCACCACCTGCTGGTAGTCCCCCGCTGCGATCACCTGGTCGGCCGTGCTGGGCCCGCCGTGCAGCAAGTCCAGCGCCTGTCCGGCGGCCAAATCGGCATTCACGTCCAAGAGGGCGATCTCGCGGACCACGCCTCCCAGTTGCAAGGCAAATGCCGTGCAGGAACCAACCAAACCACCACCGCCAATGATGCTGACCTTCATACCTGTGCTCGCTAACTCAGTGAAAAAATGGAGAGGGGTGAACTGGCCCGACCCGACCTCGCGCTGGGGTGGCGACCCGCTGGGGCCGAGCCCCGTTTCGGCTGGCCGCTTATTTCTGCAACGCCGCCATCACGCGGTCCGTGATCGTTTGGATCAGGCGTTCCTGGTTCGCGTCGGCACCGTTGCCATTGGCAGCAGGGCTGCCCTCGCCGTGACGACCGCGGGCCGGGGGCGGCGGCTCGAAAGCGCGACGTTCGATGCCCACCGACTCCCAGCTCTCCCGAAAGACGTCGTTGGAACACAAGTCGCAGTTTTCCATCTCCTTGGCGTTGCGGGGGTCGGTAAAGCCCCATTGTCCTTTCAAATCCAATAGTTCGCGTTCCTTGTCTGCCGGAAAATAATTCACCTTCCCCAGGCTGCGGGCCATCAGCAGCATCCGGCAGTAGGAATCCAGGATTTCGGTCCACCAGTACGCCTGTTCCACCGTCTCGCCGTAACTGATCGTGCCGTGGTTGGCCAGGATAATCACGTTGGTCTTCTTCACCACCGGGATAATCGTTTCGGCAAAGGCCTGCCCGCCGGGGGTTTCGTACTTGGTAATCGGCACGTCGCCCAGGAACACCTCCACCTCCGGCAGGACGCACTGGGGAATCGGCTCGCGCGCGATCGCAAAAGCGGTGGCGTGCGGGGGATGGCAATGCACAATGCTGCGGATATCAGATCGCTCGCGGTAAATCTGCAAGTGCAGCAGCGCCTCGCTGCTGCGCTTCTTGATCCCCGCCAGCTGCTTGCCCTCCATGTCGATCAGGCAGATGTCTTCGGGCTTCAGAAACCCCTTGCAATGCAGGGTGGGAGTGCACAGCACTTCATTGTCGGACAACCGGTAAGTGATATTGCCGTCGTTGGCGGCGGCAAACTCCCGGTTGTAGATCCTGCGGCCAATGTCACAAATTTCTTTTTTGATCTGAAAAGCGTTGGTCATGGGATTACCGTGGAGCGGGTTGCGGGTTGCGGGTTGGGGGTTACGGGTTGCGAGTTGTGGGATGTGGAGAGGGAAGGTTTGCTGAAGGGTTGGGTTAGGAGTGCGTGGTATCGGGTGGGGGGAGGGCGTGGGGATCGAGGTGGACGTCATCCAGGATGGCCGCGTTGTAGGCGTCGATCGGCTTGACCTGGGGCAGGAAGGGGGCCGCCGCTTCCCGCGATTCGCTCAACGCCACCCGGCTGCCCACCCCCGAGCCCAGTTCGTCGTACAACACCAGCTGGTCCGCCTGCGGAGGCTGGCGATCGAGGAGATTGTCCAGCGAGAGGGGGACCGCCAGCTTGAAGGTCGCACCCCGCAGGCTGGGGTGAGCCCGGTTGAGGGTCACGGTACCGATGATTTCTGCAATCCGCATGGCTTTAACTCTCGTCGGGCGTCGACCGGCAGCGTTCGGCCTGCCGGGCCACGCGGCCGGCACCGCAGGGCCACCCGCCGCATCCCACCCAGGATGGGCTCGGCCTCTGGCAAATTCGTGGGCAACGCGAGGTTCTCATGGCTTGGTCAGGCTGGAAAAGGTTTCCGGGCAGGCGTAGGGCCCAGCGTTGACAAATTCGGTGATCAGACGAACCAGCTGGACGTGGCTCAGCCCCCGCGGGTCGATCGTCAGCAGGTTGGCCCCCACCTGGGGGGCTGCCTGGCGGAGCGAGGGGAGGTCGGCTGCCTGGATCGCTCGGACGTGCCGACAACGATTGGCCAGGCAGAGCGCCGCCGCCGCCTGCTCGGTCAGCAAGACCGCCAGGGCTTGTTCCGTTTCGATCCCCTGGACCAGCTGCTCGACCGCGCCCGGCAAGTCGCACGCTTCGACGAATTGAGCCGTAACTTTTGCCCGGTCCAGATAGTCCTCCAGGCTGGCCGGTGCCAGACGGGTCCCGCTCAGGCCGACGGTCACCTGCCGGCCGCCTTTCGGTCGGGGACGGTCCTGGGTATGCACTTGGACCTGTTGCTGGTTGAGCAGATCCCGCGCGGCGGGCGTGATCACGGCCGCGGGTGCCACGACCAGCCGCCGAGCGTCCTTCAGCCGCTCGTCCAGCAGGCCGGCGGTGATCACCGGATCGTGCAAAACCAGTTCTCCATCCGTCGAGCATGGTGGTTCCTCTTCGCCGCTCAGCTGCTGCATCACGCGGCGGACAATTTCGTCAATAACCGTTTCCGGCGGGGTCATGGGTCACAAATCCCCAATACCGTCCAGCGGACGGGGGTGCGGTTGTCGCCGATCAACTCGCGGGTTCCTTTGCCATCGCTGCTGATCATCACCCGCTGGCCGACCCCTGCCCCCAGGGCGTCGATCGCCAACATCGGTTCACCGTCCGGGCTGCGCCCGTCATTCATCAGCGCCTGGACGACCAGCATCTTCCAGCCCACCAGCGACGGATGTTTGATGGTCGCCGTCGCCGAACCGATTACCTGAGCCACCTGCATCAGATTGCCTTTCCCAAAATGCACAGGTCGTCGATCAGGGAGCAGCGGCGTTCCCGGGTAAAGGTCAGCGGCGAGGTGACCCCTTCGCCGGTCGGGGTGGCGATCGAGAAGGAAAGGTAACCTTCTCCGCCCAGCCCCAAGGCCGACACGCAGGGTCCATTTTTCACAAACAACGTGGTATCCATGATCCGTCCCATCCGCGTCATATTGCGGACATTGTTGGAATGGATGATGGCCGTATGACCGAATCCGTGTTCGTACTGATGGGCCAGCTGAATTGCATGGTCCGCGTCGTGGCACCGCACGAAGGGAATGAAAGGCATCATCTGTTCGACAGGCACAAACGGATTGTGCTCGTCCGTCTCCCCAAACAGCAGCTCGGTCCGTTCGGGGACCGACTTGCCGATAGCCTTCGCCAGCACGGCGGCGTCCTGGCCCAGCAGTTCCTTGGCGGGCACATCGTGGCGCTGGTCTCCTTCGCCCACGGTGGTAATGGCCACGCGGGTGAGGGCCTCGATTTCGCGGGCGTCCAGCCGCACGGCCCCGGCCCGTTCCATGGCCTGCAGCATCTGGTCGAACACCTGGTCGACCACAAAGACTTCTTTTTCGGCGATGCAGAGCAGGTTATTGTCGTAGGCACCGCCCTGGATGATGGAGCGAGCGGCCCGGTCCAGGTCGGCCGTTTCGTCGACCACCACCGGGGGATTGCCGGGACCGGCGACGACGGCCCGTTTGCCGCTGTTCAGCGCCGCTCGAGCCACGGCGGGGCCGCCGGTAACGCAGATCATTTTGACGCCGCGGTGAGCGAAAATGGCGTTGGCCGATTCCAGGGTCGGTTCCGAGATCACGCAGATCAGGTTGTCGATCCCCAGATCGCGGTAGATCGCCTCGTTGAACCTCCGCACCCCCTCGGCCGCCACTCGTTTGCCACTGGGATGAGGGTTGACCACCAGCGTATTACCGCCCGCGATCATGCTGATCGCATTGCCGGTCAGCGTGGGCAGGGAGTGGGTGACGGGGGTAATGCAGCCGATCACGCCAAAAGGAGCGTGTTCGATGACCGCCAGCCCATGATCGCCGCTGAACACCTCGGTATTCAGAAACTCCACCCCCGGTGTCCGCTCGCCCAGCGTCTTCAGTTTCTCGATCTTGTGCTCCAGCCGCCCGATTTTCGTTTCTTCCATCTCCATTGTGCCCAGCTCGACGCACTGGTCGATGGCAATCCGCCGAATGTGCCCGATAATCCGCTCGCGGTCTTCCCGCGTCCGCTCGCTCAACTGTTCAAACGCCGCCGTGGCCGCCGCCACGGCCTCGTCCACGTCGGCAAACACACCCCGGCGACCCTCGTAGCTGGCGCCGTTACAGGCGCAGGCGGTGTGGGTGGTCGAGCTGCAGTGGCAGGCCGAGGTGGCGGGAAGGGGGGGGGCTTCCAGCTGGCTGAGCACCTGTTGGACGACGTCGCGGATCTGGTTTTCAGTAATTTGCATGGTTAGGTGTCCGTTCTTTTCGTTCTCTCTGTCTCACAAACCGTGCTCATCGCGGCGAACAATGCCCAGCTTTGCTGGTCGCGTTCCATCGCCTGGAGTCGGTTTTGAAGGACGGCGTTAAGGAGGTTAGTCCTCGCGTTGATAAACACATTTCCCTTCAACATGCACGGTGTCCACGATCCCGATGATCACCGTATCGATCGGCAGTTCTTTGGTCTCGGGTGTCAGGCGGGCGCTCGAACCCTGGGTGATCAGCACGTAGTCTCCCTCGCCGGCCCCGATCGTATCGACGGCCACAAACGTGCGGCCGATCGCTGCCAGCCGCTGGCGGGTCTCCTGGTCCAAGCGATAAGGTTCGACCACCATCAACTTGTGCCCGACCATGGCTCGAGTCTTCTGCGTGGAAACGACGGCCCCGGTTACTTTGGCGACAAACATGGTTTATTCCTTTTCACCCTCGAGCTTGGTGTAGACCTGGCGAGCGACCATGATTTCCTCATGTGTGGGCAGGACCCAGACCTGCACCCGGCTCTGGTCGCCGCTGATTCTGGTCTCCCCAGCGGCTGCGGTGTTCCTCGATTCGTCGATCACAATTCCCAGTTCTTCCAGTTGGCGGCAGACGTCTTGGCGGAGGCGGTCGTCGTTTTCGCCGATGCCACCGGTAAAGACGATCGCGTCGGCCCCGCCCAGTTCGACCAGCATCCAGCCCAGGTACTGGCGGATGTTGGCGACGAAGGTGTCCAGGGCCAGGGCCGCCTGTTCGTTGCCGGCCGCGGCGGCCTCCCGCAGATCGCGGACGTCGCCGCTGAGGCCGCTGATTCCCAGCAGCCCCCCCTCGACGCTCAACTCGGCCAGCACCTCTTCCAGCGATTGGCCCGTCCGCTCGATGACCATCGACAGAGCAAAAGGGTCGATATCACCGACGCGATTGTTCTGCAACACACCCGATTGGGGGCTGCAGCCCATGCTGGTGGCCACGCTTTTGCCGGCGCGAATCGCCGTGAGGCTGCTGGAGCCTCCCAAATGGCAGGAGATCACTCGCAGATCGTCCCGGCCCAGCAGCCCAGCGATCCGGCTGGCGATGTAGGCATGGCTGGCCCCGTGAAATCCCCAGCGCCGGATCAGCAGCTGGTCATCCCACCGGCGGGGGACCCCGTAGGTGCGATTGGGGCGGGGAATCGACTGGTGAAAGGCCGTTTCGAAGGCGGCGACCAGCGGGATCTCTGGCAGCTGCTCGCGGAGTTGCCGCATGGCGGCGATGTAGGGGGGATTATGAGCCGGGGCGACGCGGTTCATCTCGGCCATCGCCGCCAACACGTCTTCATCCACCATTTGCACACCCGATTTGCGGCCTCCGTGAACGGCCTTAAATCCAATCGCCGCCACCTCCCCCGCGTCGGCCAGGCAGCCGGTGTCGGGGTCGGTCAGTTGAGCCAGGCAGCGCCGCACGGCTTCACCGTGGTCCGGCACGGCGGCCGTCAGCTCCTGCCGCTGGTCGCCGATCTGCGCGAAACAACGACTTTCCGCCGCTCCAATCCGCTCAATACCGCCCCGCGCCATCTGGTGCTCGGCAGGCATGTCGTACAAGCGGTACTTGAAGCTTGTCGAACCAAGATTCGCCACGAGGACTTTCATGTCACATTCACCGTTTGGGGGAACCACGTTTGGGCCCGCCGCCAGGCGGGCAGGGTCGGTCGCCCAACCCGCACCCTGGCACCATGGCCTTCCCGCGATTCCGGCCTGAATCCTTGGACAACGGTTTAGGAGAACAGGGCTTCGTGCAGCCCGTCCGCGGGTCGCGGAATGACATGGCTGGAGACCAGCTCGCCCAACTGCGTGGCTGCGTTGGCACCGGCTTCGACCGCGGCCCGCACGCTGCCGACGTCACCGCGGACGACAGTCGTCATGTAGGCCCCGCCGATCTGGATCCGGTTAATCACCTCGACATTGGCTGCCTTGGCCATCGCATCGGTCGCTTCGACCAGCGGTACCAGGCCGCGTGTTTCAATCAGTCCAATTGCATGTTCCATGATGAGTTTCCTTGTAGTGGGTGTTATCCATGGGTTTTTGTGGTCAAACCAGCCTTCACGCTGGGGCCTGAGGCGCCCTTTCGGCCGGATGGGCCGAACGGGAACCCCCGCGGCGGGGGCTTAGGCGGCCCCGGCGGCCTGGCGTCCGGCAGGTCCCAGGACGATCTGGGTGTCTTCGTGCGGCCGGGGAATGACCTGCACGCTGACCACTTCGCCGATCCGGCCGGCCGCCGCGGCGCCAGCATCGGTTGCGGCCTTGACTGCCGCGACATCACCGATCACGAATGCGGTCACCAGACCACTGCCAATCTTGTCCCAGCCCAAAAACTGGACGTTGGCTGCCTTCATCATCGCGTCGCTGGCTTCTACCAGGGCTACAAAGCCCTTGGTTTCGATCATGCCCAGCGCTTCTTGAACTGTCGCCATAACATCAATCTCCCAGGGTAAAGTTAGTTTTCTAAACACGGTTGGCCGATGAAACGCTTGCTGGGCAGCTTGCCCGAGCAGGCGTGGTTGCGGGACGGCCTGAGGAAGTCCTGCTGGCCGCCCGGCTCGATCTCTGCTGATTACTGCATTTGATTTACTCCCGATTGACTGCAGCTTCCTTTTACTGCTTGATCAATTCGCACTTGGTTGCGTTTTCCAGATCTGCGGCATTTCCTTCGTCGGTGTCGATATGGACTTCCAGCTTGCTGGTCTCGTCCGCGCGGACCAGCAGATCGCGAAAGACGACTCCGCAGGAGGATTCAATCGCGAGGCTCATCCGGTCACCGTTCTGGACCCCGTAGTAGGCGGCGTCTTGCTGGTTCATGTGCACATGCCGCTCGGCGCGAATCACCCCCTGCTTCAGTTCCACCACACCAGCCGGACCCACCACGACGCAGCCGGGCGTGTTGTCGATGTCGCCGCTGCGGCGGACGGGGACGTCGATGCCCAACGAGATCGCGTCGGTGAAGGCCAGTTCCACCTGGCTAGCCGGGCGGGTGGGGCCCAGGATCCTCACGGAAGGCAACATCCGCCGGCGGGGGCCGACGATCATCACCGTCTCTTTGGCCGCGTAGAACCCGTCCTGATACAGATCTTTCATCTCGGTCAGGGTGTGCCCGGCACCGAACAACACCTCCACGTGTTCGTCGGTCAAATGACAATGCCTGGCCGAAATACTGACGATCAGGTTCGGTTCGATTGGCGGGCGGCCGTTGACCGATTTCAACACGATCTCGCGCACAATCTGTTCCACCGCGCCCCGATCCAACTCTGCCGTGATGCTCATGCCGTCACTCGCTATCTGCTAAAACCCGGACCTGGTTGGTTCTTTATGGGTGCCGGCCCCTGCCGAGGCCGCTGACCCCCTTGCCCGCTCGCCGTCCCCCCCGGGGACGGCCGCTGCCTCGCCCGCTCACGGGGCGTTTTCGCTGACCTCGGCAATCTTCAGCGTGGCGCCGGCGTTCTGGATTTTCGTTTGCCACGCTGGGGTTAGTCCGTCGTCGGAAATCAAGCGATCGACCTCGTCCAGCGGGCACATCCGCGCCAGGCTGCTGTGGCCGAATTTCGTGCTGTCCGCGACCACGATCACCTCGTCGGCGGCCGCCACCATCGCTTGCTGAATCTCCACCTGCAAAATGTTGCTGTTGTAGTATCCCCGCTCGTTGACCGCCGCCACGCTCATGATCGCTCGGCGGACGTTCAGATCGCCGAGCATGGAATGGGCGTAGGGGCCCAGGGTGACGCCGGTGCGGAGGTGCACGTTGCCGCCGATCAATACCAGATCGCTGTCGGAACTGGCCGCGAACAAGTTGGCGACCGGCATCGAGTTGGTGACGATCTGCAGGGGACGGCCGACCAGCAACCGAGCCACTTCATAGGTCGTCGTCCCGCCATCCAACAACAGGGTCTCGCCGTCCTCAATCCATTCGACCGCCGCCCGTGCAATAGCGCACTTGCGGGCCCACTGCGATTCCTGCCGGTCGTGGAAATGGGGGAAGGCGGGGGACTCGCCCGTGTAGACCACCCCCCCATGCGTTCGTTTCGCCGAACCGCTCTCCTCCAAGTGCTCCAGGTCCCGCCGCACCGTCGATTCGGAGACCTGCAGAGCCCCGGCCAGTTCGGGGAGCGAAGCGAAACCCCGGGCGCGGACCAGTTCCAGCAGCTGTTGGCGTCTTTGGTCGAGCAGCATGATCACCGGCACAATCTTTCCAAATGTGACTGATTGACTTCAATATATGCCATGTTTTGATAGATTTCAATCACCCCTTGAAAATTTTCTTTTATACCCACCTTTTGGGGGGAACGGGGCTCGGCACAGACGGTCCCAGGCCACCTCCCCCTGCGAAGGGGTGCCCGCCGGTGAAATGCCGGCCAAAACCGGGCTCGGGGACTTCTCAAAGCCCCTTGGGGCTGAAAGAATCGCGGACAGCCCCTCCCGGCGGGGAGGGGTCGGCTGGCCGGCTGAGTCCGGGGTTCGTCGGGGCGCAACACGGGTGGTTTCATGGCAAAAAAAGCGTATCTCGCGGTAGACCTCGGTGCCGAATCGGGTCGCGTGGTGGTGGGCATTCTGGAGGACGGCCGGATCGCATTACACGAGGTGTATCGATTCAGCCACCTGGTGCGGCAGCTTCCCAGCGGGCTGCACTGGGATCTGACCGGCATTTGGGCCCATGTCCTGGCCGGAATCCGCGAGGCGGTCGCCTGGTGCCGCCCCCAGGGCCTGACGGTCGCCTCGGTAGGGGTCGACACCTGGGGGGTCGATTGGGGCCTGATCGACAGCCGCGGTGAATTGCTGGGGCTGCCGCACTGTTACCGGGACGAGCAGAACCAGGGGGCCTTCGACCGGTTGATGCAGCAGCCGGGGGCCAAGGCGATCTACGATGCCACTGGCATCCAGAACATGGCGCTCAACAGCCTCTACCAGGTATCGGCCCGCCAGGCGGCCTCGCCCTGGCTGCTGGAGAAGGCGGACAAGCTGTTGTTCATGGCCGACTTGTTTCATTATTTTCTGAGCGGCCGGGCGGCCAACGAAGCCACCCTGGCCTCGACCAGCCAGATGACCGACGCCCGCACGGGACAGTGGCATCTCGATTTGCTGCACAGCCTGGATCTGCCGACCCACATGCTGGGCCAGCTGGTACCTCCCGGCACGCGGCTGGGACCGATCCTTCCCCAGGTCGCCGCCGAGGTGGGGGCGGAGGAGCCGTTTGCGGTGGTCGTCCCGGCCACACACGACACGGCCGCCGCGGTCGCCGCCGTGCCTGCCGCCAGCGGCACGAGCTGGTGTTACTGTTCCAGCGGGACCTGGTCTTTGATGGGGGCCGAGCTGGACCAGCCCTGCATTACCGATGCCGGCCGGGAGGTCCCCTTTACCAACGAGGGTGGGGTCGGCGGCACGATTCGGTTCCTGACCAACATCATCGGGTTGTGGCCCGTCCAGGAGTGCCGGCGAGCCTTGGAGAAGGAGGGGCAAGCCTACGACTACAGCCAGCTGACTCAGCTGGCCTCCCAAGCCACCCCCTTCCGGACGATCCTCGACTCGGACCATCCCCCCTTCATGCAGCCCGGCGACATGCCGGCCAAAATCGCCGCTTTTGCCAAGTCGACGGGGCAGCCGGTCCCAGCCAACCCTGGCGAGCTGATCCGCTGTTGCCTCGAATCGCTGGCTCTGACCTACCGCCGCACGCTGGACAAGCTGGAAACGATCACCGGCCGTCATTTTGATCTCCTGCACATCGTGGGCGGGGGCAGCAAAAACGACCTGCTCAACCAACTCACCGCCAACGCGCTCAACCGGCAAATCCTGGCCGGACCCGGGGAAGCCACCGCGGCGGGCAACGTCCTGACGCAGGCCCTGGGCACGGGCGATGTGAGCGATCTGAACGAAATCCGCTCGATCGTTTCGGCCTCTTTCCAGCCCCAAACCTTCCAGCCGCGGGAGACTGCCGGCTGGGACGATGCGTACCAGAAGTTTCTCGAGCTCCGCGGCGAGGCCTAGCCGCCGGGGCTGCGGGGGCCCCGGGGGACCGACGGCGAGTGCATTGCGGGCCCAATTCCGTCATCATCAAAGAACCGTCCCGCCCGCCCACCGCCGTGCCCTTGGCCCGTTCCGGGAGGCCGGCGCAGAAATACCGCCCCAGACCACGATGCGCGTCGCCCTGTTCATCCCCTGCTACGTCGATCAGTTTTATCCCCAGGTGGGCATGGCCGTGGTCCGCGTGCTGGAACGGTTTGGGGTGGAGGTGACGTTTCCCACCCAGCAGACTTGTTGCGGTCAACCGATGGCCAATTCGGGCTGTGTGGACGATGCCAAGCCGCTGGCCATCAATTTTCTGGAAACCTTTGGCCCTTACGACTATGTCGTCTGTCCCTCGGGCAGCTGTACCGCCATGGTCCGCTTGCACTACGAAGAATTTCTGCGGGGCCGTGACGGCTTTGAGGAACTGAAAGCGAAGACTTTCGAGTTGAGCGAGTTTCTGACCGATGTCCTGAAGGTGGACCGCATCCAGGGCCGCTTTCCCCACAAGGTGGGCATCCACCAAAGCTGTCACGGGCTGCGCGAGTTGCGGTTGGCCCGTTCCAGCGAGGTGATGTCCGAATCGTTCAGCAAGGTTCGCCACCTTCTGGAATCGTTAGAAGACATCCAGCTGGTGACGCTGCAGCGTTAGGACGAATGCTGTGGTTTTGGCGGGATGTTCGCCGTCGGGGAGGAAGCGGTCTCCTGCATGATGGGCAACGATCGCCTGGACGACCATGCTCAGGCCGGTGCCGAGATCATCACGGGGGTGGACATGTCCTGCCTGATGCACCTGGACGGGCTGCTCCGCCGCCAGGCTCGGCCCCAGCGGGTCATGCACCTGGCGGAAATCCTGGCCACCAGCCAGGGCCCCCCCTGGCTGATGTGGCTTCCCTCTCACCCCCAATGTTTCCTGCTCGTCGCCAGACTCTCATGATCTATCATCCCGCCACCGCTGCTGAATTCGTCAAAGACTCGGAACGTGCCCACTGGCACGACGGCGCCTTGTGGTTTGTCCGGCAGAAGCGCGACCGGGCCGCGGCCAGCTTGCCGGAATGAAAGTCGCTGCGCGAACTGGCCTCGCAAATCAAAGGCCAGTCCCGGCGCGCCGGGACTAGCCGCCGGTACTTATTCAGAGCAGACGGGACAGGCAAGCCGCGTTCTTCAGGATCGGGGCCCAAGGGGTCGGGAGTCTTTTTCGCCAAGTCCTTGGCGTCAGGGGATGGACCGGAAAAAGATGGCGAAAAAGACTCCCGACCCCGTCTGCTTCCCCCGTCTGCTTCCGACCCCGTCTGCCGTTGGGCGGGTGGCCGTGGCCCGTCCCGATCGGGGCTCAGCCCAACCCGTATTCCGACCACCGCTGGTCGACCTGCTGCCGCGTCTGTTCGTCGGCGCCCAGCTGCTCGTCCGCCTGCCCACCCCGCTCGCCCGGCAGCTTGGTCGTGGCGTCCACCGCCACGTGTGTCGAGCGATAAAAGTCCTCTTCCCCGCCGGACCCCGCCCCTGCGGGACCCTCGTGAAAGAAAATGTCTTGCCGGGGATCCACCTGGGCGCTGATGCGATACCCCACCTCCCGGTCATCCCGCACATCGGTCTCCTGGTCCACCAAGACCAACATTCGGATCGACATCGTGGCGGCCTGTCCCCACAGGGCACTGGCGACTTGACGTGCCTGAAAAGGAAACGTCTTGCGAAAAGACGCCACCGCCACATCCTCTGCGGCAAACTCGGGGTAGTGCAAGTCAACCAGCTCGGGAATCGCCTGCTGCCAGATCGGCAGGAAGATCTGGGCCAAGCCGCTTTGGATGTGCAATTTTTCGTGCGGGGGCTTGCCCAGGACGACCAGCGGCAGCACGGGTTGGGTGCGGCTGGTGGCGACCGCCACCTCGATGGCATGCAAACCTCCTCCCCGGCCGCTGGGCACCGGCTGGACGTCCCACGGCGGTTCTGCCGGATCGAGGTAACCCTCCAGGACCATCTCGGCCTCGGCGGGGATCTGCAGAGCGAGGCTGCGACAGGTGGCAATGTCCAGGGGTTCGTCGGCCAGCAGGCCGGCGCAGAGGTAGCCGTCGCAGTCGGCGGGGATGGTCGCCTGGGCGGTCAGGGTCAGCGACGGCGGTCCGCCCAGGGCCACCGCCACGGGCATCTTTTCGCCCGCTTGCCGAAACGTCTCCCAGTCGCGGGCGATCCACTGATGGGGAGCCCAGCGGATGCCAAGCGTTTTGCGATCGCGAATCACCAGGTCGGCGGCGGTCACATGCCGCTGCCGGCCCTGCACGTCGCTGGTGATCACCGTACAGCCCGGCAGGCAGGCGTGCGGATTCCCCGCCAGCCGCTCGACCGCGGGCAGCGCCTGGAGGTCCACATCCCGCCCGGGGCGGACGACCTGCTGGCAGGCGGCGGTGGTCACCGGCCGCGGGGCCAGGGGATGGTCTCCTCCGGCCTGCAGGGCGTTTTTCCAACGCTGCAGCCACGAGCCGGTCGCGGCGGGTGGGTCCCCGGCCAGTCGTCGGCCGACGGCCCTCAGGTCCTCGGCGCCCAGGGCCAAAGCGATCCGCCGCGGCGACCCCAAGAGGTTGGTCACCACGGGGTGCGGGATGTCGGACACGTTTTCGAACCACAGGGCGGGTCCCCCCGCGTGGCAGACCCGCCGTGTGATTTCGGCAACTTCCCGCTGGGCAGACACCTCGACCTGCACCCGCTGCAACTGGCCGGCGGCTTCCAGCTGCTTGAAGAACGAACGTAGCGACGTACCGGGCATGGGGTCATTTTAGGCTAGCCCCGTTTCCGGCGGGATACCAAAAGCGGCGCCGCCGCTGGCGGCTTCCCTGGCTGGGCCCCCCGCACACCGGGTCGCCGCCAGGGGGAGAGGCGGGCGTCAAACGGCGTAGACCGTCGTGTGGGCTGAGCATTACACTGGTGCTTCGCGCCGCGGCGACCGGCCAGTTCCGGCCGCCCCGGCCCCAACCTGCCCAGCTTGCAGCAGAGGGTGCCTGGCATGGAAATGGACAAACTGGTTTCGCTGTGCCGCCGTCGCGGGTTTTTGTTTCAGTCCAGCGAAATCTACGGTGGTTTGAACGGCTTCTGGGACTACGGCCCCCTGGGGGTGGAACTGAAGCGAAACATCAAGGAGGCCTGGTGGCGGGACATGGTGACCGGCCATGACGACCTCGATCCGCCCCCCGGCGCACCGTCCGCCTACGGGATGACCGGGCTGGACTGCACGCTCATCATGCACCCCCAGGTCTGGAAGTGTTCCGGACATTTCGACCTGTTTCACGACATGATGGTCGACTGCCGCACCGAGGGTTGTCGAGCTCGTTTTCGGGCGGACCAGCTGGAGACCAGCCAGTGCCCGCTGAAGCCCAGCAAGCATCCGGGCGAGTTCGAGCGGTGTTCGTTGACCGAGCCGCGGGAATTCAATTTGATGTTCAAGACCATCGTGGGGGCCCTGGGGACCGAAGAAGACACCACTTTTCTGCGTCCGGAAACGGCTCAGGGAATTTTTGTGAACTTCAAAAATGTGCTGGACAGCACCCGGCTGAAAGTTCCCTTCGGCGTCGCTCAGATCGGCAAAAGCTTCCGCAACGAGATCACGCCTCGCAACTTCACTTTTCGCTCGCGCGAATTCGAACAGATGGAGATCGAATTTTTTTGCCATCCCGACACGTCCCGGGACTGGTACGAATACTGGCGCGACCGGCGGCGGCAGTGGTATCTGGACCTGGGGCTGGCCAGCGACCGGCTGCGGTTGCGCGAACATCCCCCGGAAGAGCTCAGCCACTACTCCCGGGGCACCTCCGATATCGAATACGCCTTTCCCTTCCTGGCGGCTGGCGAATTTGGCGAACTGGAAGGGGTCGCTCACCGAGGGGACTTCGACCTCCGCAGCCACATGGAGGGCAAACTGGACGAAAAGAGCGATCCCCTGCAACTGGAGCTGGGCCCCGACGGGAAAGCCAAGTACAAGGGCAGCGGACGCGACTTGACCTACCGGGATGATGTCTCTGGGGAAAAATTCACGCCCCACGTGATCGAACCCTCGGCGGGGGCTGATCGAGCGACGTTGGCTTTTTTGTGCGAAGCGTATACGGAGGACGAGGCCCCGGACGAGAAGGGCAAGCTGCAAACCCGCACCGTGCTGAAAATTCACCCCCGCCTGGCACCCATCAAGGCCGCCGTGTTCCCCCTGGTCAAAAAAGACGGCATGCCCGAAATCGCGCGGGAAATCTACCTCGCCCTGAAACAGAATTTTTATGTGTTTTACGACGAGAAAGGAGCTGTGGGCCGCCGCTATCGGCGGCAGGACGAAGCGGGGACGCCGTTTTGCGTCACGGTGGACGGCCAGACCCTGCAGGACCACACGGTCACCATCCGCCACCGCGACTCGCTGGAACAGTGGCGGGTGCCCCGAGACGACGTCCCCGCCGAGATCGCTCGACAAATAAACACCTAGCCGCCTCGTGGCCCCAGCCAGCGACGCACCGGCCGGGGGTGCGGCGCGAACCCTCTTTGCCCCTCTGCCCCAAACCTCCTCCACCGATGACACCCGCCCTGGCTCAAGTCTGTTCGCTCAACTCGCCCTTCACCACCGACATCGTCGACTACGCCGCGGGACACTGTCACGCGATCGAAATCTGGCTGGGCAAACTGGAAACCTTCCTCGAGTCCCACTCGACCGACGACGTCCGCCGCTTGCTGGAAGAAAACGAGGTCACCGCGGCAACGGCCAGCTACCAGGGCGGGCTGTTGACCAGCCAGGGGCAGCGGCGTGAGGAAAGCTGGCGACATTTTCGCCAGCGACTGGCCCTGGCCCGCCAGCTGGGGATCCGCACCCTGGTGCTGGCCTGCGATATCCCCGGGCCGCTGGACCAGCAAACTTTGGATCGAGCCAGCGGTTCGTTGAGCGAGGCGGCCAAGCTGGCGGAAGAACACCAGGTGCGGCTGGCCCTGGAATTCCAGGCCCCGGCCGCCTTCGGCAACAACCTCCAAACGGCGGTGGCCATGGTCGCCGCCGCGGACAACGCCTGGCTGGGCATCTGTCTGGACGCGTTTCACTTTTACTGCGGCCCCAGCAAACTGGCCGACCTCCACCTGCTGACTCCCCAGAACCTGTTCCATGTGCAGGTGTGCGATCTGTCAGGCCACCTTCGCGAGCTGGCGAGCGACGCGGACCGCATCCTGCCCGGCGACGGCGATCTGCCGCTGGAACCGATCGTGCACCACTTGCATCAGATCCAATACGACGGCGACGTGGCTGTGGAACTCATGAATCCCCAGCTGTGGCAGATCCCCCCGCGGCAGTTCGGCGAAATCGCCATCACGGCGCTCCGCAAACTGCTGGGCCAGGCCCGCATGGATTGAGCAGGCGCCGCGACCGCGGGGCACCGACCTGGCACGCCGGACACCCCCTCTTGCCTCCACCCTTTTCCGCGGGGCCTGCCCCCGCTGGCCGGTACCCATCGATCCCCGCGACGCAAGGCCCATCCGTTCGATCCTTGATCTGCCGGCCAACCGTTTTGATAATATTTGGGTTGCCCCCTTACCGAATCGTCGAGCCATCCCCTGTGGAGATCATCACCAACCTGGCGAAGCTTCCCCCGCGCGTGCTGGGGGGGGCCGTATCGATCGGCAATTTCGATGGGGTTCACCTTGGTCACGCCCGCATCATTCGCCGCTTGACCCAGATCGCTCGTCAAATCGACGGGGCGGCCGTGGTGTTCACGTTCGATCCGCATCCGGTGCGGCTGCTGCGCCCGGCCGAAGCCCCGCCCCCTTTGACCTGGTTGGACCGCAAAGCGGAATTGTTGGGCCAGCTGGGTGTCGACTTCGTGATCGCTTACCCCACGGACACGGCCCTTTTGCAGCTCAGCCCTGCCGAGTTTTTCCAGCAGATTGTCTGCCGGCAGCTGTCCGCCCGGGCCGTGGTCGAAGGACCCAATTTTCGCTTTGGCCACGATCGCGCCGGGACGATTGAACTGTTAACCACCCTGGCCGGGGCCGCCAATCTCCAGCTGGAGATTGTCCAGCCGGTGGAGGTCGAAGGCCAGCCGGTCAGCAGTTCGGGGGTGCGACAGCTGCTGGCCGCCGGCGATGTCGATCGCGTCTGCACCATGCTGACGCGACCCTACCGCGTCCGCGGCATGGTGACTCATGGGGCGTCCCGCGGCACGAAAATCGGCTTTCCCACGGCCAATCTGGAGGCGATCGATACCCTCCTGCCGGGGGACGGGGTCTACGCCGGCGTGGGACACGCGGATGCGGAATGGCCCGCCGCGATCAACGTGGGCCCCAACCCCACCTTCGGCGACAGCGCGCGGAAAGTGGAGGTCCACCTCCTCGGCTGCCAGACTTCGTTGTACGGCCAGCCGCTCGAGCTTGATTTTTTGAGCCGGATTCGCGACATTCATCCGTTCGCCAGCGTCGAGCAACTGCAGGCTCAACTGGGGCGGGATGTCCAGCGTGTGGAGGCGCTGGTCCCGCGGCTGGTGGACGAGCACCTTGAGGGGGCGGACCAGAACGAGAGCGAACCATGAGCATTGACTGGCAGCGTTTTGCCGAGCTGATTGACCAGCATCAGAAGTTTCTGATCACGTCCCACATCCGGCCCGACTGCGACGCCCTGGGCAGCGAACTGGGTATGGCCGCCGTCCTGGATGCTCTGGGCAAAGAAGTCGCGATCGTCAACGGCCAGGCCACGCCTCCCAACCTCGCCTTTATCGACCCCCAGCGGCGGCTGCAAACGCTGGGCGAGGATATGTCCGCCGCTGACCTGGAAGATGTCGACGTGCTGATGGTGCTGGACACCAGCGCCTGGGCCCAACTGGGCCCCATGGCGGACGTCGTCCGCGAAAGTTCCGCGGTGAAGATCGTCCTGGATCACCACGTCAGCGGCGACGACCTGGGCGCGGAACTATTCAAGGACACCACGGCCGAGGCGACGGGACGGATTGTCGTCGAGGCGGCAGAACATCTGGGCGTGACCCTGACCCCCGCCATGGCCACACCCCTCTTCGCCGCTCAAGCGACCGATACCGGCTGGTACCGTTATGCCTCGATCAGCGGCGAGGCCCTTCGCGTCGCGGCCAAGCTGGTGGATGCCGGCGCGGTCCCACAGGAAATCTACACCCATCTGTACGAACAGGACACCGTGGCGCGGCTCAAACTCCGCGGCCGGATCCTCAGTCGCACGGAAACGGCCCTCCAAGGGCGGCTGGCCCATACCGCCTGTCTCCGCGAGGACTTCGCCGCCTCGGGGGCCCTGGCCAGCGACACCGAAGATGTGATTAACGAAACGCTGACCATCGCCGGTGTCGAAGTGGCGGTGATCCTGGTAGAACAGGAGCAGGGCGGCTTCAAGCTCAGCTTTCGCAGCCGGGCCGGCATGGATTGCAGCCAGGTCGCCGCTCAGTTCGGAGGCGGCGGCCACAAAGCGGCGGCCGGGGCCTTCCTGGACGAACCGTTGGAAACCGCACAGCAGCAAGTGCTGGACGCCGTGATCGCCGCCATGCGGGGTTAACATAAAAAACGCCAGTGTGGCGGCAGAGGCCAACGAAGACGCCGGAGCAGGGGAGACGCCAGGTGATGAGCGATTCGCAGAGCAACTTTGAGGAGGCAGGGGGCAGCCCGCCCCAGGCGGGGCGACGGGGTCTGCTGGCGGTCCTGGTCGGCGGACTGGTCGCCGTCGCACCGTTCCTGTTGGGCCTGACCGTCTTTCTGGATCCCCTCCTGCGTCGCAAGAAAAAGCAAGACCGCTTCGTGCGGATTACCACCCTCGACGCTCTGCCCGCCGACGGGGTGCCGCGGCGGTTCCAGGTGGTGACGGGGCGGGGGGACAAGTGGAGCAATTATCCGCCCCAGCCGGTGGATGCGGTGTTTGCGGTGCGGCCCGACGCCAACCAACCGCCCCTGGTCTTCAGCGTGATCTGTCCCCACCTGGGTTGCGCCTGCGATTTCAAGCCGGCGGCTGGTGAGTTCCAGTGCCCTTGCCACACCAGCGGCTTTGCTCTGGACGGTGCGGTCAAGTACGGCCCCAGCCCGCGACCCCTCGATCGGCTGGACGTCGAAATTCGCTCAGGAGGCGAAGTCTGGATCGATTACAAAAAATTCAAGGTCGGCAAATCCCAACAGATCGAGGCGTAATCGAAACCTGGTCGCCGTATTTTCTGGTCCCCCCTCACGCTCCGGCCCGCATCCTCACCATGAAATCCCTGCTTGACTGGCTGGATCATCGCACCGGCTGCCGACGCCTGGTGGCGGCTTTGTTGTACGAGAACATCCCGGGCGGGGCTCGATGGCGGTACGTGTGGGGCAGCACCCTGGTCTTCACCTTCATGGTCCAGGTGGTGACCGGGCTGGTGTTGTGGATGGGTTACAGCCCCAGCACGCAGACCGCCTGGGAAAGCGTCTATTACCTGGATCACTTCATGACGCTGGGCTGGCTGCTGCGCAGCGTGCATCACTACGCGGCCCAGCTGATGGTGGTCCTGTTGGTCGTGCACCTCATCCAGGTCGTGATTGACAAGGCGTACCGGGCGCCTCGCGAGATCAATTTCTGGATCGGCCTGGTGTTGATGCAGATCATCCTGGGGCTGGCCTTGACCGGCTACCTCCTGCCGTGGGACGAGAAAGGTTACTGGGCCACCAAGGTGGCCACCGAGATCGCCGGCAGTGTGGGGGACGCGGTCCCGGCGCTGGCGGTGGGAGGACCGGAGTACGGCCATCACACGCTGACGCGCTTCTTTGCGCTGCACGCCGGGATTCTCCCCGCTTTGCTGGTCCTGTTCCTGGTGATTCACCTGGCCCTCTTCCGCCGCCACGGCATCACCGCTCGCCTCGGGCCCCACCCGCCCCGCCCCAACGAAACCTTCTGGCCGGGCCAGGTGCTGAAGGATGGGCTGGCCTGCCTGCTGGTCCTGGGCATCATCGTCGGGCTGTCGGTCTGGCGCCCGGCCGAACTGATGGCCCCCGCCGACCCGGCCGAAAACTACTCCGCCGCTCGGCCCGAATGGTACTTCCTCTTCCTGTTTCAATTCCTCAAGTTCTTTCCGGGCGAACAGGGCAAGCTGCTGGGGGCGATCGTGATCCCCGGGGCCGTGATGTTGCTGTTCTTCCTCATGCCGCTGCTGGGCCGCAGCCGGGTCGGGCACGCGTTTAACGTGCTGGTCCTGACGGTCGTCCTGGGCGGGGCCGGCGTGCTGACCGTCCTGGCCTGGCACGAAGACTACTATGCCCAGCTGACCGACGAGGCAGAATTCCGCGAACTGCTGGACGCCCAGGAAGCCATCGCTGCGGCAGTCCGCAAACGGGGTCCCCAAAGCGACTATTTTGGAAAGGACCCGCTGGCTCAACTGCAGATGCATTACCAGCAGGATCCGCAGAAGGCGGCGGCGATCAGCCAGTTGTACGCCCGCTACCGGAAATACCAGAAATCTGCCGATTTTCTGGCCGCGGTGGCCGAGGCCGAGGAAAATGCCGCGCGGGCCGTGGCGCTTGCCTCCCGACCCGATCCCGATTCGGGAGAACTCCAGCCCCAGATTCCCCCCAGCGGGGCCCTGACCCTCCTGCGGAACGACCCCAAAACCCAGGGACCCAAGCTGTTCGCCCGCTACTGCCTCAGCTGCCACGACCACGTCGACCCCCAGGGCGAAGGGTTGTCCCAGCTAAGACCGCTGCAGTACCAGAAGGTGGCGGGCAAGCGCCGGCGGGTCCCCACCGGGGCCCCCAACCTGTACCAGTTCGCCAGCCGCCCGTGGCTGGAAGGTCTTTTCGATCCAGAACGGATTGCCCAGGCCGAGATCGACGAGGCGTGTTGGTGCTACGGCCCGGCCCCCTACTTCGGCAATACCGCTCACCATGACGGCGAAATGGCCGAATTCGTGATCGACACCTTCAGCGACCTGGACGAGGACGACCAACAGGCTCGACAAGAGATGATCGCCTGGCTGTCGGCCGAGGCGGCTTTGCCCAGCCAGGTGGCGGCGGATCGCCAGCTGCGCCACCGCGCGGTAGCAGACCTGGGCCCCCAGGCGAGGGCGGGGGCCAGGCGGACGGCGATCGAGGAGGCCCGCAATGAAGCCCTCGACAATTTCGGCTGCTTTGACTGCCACAAGTTCCATGACCAGGGCGACCTGGGCAGCGCGCCCGACCTGACCGGCTACGGCTCGCGGCCATGGCTAATCGGTTTGATCAGCGACCCGGATCACGAACGATTTTACGGGGCCAGCGGCAATGATCGCATGCCGGCCTTCAACCCGCCGCAGGCGCCCGAAAAGCAGCAGTTGACGCCGGAAAAAATCGGGCTGATCGTCGATTGGCTGCGCGGCGACTGGTACCAGCCGGCGGCGGAACCCTAAACGGTCGTGCGCAAGCAAAGGCGCCTCAGGACGCGGTCCGCGCGTCAATCGCCGTGAGGGCCTGGCCCAGGCCCGAGCGGATCACCAGGTCGGCCAGCGGGTCCAGCGGGGTGGGGTCCCGGTTGATAATCACCAGGCGGGCCCCCGCCTGTTTGGCCAGCTGAGGAATCCCGGCGGCCGGGTGGACGACCAGGGACGAGCCGAGGGCGAGCAGGAGTTGGCATTCGCGGGCCCAGGCGGACGATTCCTCCAAGACGTCGGTCGGCAGCTGCTGGCCAAAGGAAATCGTGGCGTGCTTCAGCAAACCGCCGCAGAGCGGGCAGGGGGGGACTTCCCCCGTTCGTTCGAATTGAGCCACCAGCGGATCGGCCACCTGGCGAGCGCCGCAGGCGAGACAGGCGATTTGCCGAGCGGTGCCGTGCAGCTCCAGGACGTGACGGCTGCCCGCCATCTGGTGCAGGCCGTCGATGTTCTGCGTGATCACCCCCCGCAGCAGTCCCCGAGCTTCCCAGCCGGCCAGGGTCGTGTGGGCCGCGTTCGGTTCGGCCGTTGCGAAATCGTGGTGGGCGATCGCCTTTTGCCGCCAGTATTCTTGTCGAGCGGCGGGGCTGGCCAGGAACTGGTCGTACATCACCGGCTGCGATTTGGACCACACACCGCCGGGACTGCGAAAATCGGGGACCCCACTTTCGGTGCTGATCCCCGCCCCGGTAAAAGCGACGGCAGGACGAGCTTCGACCAGCCAGGTGGCGATGATCGCTAAAGAATCGTCAGCCACAGAATGCTCAGCCCCCATTTCCCCAAACCCCACCCGCCGCTCGACACGCTCGGACCGACTCGCCCGGCCCCCCGGGGGACGACGGATCCTCCATCCCAGCCGCTCGGGCTACTTACAATGGTGGCAGGGAACAGGCAGAATACAAGTACCACTCCGGCGGCCTGGTTGGGGATCGAAATTCCCCCACCGCCGGCCCGTGGGGCCACCGCCGCCGACCGCGGCGGACCCACCTCAAGCTGGTCCACCCGCTCCCCATCGGTCGCCATGGCTCACGACTCGCTGAAAATTCGTCGCATCGATTACCGCCGCGACCATGTCCTGGCGGCGATCGACCAACTGCTGGAGGTGCTCAGCCCGCGGGGGGATGTGGTCAGCGAGGCCAGCCGGCAACGGACGCTGGACGTGTTCGGCCAGCCGCTCACGCCGCGGGAGGTTGTGCAACAGATCTGCCACGACGTCCGGACCTCGGGGGTCACCGCCGTGGTGGACTACAGCCAGCGGATCGACAAGGTCCACATCACGGCGGAAACCCTGCGCGTGCGGGCCGACGAACTAATCGCCGCTCACCGTGCCGCGGACCCGCAATTCCTGGAGACCGTGCGGCGGGTTCGCCAGAACATTCTTTGCTTCCAGAAAGCGATCCTCCATCAGGACGTCCAGTTACAAACACCGCAGGGGGGGTTCCTTCGCCAGCGTTACCTTCCCCTGCGCCGCGTGGGTATCTGCGTACCGGGGGGCGCGGCCGCTTACCCCTCGACCCTGCTGATGACCGCCATCCCCGCTCAAGCCGCCGGTGTCCCCCAACTGGCGGTCGTCGCTCCCCCCACACCCTTCGGGGCCTTCAATCGCGAACTGCTGGCGACGTGCCACGAGCTGGGTATCGAGGAGGTCTATCGCTTGGGGGGTGCTCAAGCGGTGGCCGCCCTGGCCTACGGGGTCGAAGGGATCGAGCGGGTCGACAAGATTGTCGGTCCCGGCAACTTGTTCGTGGCGTTGGCCAAACAACATGTGTATGGCGATGTCGATATCGACTCGATCGCTGGACCCAGCGAAGTGGTGGTCCTGGCAGACGAATCGACCCGCCCCGACTTTGCCGCCGCCGACCTGATCGCTCAAGCCGAACACGCCCCCGGCGCCAGTATCCTCGTGACCACCAGCCTGCGGCTGTTTGACGAGATGGCCAGCCACCTGGAACAACAACTGGCACGCGCCTCGCGGGCCGAGCTGGCTCGGGAAAGCCTGGAAGCCTTCGGCGCCCTGGTGCTGGTCGCGGATGACGAATCCGCCAACGCCGTGGTCAACCATATCGCTCCGGAACACCTGCACCTGGTCACAGGGGACGCCTATCAGCGTGTCGAGGCGTGTACTTGTGCCGGCGCGATTTTCGTGGGGCCTTACACCCCGGTCGCCGTGGGAGACTACGTGGCGGGACCGTCGCATGTCCTCCCCACCGGCGGCACCGCTCGGTTTGCCAGCGGCTTAAGCGCCAACGATTTTCTGCGTGCTGGCAGCGTCATCCACTACACGCCCGCCGAACTGGCCGCCGCCGCAGACGACATCCGTCAGCTGGCCGACCAGGAAGGCCTGGCCGCTCACCGCGCCAGCGTCGATATCCGCCTCGAGGACGAGCCGGACCAATGACGGAGGAGGAGCGAGGTGCGAGCCGGCCGGCATCCCGTGGCCGCCAGAGAACAATGACCAGCCAGGAGTGCGGACATCCGTGTCTTTTTTCCGCGACAACATCGACGCCCTGATCGGCTACGTCCCGGGCGAACAACCCCGGGGCGGAAAATTTATCAAGCTGAATACCAACGAGAACCCGTATCCCGCCTCCCCAGCGGTGGCGCGGGCGATCGAGGCGGTGGTCGGGGGTGGTTTGAGCCGCTATCCCGATCCGCTGGCGGACGCCTTCCGCCGCCGAGCCGCTGAACTGCACCAGGTCGAACCGGATTGGATCCTGTGCGGTAACGGCAGCGATGACATTCTGACCATCGTTACGCGGGCCATGGTCCCCGAGGGTGGGCGGATCCGAGCCGCTTATCCCGGCTATGTCCTCTACCGCACGCTGGCCGGGATCCAGGGCGCCGCGTTGGAGGAATGCCGTTTCCAAGACGACTGGACGCTGGGCGATGACTTTGCCGACCGCGCGGAGGGTCTGCGGCTGGTCTTCCTGGCAAACCCCAACAGCCCTTCGGGCACGATGGTGCCACCCGAGCGGGTGGGCCAGCTCGCCGCGCGCCTCCCTTGCCCGCTGCTGGTCGATGAGGCCTACGCGGACTTTGCCGATGACCATTGTCTGAGGCTGGTGGCGGAACACGAAAATGTGCTGGTCTCGCGCAGCTTGAGCAAATCCTATGCGCTGGCCGGGTTGCGGTTCGGGTACGTGGTTGCCAGGCCGCAGATTATCAGCGGGCTGGCCAAGGTGAAAGACTCCTACAACTGCGACAGCCTCTCGATCGCGGCCGCTACGGCGGCCATTGACGACCAGGCATGGCGAGCGGGGAATCGTGGTCAGATTTTGGCCACGCGTCAGCGGCTGAGCGACGCTTTGCACGAGCTGGAATTCGAGGTGGCCCCGTCGCAGGCCAATTTCGTGTGGGCCGTCCCGCCAGACCAGGTATCTGCCAGGACGTTGAGCGACGGGCTGCGGGCCAGGCAGATCCTGGTCCGCTACATGGATTTTCCCGACTGGGGGGACGGGCTGCGGATCACGGTGGGAACGGACGACCAGGTGGACGCCTGCCTGCTGGTGCTCAGCCAGCTGCTCAGCAGCGGGGGCTGACGCTTCAGCCGTCGGAGGCGGTCCGCTCAAGGGGCAGGATCGACTTCGGCAGCCAGACGTTTGGCCTCCAGCTGGCCGGCCAGGGCCCCGCCGCCCGCCAGCGTGCGATACTGCTGCAGGGCTTTCTCCCGCTGTCCCTGGGCCTGGTACGCGCGGGCCCGCTGCAGTTGGGCCGAGCCCGCCAGCTCGCTGTCGGGCCACTGCGTTAACAGCTCGGTAAAATAAAATTCCGCCAGCTTTGGTTTTTGCTCCTCCAGGCTGATCACGCCCAGCCAATACGTTGCCTGGCAGCGGATCCGGTCGCTGCGACGCTGCAGTTTTTCCCATCGGTCCTGAATTTCCTCCGGCACTTCCGCGTCGGAAGCATCGCTCAGGATCGTCCGTGACTGCAGGTACAGCGATTTCGCTCCGCGGTCGGCCAACCCCAGATCGCTGTCGCGGCTTTCTTCCACCGCTTCGGCCAGTTCGCCCGTCGAGGCAGACCGTCCTTGCAGCTGGCGAATCCGGCCGCTCCATAACGGATTGACCGCCCCCGCGCGAAACTTCCCAAACACGCTCAGCCGCCGCTGCATTTCCTCACTGCTGGGCGTGCCCGGCGTGTACGCCACCTGCTCGGCCTGATAAGGCCACGTCCAGATCCGCGCTCGACCGACGTCGGGGAGCGCCTCCAGCTTCCGAGCGATCTCGGAGGGCCGCACGGTGAGGACGACTTTGAGTGTCGCCCCCAAGTGGGTCTCGATGTTCTTCATCCGCTGAGCCAGGGATTGCCGTTCGGCCACCACGTACGCCGCCACTTCTGGCAGCTGTTCTGCCTCCAGCGGGTAGGCCTGGTCAGGCAGCTGGAACTGCCCCAGCAGTTGCGGATCTTCCCGCACCTGCTGCAACGTGGCGATGCTTTTGCCATCCGGGCCGTAAATAGGCGAGCCGTAAAGTGGGTCGAACAGGTACAGCTGGCCGTCGTGCAGCAGAGCCGTACACCAGAGGCGTTGCCGTCCGGGCGCATCCGGCATCGGGACGGCCAGGAGGATCACGTCCAGCCTCTGCTGACGCGCCAGCCGAGCGAAAACCCAGGCGCGGTCCAGGGGGCGTCCCTGGCCGCTGAGCACCGTTAGCCACGGCATCTGGGCGATCGTCTCGGATTCCTGCTCCTCCCCCTCCACCAGGTCGATGTTGCGAACCGTCCAGGCGAACAGCCTCTGCGCCCTTTCCAGCGGGTCCCAGCTGCCGCTGCAGACGTGCCCGGCAATATCGCGCAGAAAAACTGCTTCTCGCAGGTAATAAGCGTCTGCCAGGTTGTACTTCGTCGCGGCCAGGTCATTCAGCAGGTTCTGCTGGAGGGGCGCGGGAAGGGTCGCGATCAGCGGGTCAGCCGGCATCGTCGCGGGCAAGCGCTCCGTGCGGGACCACTGGTTGAGCCGGACCAGGAGTTGGTCGAGGATCTCCTGGGGGTCGAATTCGGCGAGGCGATTGAGGTTTTCTACGGCAAACCGCAAGACCTCATCGTCCGCCTCGGCACGGGCCGTACCCGGTGTCCCCTGCGGGACCACCGGTTTCTGCTGACACCCGCTGAGGCCGACGACGACCAGCAGGAGGGCCAGGTTTCGCGGGGCGAAGGAGCATCCGTACCCCCA
>CAYFZZ010000075.1:0-16086 GCA_964347545.1 uncultured Planctomycetaceae bacterium | reverse complement strand
CGAATCGAGTTCGACCTGGGTGAAGAGGGGATGCCGTCCCAGGGCGGAGAGGTAGTGGTGCAACTCCCGGGTATCGGCGGTCCGACCGCTGAGCTGTACGACCAGTCTGCCGGCCGCTTGTTTTTGCAATATCTGCAGATCTTCCCCAGCGGGAAGGCGCGGGGCGGGATCCTGCGGCCCTCGATCTGGTGGGGCAACTTTCCTGATGCCCGGCAGATCTTCCCGCTGGACGACGACCTCGTCCAGGGACATGGAGTCCGGCAGCGGTTGGAGGAGGGCGGCCACGATTTGGGTCTGCGGCCAGGGGTGTTGCAGAAACGTGGTCAGTTGAGCGAGGGCATGCTGGTCTGCCAGTCGAGCCTGGAGGCGAGCCAGGCGCTGGGCTTGGGCCTGGGATTCGGCATGGTATTGTTCGATTTCCGCAAGTTGTCGATCGACGGCGAGGCGGAGTCGGTACTGGCACAGCGAGGCGAGCGGGAGGGCCACGGCGAAGATGCAGATCACCAGAATTCGCGAGGCCTGGGTACGGCGGCGGGCGTATTCTTCCCGGAAATGAGCCGGCAAAAAGTCCATTTCCTGGAGACGCGTCTTTTTGTGTCGTTCCCCTGCCATGGCTCAATGCTCCTCCCGGAGGGCCAGTCCTGTGGCGATCGACCACTGGGACCTCCGCCGCGCCTGACCGTTTTCCTTTAGGCCGCGGAAGGGATCCCCCAGTTGGCAGGGCAGATTCAGCCTTTTCTCCAACCCTTCCACCAATTCCGGGCTGGCCTCCCCACCGCTGATCAGCACCCGCGCCAGGGGTTTCCGGCGGAACGTGACGCCATAGTAGCGGACGCACAGAGACAGCTCGTTGCACAGGTGGTCCCAAACCGGACGCAAGGCGCGTTGGATTGAGGCAATGACTTCTGGATCTTGTTGATCCCGCCGGCGGTCGCCGTTGTGCATCCGCAGCATCGACGCAGCCGGCAGATCCATATCCAGTCCCCGAGCTACTGCTTCGGCCATCAAGCGGCCACCCACATCCAGGTATTTCACAAACAGGGGGGCTTCCGCCTGCGCGATCACAACCAGGGTCTGGCGGGCACCGATATTGACGAACATCGAACACGCTTCCTGGTCGTCGGCCCTGCGAAACTGAGCAGCGTAGCTGCGGAGCAGCGCGGTCGGCTCGGTATCCACCGCGATCGGCTGCAATCCCACATCGACAATGGGCTGCAGAAAAGCTTGCAGCCGATCACGGTGGCACGCCAACAAAATAATTTCGCGCCGCAGGGCGTCGCCGTGTCGCACGTCGGCAGCCTCCACATACCTCAGCTCGGCCTCCTCCAACGAATACGGCAGCTTCCCCTGGGCGCCTTGTCGGACGGCATCGTCCAGATCCATTTCGGGGGTACTGGCCACGCGGAGGTTCTGGACAAACAGCTGACCCGCCCCCAGGCAAACCACCGCTCGACGACCGGAGAATCGCCGGCTGTCCAACCCCTTGCTCAAAGCATCCCGCACCGCGTGCGCCGTCTCCGCGCCGTCCTCCCCTGGCTGGGCACCCGGCAGGTCCCACCGCGCCGCGTGCAGGACCGTCTTCCGATCCTTGCTCAACTGGACCAGCTTGATCGAGCTTTGGCCGATATCGACGCCAATCGGGCTGAGTCGCTGAGCGCGGAGGCTGATCATGGGTTGACCTTTTATCCTGAGGGAATGGACGACACGACATCCAGGTCCGAGCTTTCTGTCCATTCGTCCGGCCGTTCGCCTTGCGGATCTCCCAGCCGCACCACTCCGGTGACGGGATCGATGGTGAGCGGCAGGTGGTGAGCCGCATCACCCGCGCCGGCAGACAACCACAAGGTGGTGGGAACGCTGCGAGAAGTCTCCCCCCACGGGCCGAAGTCGACGTGGTCCACCAACTGCTCCGCTCCACCTACCGGTCCCGCCGTGACGCCCAGGATCGAGACAGGCTCGCGGATACCCGGCAGGGCCCCCAGACGCAAAATCTGTTGATCGGGGGGATCGGAGGCCGATCGGTTGGGAGAGGGAGGCAGGACGTTTAACGTGGTGTCGCTGCCGACGTGCTGGATCACGACCTGGTTCAGCGAAGTCGCAAAAGTGACACGATAATCGCTGTTGAAGGTGACGGCGAGGTTGCGCGCGTAGTCCAGTTCGGCGGCCACCACGCGGCCCGCCGAACGCAGTTGTTCGACGACCCCGGGGCGCATGTCGGGAATAACCAGTGCCGCTACGGTGCTGAGCACGACTAGCAGGATGACCAGTTCCAGCAGCGTCAGGGCGGCACGATGGGAAGCTCGATGTTGCATAGCCCGTCTCAACCAGATCGCTTCGCGATCAAGCCCCGGCCGTTGGCCATGCCGTGGTCGGCCTCCGACGTGTCAGGGTACCTGCCTCGGGGCGACAACGACTGCTAGCTTGCCACTGCTGAGCAGTGCATTTTGCTGTTTGACCAAACGATTGAGCTGTCGGAGTTCCTCAATGATGATTTCACGTTGTTCAGCCGGATTGACAAACGGAAGCTCTTTCCCCGCTGCCGCCGGACTGGTCTGGTAAAAACTTAGCACGCACAGAGATAGCACGTTGGCCAGGACCAGGGCCGGCCAGAAGTTGCGTTTTCGCATCACGGTAGATCCTCCCTCGTGTTGACAGTGATCGCGGCCCGCGATTTGACCCTCGGAGCGTGCCGCTGAAGTAAAATCGTTACAGATCGTCCCTCCACTGGACTAAATCCCAGCGCAAGGCCCCATCATTCGGATGGGGCACGAAAAGCGGATTCTGCCAGTCTTGCCAGTGGTAAGTGGTCGGCTGTCCGGCCGGCTTGATCCGCAGCTGCGGCGCGACGACCAGCCCCCCCGTGGCCTCGACGAATTGGGGGAAGTAGCGCTGGGCTTGGGCGTTTGCCAGCTGAGCGAGAAAGGCGTTGGCCTGCTCGCGCCACCAGGTGGCGCTTTGCATCCATTCCTGGCGGGCCCCCACGTGCAGCGTCCCTGTCGCTAAACGGCCCTCCCAATCACATCCGGTCGCTTGGGAACCCGTGACACACTCGAATTCGTCCCAGACCATGATCATGCCGCGGAACACCGAGTCGGATCCGTTTTCCAGCCGCAGGTCGTCTCCAATCAGTGCCGACGGCAGCTGGACGGCCGCATCGCCGTCGAACAACGGTGGCACCACGGCGGGAGAGATTTGCACGTGACTGCCGTACACATGCAGATCCGCTCCCCCCCCCGCCACCATCAACGTCCCTTCGATGGCAACCTGGTCATACAGGACCAGATCGCCATTGCGATAGAAGAACCCCAAGGGATTGGTCTGCATGTCCGGCGTCAGGGCGGCCCCGGTTAAACTGCTGACACCAATCTCCGCAGCCTGATAGACCGGGCCACCAGGGTACAACTGGTAGGTCAGGACGGTCCCAGGATGGCTGAACGGTTCGGCATTGGCGACGGCCACATTGTTGAGCGGGATTTTTTGGTCGTCCTCCAACAGCGACAGATTTTTCGTGGTGCTTCGCACGCGAGACAGGTCGACCGGCCCGTCAAAAGTACGGTAATCCCCAGCGCCGGCCTGGGACATGGCGGCCAGGTCGCGGAGGTAACGTGCCCGCGTGCTGCCCGGGGGGTTGTCGCCAAGGTACACCGGCACCTGCGGATTCCCGGCGATCGTCCCCGCTTTACCGGTCTCGCCGACCAGCGCTCCGTTCTGGTACAGCCGCATGCTGGTCCCGTCATAGACCGCCGCGGCGAAGACCCACACGTTGGCCGGGATGTTCCCCTCCGAGGCAACCAGCTGGGTCGTCACGCTGCCCGTCTTCAATCGAAAACGAAGGCGCAGATCGCCGCTGGCCTCCACCGTGCTCAGCATCCAGTAATGATCCTCCGGGGAGGGACTGGTGGCCTTCGAGATAATGCGGCCGTCCGTGTAGTCGACGTCATCGGCACAGAGCCAGGCCAGGATGGTCATGGCCGAGCCGTCCAGGTCGGGGGTTCCCAAGTCGACGTAGTCGTTGACGCCGTCGAATTTGGCCCCGCTGCTGCCGCTGGGGGCCCCGCTGGCGTTGGCCTGGGCCCCTTGATAAAGACCCGGATAGCGCCCCATCTGATCCACGACGCTGGTGGCCCCCGCCGGTTCGTTCAGCCGCCACCAGGCAAGGGGGCCGGCGGCCGTATAAGCGCCGGCCAGGCTGGTAAAACTACTACTGGCGGGGTTCTTGGCCGCTTTGTAAATCTCCTCAATTTCGCTGGCCGTTAAGGCTCGAGCAAACAGGGCCACTTCGTCGATCGCTCCGTCAAACGGTTTGCTCGGGTAAGGATAGTTTTCATACAGCGCCAGCGGCCCCTCCAGGTGTACCGGGCCCTCGGCACGAAAAGGCATCTCCACCACCACGTCCTCGTTTTGCCACTGATAAAGCGTGTGATTTTGCACATCGCTGAAGCCGGCAAGGACGGGCGACATCTGCCGCCGAACAAGTTGCACGACCGCCGAGGCGCGGTGGGAGGCGCGAAGGGAAGGATTCGCCGGATCGGCCGAATAACCGGTGCTGACCAGCGTCACGCGATAGGGGTATTCCAGCCAAGCCGCGTCGGCCGGGGTAAGGGTTGGATCGCCGGCCACAAAGCGGACCTCATAGCTGTCGGTCGCGCTGAGTTGGCCGTTCAGCACGGTGCCCACACCGGCCCAGGAATTCGTATGCATTTTCTGCAGGCCGGCGCTTAAGCCCGCAGCCGCCGCCTGGCGGGCCGCCATCCGGCGACCGGCGTTGCGCTGCAAGACCAACGTCGTCGTCTGCGTCCGCAACATGGCATACGAAATGGCCAGGGCCAAGCTGATCACACCCAGCACAATCACCACAGCGATCCCGCGTCGTCGACGACCAGCAGATCTGCGGACACGGTGGAAGGGAGCTGAGATCGCAATCATCCGCTGGATCCGCGGGGCAAGGAGTAGTAGAGGGCGGCCGATCCGAAAAAGGGAATGACGACCTCCGAGCTGACCGCCCTACCCGGTTCGTCGGCGTGCAACTGCAATTCGATCTGGCACAGAGACTGCCGTTGTCCCCAGCGGGCTCCCCGGACATCCTGGGCCCAGGGCAGGTCGGTCCAGGCGACGGCGCCGGCCTGGTAGGCGGCCCAGGCGGCCGCGGAGGGGCGGAGGCGTGCGGCAAAGCGGACCACGCCCCGCCGCTGGCCAGTACTGTCGAACTGGGCCGTGCGCAGCGTTTCGATCAATACCGATCGTTGGCTGAGGGGATCGGCCTTGAGCGCGGCCAATTCGATCAGCCAACGGGCCCTATCGCTGACCGGCGGCGTCAGCCGATCATCATGCGCAGCCCGGATCTCCAACAGGCGGTGGGGCGCCGCAGGATCGGGACAGTAGATCACCAGTTCGCTGAAGAGGGGTGGTCCCTGGGGATGAGCCGCCCCTCCCTGCGGGCTCCACACCACCAGCGTATCGGGGAAGTCCCACCCCTCGATCTCCTGGTGGAACACCTGAACGCCGGGAAATTCGGCGGTCGCGGTCGCGGTGGCAATCCGGTGCTGGATCCGCAGCAGGGCGACCTGCGCCTGTTGCATCGCCGCGGCGTGCCCAAAGGTGTAGGTGCTGCCAGATTCGACCGCAGACGACAGCCCGCCCAGGGCGACCGCCACCAGGCCCATGATGACGATCGCCATCAAGGTCTCTACCACCGTCAAAGCTGATCGGGAAGCACAACTATTGCGGGGCGGGCACATGGGCATACACTCGGCGGAGCCTGGCCAGATCTTGTGGCGTTCCGTCCGGATGGTCGCGGAGGATGCGGACCTCCACCGCGCGATAGTCGCTGGTCGCGCCGGGATCGAGACGCAAGGAGTGATCCTCTGCGTCGACGTAGTAGACTTCGATCTCCTCGCGCCAAGCGGAAAAATAACCGGAGGGCAGGCGAAAATTCGGATGTCGTGAAAAGCCGCCGTCACTGCCCTGCCCCAGTTCCTGGCCCAGGATGTTGGTGACGGGTTGAGCGGTGAAGGTGTGGTAATCGCCGGTGTCGTCATAACGCTCGCGCCCCTCACCGCTCAGCTCCCAAGCGCCAGGCCCCAACGGATACGTATACGGACCCGCGCCCACGGCCGCATAACGCTGGCCCAGGACTTCGTCCAGCAACTGTTCGGCAATGCCGCGGGCAATACTGGTTTCCAGAGTCACCTGGGTGGTTTGCGCCGAGCTGGCCAGGGCCAGCATGATCGCGCCGCCAGCGAGGGCCATGAGGGAGATGGCCATGAGGGCTTCCATCAGCGAGAAGGCGGCGCGTTGTCGAGTCATCGGTCCTGTCCGGGGGTTGCCGGGCGACACGCTCGATCCAGAACCCGGGAGGCACAAGGGTGGGACGACCAGCGGATCAGAAAAAAAGTGACGCGGCGGGGTCCCCTTCAACTCCCAGCGTTCCCCGCCGCGCCGCAACACCCGCTCCTCTCCCCAAGGTGACGGATGCACTCAACTGTAGGTTGGCCCGGGCCCCAGTCAAATGCGGGTCCGTCCTCCGCGACCCGGCGGGGTTGGCGCGGGGGGAAAGCCGGGCGGGGCCGGGCCAGCCCAGGTCCCTCAGCCGCCGTTGCGCGAGGGGGCAGATCTTACCCCCGCGGCAGGAAGGGGGGCGCAGACGCGGGAAGTCTGGCAGTTCCGATCGCAGCAGTTATCCTGCTGGTGCCGGCGCCGCGGCTGATCTCTCCGGGGAGGCGTCGTCGGGATCTGCCGCCCGCTGGTAGAACTTGTAGGACGGGTTGTCCCGCTGGAAATCCAGATCGGTCAGCCCCGGATTGAGTGTCAAGTCCAGATAGGTGTACTCTTCCCGGAGGGGCGGGGGCTGACCTTCCTCAGCAGGCCAGCCGTACGATTCGTAGCGCACGGGCAGCGGCAGGGTTTCGTCAATAAAGATTCGCGCCAGATGGAACCGCAACTCGGGCCGGCGGATCGGGAAGCGGACCTGAATCACGCGGCAACTCCGCCCCGCCACCTTCGCGCCGTCACGAATCAGGACCTCGCACTCGCGCCGCTGGCGATCAGCCCGTAACGACTCGTAGCCGATCTCGACCAATCGCTCGCCCAACGTGCGAATCCCGATCTCGGTCAACGGATAACGATAATTGCGCATCGCCCGCGGGCTGCGCGGGTCCAGCGATACAGTGACATCCTGCAGGTTTCCCGTACCCCCATTACGAGCCAGCAGTTCGCCGTTGTTTTGGCCGTCCACGTAGAGGATCTCTCGGTCTTTAAGACTGCTGGGCCCCAGAAAACGAATGTAGACACCGAAAGGAACCGTCACCTGCTGTTTCACCCTTTGCGGATGACGCACCTTCACGGACATAAATTCGTGTTTTTTCAACCTGCCGTTGATACGTTCGCGAGTGACCAGCCGGCAGGTGTAGTCGCGAACATGCTGATCGATGTACTGCAGGCCTTCGTGAGCGATTTGCAGGGCGGGGACCAGGGGGTGATCACGGTCTTCCGGCAAAAACCGCTCGCCCCGTTCCAGCTTGAAGACCTCCCGCGAGACGGGCTGCCCGTCCCGAGGGACCGCATCGGGCGTCGTCGGCCCGGCACCCGCAACCAGTCCGGGCCCACCCAGGACCAGGATCAGGGCAAGAGGTCGCCAACGTAGAAGACTCGCAAACATATTCATTCCAATCCCGGACCGGTGGGAGGCGCTAGTTCATTAAACTAGGCGTGGCCCGCGATGTCGAGCGTTTTTCGCAGGGAGCTGGCCGTTACGTGCAACTTATTTGCTTGCCGTGCACGATTTTGGGGATTGGGTCGAACTTGTGGCATCTGGCGGTTGGGGTGCGGGACAAACGACACGGCGGACGGCAAGCGGGCAACCTTCCTCGGCGAGCCGGCAGAGCTTCCCCGCTCGTCCCCCCTTTCCCAGAAGCCCTGGCTGGTCGCTCAAACGGAGCTCACCTGCGGGCGGGTCCAATCCAGGCCGATGTCCAACGCCACCGCAGAATGCGTCACGGCTCCCACACTGATGCGCTCGACCCCTGTGGCGGCGACTTCGGCAACGGTCTCCAGCGAAATCCCTCCGGAGGCCTCCAACGTCACGTCCGGGGCTAGCGCATTGCGGATCTCGACCGCCCGCCGCAGGTCGCTGGGCGACATGTTGTCCAACAGCACAATCTGGGGTGCCTCCGGCAGCACCTCGCTCAGCTGTGTCAGCGAATCGACCTCGACCTCCACAATCATTTCCCCCGCGCATGCGGCGGGAAGGTGCTGGGCCAGATACCCTTTCGCCCGGCGGACGGCGGCGGCCGGCGATTCGCCGGTGGCGGCCAGGTGATTGTCCTTGATCAACACCGCATCAAACAGGCCGGTACGATGATTCCTGGCTCCACCGCACCGGGCTGCATACTTTTCCAGCCGCCGCCAGCCGGGGGTCGTCTTGCGGGTGTCGTAAATGGCAACTTCGCTTTCAGCCACGGTGGCCACATAGCGCTGGGCGGCGGTGGCGATCCCGGAGAGTCGGGAGAGCATATTGAGCACGATTCGTTCGCAGGTCAGGATATCCCGGGTCGGGCCCGCCAGGAGGGCCACGGTTTGCCCGGGGTGGACCGGGTGGCCGTCCTCCGCCTTTGGCTCCAGCTGCAGGGCCACCTGCATTTCTTCGATCACCAGGGCGATGGCAGGCAGGCCGGCCAGCACCCCTGCCTGGCGGGCTACCACCGCGGCGACTCCTTCTGCGTCGTGAGGTACCAGAGCCACGGTCGTCCAGTCCTGCCAGCGGTCCAGGTCTTCGCGGACCGCCAAGCGGACAATTTGCCGGCAGTCGTCCGCCAGCAGCTCGTCCCACTCGATCTGCCGAAAATCGCTCATCGCCACCTCGTCGCCTCCCCCTACCGCTACGGTTAAACTGCGGACCTCTTCCCCGCCCTGTCCCGGCATGTGCTCTCATCATACGCGATGGCCAGGTTCGTGTCGCCGCACGACCTGGGCCGTTCTCGTCCCAGGCACGTTGACCGGATCCGGTGGCGGCACTAGGATCGAGCTGCGGTGGTGTCTGACGAAGCCCTGGCAGGCAGCCGGCGGGTACCGGGTGTCTGGACGCGGATGAGCTCCTGGAGCGATAAAGTGGCCCTGGTGACTGGCGGTTCCCGTGGCTTGGGACGCGCCGTGGCCTCTGCCTTTGCATCCGCAGGCGCGCGGGTGGCCCTGGCCGCCCGCGACCCCGATGGGTTGGCTCGTTGTGCCAGCGACCTGCGAGCGGGCGGTGCGGAGGTGATGACGGTGGTGACGGATGTCACTCAGGCGGGGCAAGTCGACGAGATGGTCCGCCAGACAGTCGATCGCTATGGGCGCTTGGATGTATTGGTCAACAGTGCGGGCCGCTCGACCCGTGGCGAGATTGCCGCCACGACGCCTGAGGCCTTTGAAGAGTTGATGCGGATCAATTTCCTGGCGACCGTCCGCTGTACCCGCGCGGCGCTGCCCCACCTGATGGCGTCACGGGGACATCTGGTGAACATTGGATCGATCGCCGCCAAGATCACGGCACCCTATTTGGGCGCTTATCCGGCCACCAAGTTCGCGGTCGCGGCCTATTCGCATCAGCTGCGGCTTGAACTGGGACCTCAGGGCCTACACGTGTTGTTGGTCTGTCCCGGTCCCCTCCTGCGGGCTGACGGTGGCGCCCGGTACGACGACCTGACGGAGGGGCTGCCGGCGGCCGCCCGCCAGCCTGGCGGCACCCGCCGGCTGCGTCCCCTGCCACCGGCCCGCGTTGCCGCCAAGATCCTCACCTCCTGCGAACGGCGGAAACCGGAACTGGTGATGCCCGGCAAGGTGCGTTTGCTGCTGGCGGTCGCTCAGCTGTTTCCCGAGCTGGCGGACAAGCTGATCCGTCGCGCTTCTTGAATGGTGGCCTGGGCCCAGCCGCTTGCAGAACGATTAGCGATCTGGCACCATGAGTCCTGAAGGAGGGCATTCCCCTTCCTTCCTGGTAATCCTCTGCCCTGTCTGACGAGAATCTCTTATGACCGCTTTCCCGGAAGTCGAACGTATTCGTTACGAGGGCCCCGACTCTCAGAACCCGCTGGCCTTTCGCCACTACAACGAGGAGGAAGTGGTGGAGGGGCGGACGATGAAGGAGCATTTGCGTTTTAGCGTGGTCTACTGGCACACCTTTCGCGGCAGTGGGGCGGACCCCTTCGGTCCCGGCTGTGCCCTGCGGCCGTGGGAGCTGGCGGACGGCAGCGTCGAGGACGCTTGCCGCCGCGCTCGGATGGCCTTTGAATTCATCGAAAAATTGGGGGCTCCCTATTACGCCTTCCACGACCGCGACGTCGCTCCCGAAGGCGCGAACCTGTCGGAAACCAACAAAAATTTCGACCAGGTCGTGAAGGTGCTCGAAGAAGAGCAGGCCCGCACGGGCATCCAACTGTTGTGGGGGACGGCGAACTTGTTTAGCAACCCCCGCTACGTGCACGGCGCGGCAACCAGCTGCAACGCCGACAGCTTTGCCTTCGCCGCCGCTCAGGTCAAAAAAGCCCTGGAAGTCACCCACCAGCTGGGAGGCGCCGGCTACGTGTTTTGGGGCGGCCGGGAGGGCTATCAGACCCTGCTGAACACCGATATGAAACGCGAATTGGACCACCTGGCACGTTTCTTCCACATGGCCATCGATTACGCTCGGGAGATCGGGTTTGAGGGACAGTTCTATATCGAGCCCAAGCCTAAGGAGCCGACCAAACACCAATACGATTCGGATGCCGCGGCCTGCATCAACTTTTTGCGGACCTACGAGCTGGCAGATCATTTGAAGCTGAATCTGGAAACCAATCATGCCACTCTGGCCGGGCACGAGATGCTGCACGAACTGGACTACGCCGGCAGTCAGGGAATGCTGGGCTCCATCGACGCCAACACGGGAGACCTGCTGCTGGGCTGGGATACGGACCAGTTTCCCACCAATATTTACTTGACGACCCAGTGCATGTGGGCGGTCTTAAAGCACGGCGGATTCACAACGGGGGGCGTGAATTTCGACGCCAAGGTCCGCCGGGAAAGCTTTGAGGCGATCGATCTGTTCCACGCTCACATCGGCGGCATGGACGCCTTTGCCAAAGGCCTCAAGCTGGCGGCCGCGATGCGGGCGGACGGCGAGCTGGAGTCGATGTTGCGCCAGCGCTATGCCAGCTGGGATCGCGGACTGGGTGCCGAGATTGAAAGCGGCCAGCACGATTTTCGTTCGCTGGAAGCCTACATGTTGCAGAAGGGGGACATCACCCCCAATGGCAGCGGCCGGCAAGAACTGTGCGAGAATGTCTGGAACCGCTATCTCTTTTGATCGCTGCGGCCCGAAGCGGGCTCGGGCAGGCAGTCAGTAGTTGAACTGCACTCCCCGCTGCCGCAAATCGTTCACCAACGCCGGGGTGCTCGTGTAGACCACGGCGTCCAAACCGACCTGGCGGGCACCGCGGACGTTCTCTTCCAGATCATCCATGTAAAAAATCTCTGCCGGCCGCAGGCGGGCCTTGTCGGCCGCGGCCTCGTAAATTTCCCGCCCCGGCTTCATGACCCCCACCTCATAGCTCAACACAATCTGCTCGAAGTACCCCGGCAGCAGCCCGAATCTCCCGTCGCGGATCCACTCCCAGTGGGCCCCGCAGGTATTGGAGAGGATTCCCAACCGGTAGCCGGCAGACCAGAGGGCGGCCACCACGGGGATCATGGAGGGATTCGCCCAAAAGATGTCGCTGCCGGCGCGTTGCAGCTGCTGAACATCACAGCGAGCCCCCGTGGCCTCGCAAAACCGCTCGAAAAATTCGTCATCATCAATCGCGCCGGTCTCGTACAACACATACAGCCCCCCCTCCATGACCGTCTGTCGGACTTCCTCTGGGGCGATACCGGCCACCTCTGCCATCTGCTGAAATTGCCGTTGGCGGCTGAACCGCAACAGGACGTTCCCCAGATCGAAATAGATAAATGGCAGTCCCGTCATGGCCGGCTCGACTTGGCCCGCTGCTGAAAAAGCAAACTATGTACCGTTTTTGACCCGTCACTTCAAGTCTTGCCGGTAGACCCGTTATGATGTGGGTCTCATGTCTGAAGCAGAACCTACCTTCTGTCGCCCGGCCGCCTACCAATATTTCGTGGCCCAACTGCCGCATTTGGACGATATCGTCGGGCTGCTCCAGGCGGCGCTGGCCGTTTCCATGCACGAACTGACGGACGTCGACCCGCAGGCGGTGCGGGCAAGACTGGATAGCTGGGCCCAGCGGGTGCGGGGGCGGGTGCGGGGGAACAGCCCCCAGGCCCTGCTGGCTCATCTCCACACCGTGCTCTTCGACGAGGAAGGCTTGCGGGGCAACACTGAAGATTACTACCAACCGGCCAACAGTTACATCTCCCGGGTGCTGGAGACGCGCCAGGGGATCCCCATCACCTTGACGCTGATCTACAAGTACGTGGCCCAACAGCTGGGCCTGACCGTGCACGGCGTAAACGCTCCGGCCCACTTCCTGGCTTGCGTGCAAATGGACGACAGCTGGACGCTGGTCGATCCCTTCTTTGGCGGCCGCATCCTGACGCGGGCGGAGGCGATCGAGCAGATCCAGCAGGCGACAGGCCGCGTGTGGGAGGGCCAGGAGGGGGAGGCGGCAGGTCTGGCCGATCCCTTCCACGATCCTCTCTTCGAGATCGCGAACCATACCCAATGGCTGGCTCGCATCATCCGCAACCTCCGCAGCCTCTTCCAGCGGCTGGACCGCGAGCGTGACGTGCGAGCCATGATGGAGTTGTTTCGACTGCTGTAAGCAGCAGGACTCGCGAACCGACCGACCGATCGGTTAGACTGGGGGGCTGAGCGGAGGATGCCGCGGGCGGCCAGCCCGCGGGGCCGTCCTCCTCCCTTTCTGCCGATCCGAGGTGCGGCCTGCAGGCACCTCCGACCGGCATGATCTACCCCAGGCAGGAACCCTCGATGACCCCATCCCCGTTAAACAAATACAGCGCCCAGATCACGCAACCCAAAGCCCGTTCGACCTCCCAGGCCATGCTCTACGCCACGGGGCTCAGCGAAGAGGACATGGACAAACCACAGGTGGGCATTGCCAGCGTGTGGTTCGAGGGAAACCCCTGCAACATGCATCTCGACCGCCTGGCCGCCAAGGTGAAGGAGGGTGTGGAGGCGACCGGGATGTTGGGGATGCGGTTTAACACGATCGGTGTCAGCGACGGGATTTCCATGGGCACCGCCGGCATGAGTTATTCGCTGCAGTCGCGGGACCTGATTGCTGATTCGATCGAGACCGTCATGGCCGCTCAATGGTACGACGCCAATATTTCCATCCCCGGTTGTGACAAGAACATGCCCGGCTGTGTGATGGCCATGGCCCGCTTGAATCGCCCTTCCCTGATGATCTATGGAGGCACGATTCACGCGGGACAGCTGAGGGGCGAAAAACTGGACATCGTCTCGGCTGCCCAATGTTACGGCCAGTACCTGGCCGGCGAGATCGACGACCGGCAGCGTCACGACATCGTCCGCTATGCCTGCCCCGGAGCCGGGGCGTGCGGTGGCATGTACACGGCCAACACGATGTCCAGCGCCATCGAGGCGCTGGGGATGTCACTGCCGTATAGCGCGTGCACGCCTGCAGAAGATCCTCAAAAGGAGGCCGAATGCCTGGCCGCCGGCCGGGCGATCCGGCACCTGCTGGAACAAGACATCAAACCCAGCGACATCATGACCCGCCCCGCCTTCGAAAACGCGATGGTCATCATCATGGCCCTGGGCGGTTCGACCAACGCCGTGCTGCACCTGATCGCCATGGCCCGCTCAGTCGGCGTCGAGTTGACCATCGATGATTTCCAGAAGGTCAGCGATCGCGTGCCGTTTTTGGCCGATCTGAAGCCCAGCGGCCGGTACGTGCAGGAAGATTTGCATCGCGTGGGGGGCGTGCCGGCCGTGATGAAGTATCTCCTGGAGAAGGGGCTTCTGCAGGGGGACTGCCTGACGGTGACCGGCAAGACCATGGCGGAAAATCTGGCCGACTTGCCACCCTTGGCCGCCGAACAAGACGTCGTGCACCCCCTGGAAGACCCCATCAAAAAAACGGGCCATATCCAGATCCTCCGCGGCAATCTGGCCCCGCAGGGGGCCGTGGCCAAGATCACTGGCAAGGAGGGGGAGCGGTTCTCGGGGCCGGCCAAGGTCTACGACAGCGAAGAGGAAATGCTGGCGGCCCTCGAGCAAAAACAGATTGACAAGGGGGATGTGGTCATCATCCGTTACGAAGGCCCCAAGGGGGGGCCCGGCATGCCGGAGATGCTCTCCCCCACCTCCGCCCTCATGGGAGCGGGGTTGGGGGGCGACGTGGCCCTCCTGACCGATGGCCGTTTTTCGGGCGGGTCGCACGGCTTCATCATCGGCCACGTCACCCCCGAAGCCCAGGAAGGGGGTCCCCTGGCCTTGGTGAAAAACGGTGACGTCGTCACCATCGACGCCGCCCACAACCGCCTCTCCGTCGACATCTCCCCCGAGGAAATGGCCGCTCGCCAGACCGCCTGGACGCCGCCCGCGTACAAGGCCAAGCGCGGCACCTTGTACAAATACATCCAACGCGTCAAACCCGCCTCGGAAGGGTGCGTCACCGACGAGTAGGGAACCGACGAGCAGGGAAGATGAGCACCACCTTGAGCAAACCGACCACGCTGGCCGACCTCCGCGAGAGCGGTTGGACCAGCAAGACGGTCAAGCGCGAAATCTACGACAACCTGGTGGCGGCGCTGGGTGCCGGCGACGAGCTGTTTCCTGGCATCATCGGCTTTGAGGACACCGTGATCCCCGAGATTGTGCTGGCCCTGCTGGCCGGACACGACATGTTGTTCCTGGGGGAAAAAGGCCAGGCCAAAAGCCGACTGATGCGGTCGCTGGTCCGCTTCCTGGACGAGGAAATCCCCTACGTCGACATGCCCGAGACACCGGTCCACGAGGACCCGCTGCGGCCAATCACCACTGCCTGCCGCCGGTTTCTGGACGAGACGCCCGAGGACCAGGTGCCGATTGCCTGGTGGCCGCGGGAAATCCGCTACGCCGAACGCCTCTCGCCCGGCACGAAGTTCGCCGACGTCATCGGGGAAATTGATCCCGCCAAACTGGCGGGCGGGTTCAGCATGGCTGCCGAAGATGCCCTCCATTTCGGGCTCATCCCCCGCATGCATCGCGGGATCTTCGCCATGAACGAACTGCCCGAACTGGACGAACTGGTCCAGGTAGGCCTGTTCAATATCCTGGAAGAACGCGATGTGCAGATTCGCGGCTACCCCGTCCGCTTTGACCTGGACATGCTGATCCTGTTTTCCGCCAATCCGGCCACCTACAATCGCAGTGGCAAGGTCATTCCCCAGCTGAAGGACCGCATCGGCAGCGTGATCCATACCCACTATCCTCGCCAGCGGGATCTGGGGATCCAGATCATGCAGCAGGAGGCCGACGTCGACCTGGACGGCGCATATCCGGTGGTTGTGCCTTATTTTATGCTGGAGATTGTGGAACAGATCAGTGTTGCCGCACGGCGTTCCAAGTACATCGACCACGACTCCGGTGTGAGCGCCCGCTTCAGCATCGCCAACTACCGCACCATGATCGCCTCGGCGCGGCGTCGAGCGGCCCTGTTGGGCGAGCGACCTGCGGTGCCCCGGATCAGCGACCTGGGACACCTGTATGCGTCATCGCTGGGCAAGCTCGAGCTGGACTTGATGGGCAGCCATCAGATGAACGAGCGTCAGGTGCTGGACGCCGTGCTGGCCGAGGCGATCCGGGATGTGTTTCAAGAGTATGTGGAAGAGCACGGCCTGCACGAGATCGCGGAAATTTTTGGGAAGGGCGTGAAGATCGAAGTGGGGGACCTGCTGCCTTCGCGTGATTACGCCGAACGTCTGCGGCGAGTGCCGCCGGCCTGGGACAAGGCTTTCGAAGTCAATGCGTCGCAAGACGACGCGGTACGGGCCTCTTGCGTCGAATTCGTCCTGGCCGGGCTCTACGCCACCGACCGTATCTCCCGCGCCCAACGCCACGGGGCGATCGTGTACGAGATCGAGTAGCGG
>CAYFZZ010000074.1:0-7548 GCA_964347545.1 uncultured Planctomycetaceae bacterium | reverse complement strand
CCCCCTCCTGGAATCGCTCCGCGACGAAGCCCGCCGCGGCATCCCCCCCGGCCGGCTGGAGGCCCTCCCCCGGCTGTTCCAGATCAAAGACTGCCCCCCCCCCGCACCGACCACGGTGGAAAACCGGTTCTGCGCGACGCATCTCCATCCCCGTCCCCCAACGAGAAGACGCATGACCCACCCGCCTCGACACCCACGCCCTCCGCAATCCCCCTGCTGTCAGGGATCTCGCGATGAAGACTGCGGCATGCCGCGCCGCGAGTTTATCCGCCTGTTAAGCGCCGGTACGGCCGCGGCGGCCAGCAGCCGGTCCTTGCCGGTGATGGCCGGACCCTTTCCCGCGACGAACCCGTATCTGGAAGTCATCCAGGAGGACAAACGGCTGGACCCCGCCTGGGTCCGGTCGCTGTACGAGCGGGGTGAAAAAGAGACGTACACCGGCGACCACCTGAAGTTCATCGGCATGCCCGTCGGTGGGATTGGTGCCGGCTGTGTCTACCTCGGCGGCGACGGCCGGCTGTGGCTGTGGGATATCTTCAACCAGCACCACGGCCGAGGATTGTTGGCCCGCGGCGCGGACGGGCAAAATTATTTGCGACCCGTGGAACCGGTGCAGCGGTTCGAGCAACAGTTTCGGGTGGTCATCCAGCAAGATGGCCAGCAGACAAGCCGCTCGCTGGACCGCGAGGGCTTCGCCCACGTGACGTTCGACGGCCGGTACCCGCTGGGTCTCGTTTCCTACCAGGATCCGGCCTCTCCGGTCCAGGTCCAGCTGGAGGCGTTCAGCCCCTTCATCCCGCTCGACCTGGAAAACTCCTCCTATCCAGCGACCATCCTGCAATACACCGCCCGCAATACCTCCTCCCGCCCCCTGTCGGTCACGTTTGCCGGGCGGACAGCCAATCCGATCTGCCTGTTCGCAGACAACCCCGGCTCGGCCCGGCGACAAAATCGCGTCCTGCGGCGCGACGCGGCGACCATCCTCCAGTGCAGCGCCGAACGGACCGTGCCGCCGGAGGCCCCCCCCAAACCGCGGCCGGACATTGTCTTTGATGATTTCGAGAAAGGCACGTACGAGGGCTGGACGGTGGCCGGTAAGGCCTTCGGCGGCGGTCCCGTCCGCCTCCAGGAGATCCCCGCCTACCAGGGCCAGGTCGCCGGCAGCGGCCAGCGGGTCGTCAATTCCCACGCCTCGGCACCGGGCAAGGGGGTCGGAACCAAGGACGCCGCGACCGGCACGCTGACCAGTCGACCCTTTACGATCGAACGACGCTTCATCCACTTCCTGATCGGGGGGGGCGCCCACGACGGGACAAGCGTCCAGCTGCTGGTCGACGGCCAGCCGATCGCTCGAGCGACAGGCAAGAACAAGAACCGGATGGAGCGGGCTTACTTTGACGTCAGCTCGCAGGGAGGAAAACAAGCACAGCTGCGGATCAACGATCAGGTCACCGGCCCCTGGGGCAACGTGGGCGTGGATCAGATCGTGTTCAGCGATCTCCCGCCACAGAAGGGAACGGTCGAGTTCGAGCAACGGTACGATTTTGGGACCCTGGCCCTGGCGGTCGTCGGGGGCGCAGCACAAGCCACGGCCTCGATTGCTGGCCAAACGTGGTTCGACACGCCAACCGATGCGGCGGCGGTGGCGTGGGACGAGTCGTTGAGCGGCGCTGTGGGCCGCACGCTGGAACTGCAGCCGGGGGAAACGTCCACGGTCTCCTTCATCTTTGCCTGGCACTTCCCCCATCTCGATTTACCCCCCCTGGGTCCTGCAGGTCGGTGGTACAGCCGCCAGTTTGCCGACGCGGCCGCGGTGGCCGAACACATCGCCCAGAACTTCGAAAGGCTGACCGAAACCACGCGCCTGTGGGTCGACACCTGGTACGATTCGACCCTGCCCTACTGGCTGCTGGACCGCACGATGGCCAACACCTCGACGCTGGCCACCAACACCTGCTACCTGCTGGAAAACGGCCGCTTCTACGGGTGGGAGGGCGTGGCCTGCTGTCCCGGCACGTGTACCCACGTGTGGCATTACGCGCAAGCGCCGGGACGGCTGTTCCCAAAGATCGAACGTCGCCTGCGGGAGATGGTCGACTTGGAGATTGGCTTTTTCGACAGCGGGGCCATTGCCCACCGCGCCTACGCCGCCGGCCACAGATCAGAACACGCTGACGACGGCCAATGCGGGCGGATTTTGGGGGTCTTGCGCGAGCACCAGATGTCGGTTGACGACCAATGGCTTCGCCGCTTGTGGCCGCGAGTGAAGAAGGCGATCGAGTTTATCATTTCCCGCGATCCCGATCGGGATGGCATTCTGGACGGCGCTCAACGGAACACGCTGGACGCCGCCTGGTTCGGCAAGATCAGCTTCACCAGTTCGCTATACCTGGCCGCCTTGCGGGCGGGTGCCGTGATGGCCAGGGAGATGGGCGACGAAGCGTTCGCCGGGCAGTGCGAGCGAATTGCCGAGGTCGGCGGAAAACAGATGCTGACCCTGTTCAACGGCGAGTATTTCTTTCAGGAGGAAGATCCCCGCCACGCCCAGGCGATCGGCGTCGGACCGGGCTGTTATATCGACCAGATCTTTGGGCAGACCTGGGCCCATTGGATCGGCCTGGGGCGGCTGTTCGATCGCGAGAAACAGCACACCGCGCTGCGTTCGCTGTGGCGGTACAATTTTGTCCCTGACGTGGGGCCCTTCCGCAAACAGTTCCCCGAAGGCCGCTGGTACGCCCAAGCAGGCGATGCGGGCCTGATCATGTGCTCGTGGCCAAAACAGCCGGTCGCGCCAGACAAGAAACAGCATTGGCAGTACCAGTACTTTAACGAGTGCATGAGCGGGTTCGAGTGGCAGGCCGCCGCTCACATGATCTACGAAGGGAAGGACCAGCCCGAGCTGCTGGAGCACGGCCTGGCCGTCAGCCGGGCCATCCACGATCGCTATCACGGCTCGTTGCGCAACCCGTACAACGAAATCGAGTGCGGTGATCACTACGCTCGTGCCATGGCCAGCTATGGAGTCTTCCAGGCGGTCTGCGGCTTCCACTGCCACGGGCCGCGGGCGGAAGTCCGGTTCGCTCCCCGCCTGACACCGGAACGGTTTCGAGCCCCCTTTGTCACCCCGGAGGGATGGGGCAGCTTTTCGCAGGAGGTCGAACATGACCAGTTGGTCGCCAGGTTGGACCTCCGGTACGGATCCCTGGATCTTCAAAAACTGACCCTGAATCTGCCGGACTCGGTCCAGGTCTCCACCGCCAGCTCCCGCCTGGCAGACCAAAAACAGCCTGCCACCCTCCACGCTCAAGGGAACCAAGTCGCCATCCAATGGGACCCAAAGATCCGCGTCGAGGCCGGTCAAGCGCTGGAAGTGATTCTGAGGTGAACCCCAGCCAGCTCGAACCGGGGGGCTGACGCCACGGCGCCAGATCCAGGCCATGCTCGCCAGGCAGAGGATTCCGTCGGGCGGCAGGACGCGTGGGTCGAGCAACGGAAAGCGTGCCGAGGCGCTGAGGCCCGGCACCAACTTCCTTCCCATCCACCGCAGTCATCCGTTCGGATCGCCGGACGGCCCGCTTTACCGCAGCGGCGGTTTGCCCAGCAGGCGGCGGAGCAGGCCGATTTGGCCGGCGTGCAGCATTTCGTGCCGCGAGCAGAAATAGAGCGCCTCCAGCTTGGTCCGAAAAATCGGGTGCGGATTGGCCAGCGGTTTCTCCAGGTCGTCCCCCTGATACTGGGGGACCTCGCGGAGGACCGCCGCGTGGACCCGGTCCAGCATCCCCCGAATTTCTGCGGCCGAGGGGTAGGTGGCCGCGTCGGCGGTCGGCGTCGTCCCCTTGGCAAACTGCCGCAGAGCCTGTTTGGAGATCAGGTCCCAATCCCCCGGCTGCAGGTTCCGCAATCGCTCGAGGCACAGCCGGAACTGGGCCATCGCCAGATGGCCGACCTGCCAGGCGATATGCGTCACGCCATCGCGGGGCATGGCGAACCAATCGTCGGGCTCTAGGTCTTCCAGCAAAGACAACGTATACTGCCGAGCGTCCTTGATTTGTTGGAGGGGGAGTTTTAGGGCGGGGAGCATGGGGGGCAGTGGTCAGTGGTCAGTGGTCAGTGGTGAGTGGTTGCTGAACCTTTATCGATAACCGACTTATGCTAAAAATCCAAGGTGGTACGCTGTACGATCCGGCCCATGGGATCGACGGCCAGGTGGGCGATCTGTGGATCGAGGGTGGCCAGATCGTGGCCCCGCCGGCCGATCCGGGGGTGAAACCGACCCGCGTGATTGACGCGGCGGGGCTGGTGGTCATGCCCGGCGGGATCGACATGCACTGTCACATCGCGGGCCCCAAGGTGAATGTGGCCCGCAAAATGCGTCCCGAGGAAAAGCGGTTGGACAAGAAAATCCTCCGCACGGCCCGCACGCACAGCGGGACGATGGGCAGCGCGCCCAGCACGTTTGCCACCGGCTATACCTACGCCGGGCTGGGCTACACCACCGCCTTCGATGCCGCCATCCCCCCGCTGGACGCCCGCCACGTCCACGAAGAGTTCGAAGACACGCCCTGCCTGGACAAAGGCTTTTACGTGCTGGTCGGCAACAACCACTACGTGATGCAGGCCATCCACGACCAGGACCCCCAGCGGCTGCAAGATTTTCTGGGCTGGTTACTGGGGGCGGCCAAAGGATACGCCCCCAAACTGGTCAACCCCGGGGGGGTCGAAGTCTGGAAACACCACCCCTCGGGTAACGTCTCCGGGTTGGATACCCAGGTCGACCATTTTGACGTCACCCCGCGGCAGATCATCTCGGCCGTGGTCCGAGCCGGCAATGCGCTCGGCCTGCCCCACCCGGTTCACATCCACTGCAACAATCTGGGGATGCCCGGCAACTGGGTGACCACCCTGGAGACCATGAAGGCTCTGGAGGGCCACCGCGGCCATCTGACCCACATCCAATTTCACAGCTACGGAGGAGGCGAGGGGGACGAAAACACCTTCAATTCCAAAGTGGCACCGCTGGTCGACTACGTCCACCAGCACCCCAACCTGACCATCGATGTGGGCCAGGTCATGTTCGGCAAGACGACCAGCATGACCGGGGACGGGCCCCTGGGTTACTACCTGGCGAATGTGTACGGCAGCAAATGGTTCAGCGGCGATACCGAGATGGAGTCCGGATGCGGGATCGCGCCGATCGAATATCGCAACAAGAGCCTGGTGCATTCCTTGCAGTGGGGCATCGGGCTGGACTGGTTCCTGATGATGGAAGATCCGTGGCGCGTGGTGCTCAGCACCGATCATCCCAACGGGGCCTCATTTCGAGCCTATCCCCAGATCATTCGCTTGCTGATGGATCGCACCTACCGCCAGGATATGTTGAAGACCTGCCACCCGGCCGTTCGCCAACGGTGCAATTTTCCCGACATCGACCGCGAGTATACGCTGAGCGAAATCGCGATCATTACCCGAGCCGGGCCGGCTCGGATCCTGGGGCTGAAAGAAAAAGGACACCTGGGCGTGGGGGCCGATGCCGATGTGACCTTGTATACCCCGCACGAGAACAAGGAGATCATGTTCGAGATGCCCCGCTATGTGATCCAAGGGGGCCAAATCGTGATCGAGGACACCGAGCTGCGGGCGGCACCCGAAGGTCGGACCCTGCATGTTGTCCCCACCTACGATCCAGAACGGGAAAAAGATATCGGAGCCTGGTTCGAAAAATACTACTCGATTCGCTTTCGCAACTATCCGGTCTCCGCCGAATACCTCCACGCAGCCCGGGAAATCGCCTGCGCGGCCCGGGACTGAGGAGGGCCTGCAGGTCGCCACGCCAACCGGGTGGCTTTCCTGGACCCGCCACCCGCTCGGCTGGCCCCGGCGACCAGCCCGTTCGCCAACCATGCGCCACACGGTTTTTCCCCCACGGGTCCGATGACAACTTCCTTCGACTGCGTCGTGTGTGGCTCGTGTGTGGTCGATATCCTCGTGCGACCGGTCCCGCTGGAGACACCGATCGGCCAGGGCCAATTGATGGCCGTCCAGCCGATCCAGCTGACCACCGGGGGGATCGTCTCCAACGCGGGCATCGCCATGGCTCGCCTGGGAATGCGGGTGGCCGCGTTCAGCTATGTGGGCGACGACCACTGGGCCACCGTGATCCGGGACCGGTACCGGGAAGAAGGGCTGGCCAGCGAATCTCTGGAAACCCTTCCGCAGGCGGCGACCAGCACCACGGCCGTGTTGATCGATCGTTCCGGGGAACGCAGTTTCGCGCATTGCGTCGGCGCGGCGAAGGAAATCACCAAGCGGACGTTTCTGGACCAGCTGCCCCTGTTCGCCCGCAGCCGCCTGGCCCTCATCGGTTACTACTCGCTGATGCCCAAGCTGGAGAGCGACCTGGCCGAAGTGCTGGCGGCCATTCGCCAGACCGGTTGCCAGACGGCGTTGGATGCGGCCGGCCAGGGGGGTGGCCTGCAGCCGCTGGACCGCGCCTTACCCCACTTGGACGTGTACGTCCCCAGCCGGGCCGAGGCAGAACACCAGACCGGACAGCGGGATCCGCAACGGATCATCGAGGTCTTTCGCCATTGCGGCGCTCCCGGTCTGCTGGGGGTCAAGCTGGGCAGCGCCGGCGCCCTGCTCAGCCCCGCCGCGGACCAGTTTGTCGAGATGCCCCCCGTGCCGCCCCCCGCAGCGGTCATCGACACGACCGGGGCCGGGGATTGCTTTTACGCCGGGCTGCTGACCGGACGGTTGCAGGGCCTCTCGGTCCCGCAAGCGGGCCGCCTGGCGGCGGCCAGCGGGGCGTGCTGTGTCACGGGCGTAGGAGCGACCGCCGGGCTGAGGGGCCTCTCGGAGACCTGGCAGCTGGCCGGGCTGCCGCCGGCCGCCGAGCGATAGCCCCGGGGCGTAGTCCAGGGGACAAACCCGCATCGCGCATTGCGACACCCGCAACTCGTCTGGCTGGCATCCCTTCGGGATGCTTTTTGGGGGGGGCCTGCGTATCCGGAGGTGGCGCTGCGCTTACCTCCGGCTAATCGCTACAACCGCTCCGCGGTTGGGTTGAACGGAAGACGAGCACCGTCGGACCGTAAAAAATTCTCCTGCTCGTGCTCAGCGCAGCGGTGCTCGTAATCGTCATCGAAACGGACTGGCCATGGCGGAGCGGCTCTGGGATTACGATTACGATTACGAGCACGAGCAGGAATAAGATCACGAACAGGAGGTTTTCTCGCAACCCGCAGCCCTCTTCCCTTCGCGTCCTTGGCGACCCTCTGTAAAAAATCTGAACAGGAGGACGCGGAGGTCACAGAGCGGAAGGAACAGGCGGCTGATGTTTTTGAAATTCGTGCTTGGAATTTGTTTCGGATTTCGAAATTCGAATTTCGGATTTTCCCCCGCCAGGGAGTCAGGAGTCTTTTTCGAACGAGAACGCCAGGGGGTCGGGAGTCTTTTTCGAAAAAAATCCGTCCCATGTGGGGCCGACCATCGTTCGAAAAAGACTCCCGACCCCTTCCCGCTCGCCCGAAACCCGCAACCCGCACCCCG
>CAYFZZ010000073.1:0-8151 GCA_964347545.1 uncultured Planctomycetaceae bacterium | reverse complement strand
TTGGCGGGATGCTGATCGAGCTGATGACATTGTTTTTCGTCCCGGTCAGCTACTGCTGGATCGCCGAATGGCGAGCGAAGAGGGAAGGTAAAAGGTGGATTCGAGATGCGGGATGCGCGCTGCGGACTGCGGGTTGCGACATGCGGGACCCCTCCTGTAGCTGGCCTCTGTGAGGCCGCAGCTTGCCTCACCGTGAGCGGGATGGGGGTTGCGGGAGGCGGGATGCGGGATGCGGGATGCGGGATGCGGGATGCGGGTTGCGAGATAGGGGTACCAATCCCGGTGCTCCACCATTCACCATTCACCATTCACCATTCACCATTCACCACTCACCACTCACCACTCACCATTCACCCCGGCCTGCCTCCCTGGCGATCGGGATGTGGTTCTCTTTTACTCGGGGGGTGGCTGGCGGATCAGCTGGCTGATCTGTTTGAACTGGGGTGTCCCGGCCATCTGGCACCATTCGAAGATGGCTGCTTCGGTGGTGGTCAGCGTGGCCCCGGCCGATTCCATGCGGCGGAGGGCGATTTGGTGGTCCAGTTCAAACCTGGCTCCGGTGGCATCAACGCAGACGAAGACGGCCAGGCCGCAGGCCAGCAGATCCAGCACGGTTTGTTGGACGCAGACGTGGGTTTCGATCCCCGCCACCAGCAGTTTGTCCACCCCTTGCTGCTGGAGCTGGTCCAGCATGTCGGTGCAGGAGATACAGCTGAACGACATCTTCGCCGGCAAAGGTCCGATCCGATTGGCCAATTCCGGGATGGTGGGGCCCAGTCCCTGGGGATACTGTTCGCTGCCGGCGACGGGCACTTCCAGGATCTGGGCCGCGTCGATCAGGCGGCTCAGGTTCCACACGATTTTTTCGTGACCGGGAATCAGGCCGATTAATTTTTCCTGCACGTCGATGACCAGCAGGGCGGTGTCGTGCGTCGACATCGCGGCGGGGGTGCGAGACCAGCCAGGGTTGTTCATAGGGGGCAAGATAACGAATTGGGCTGGAACCGCCTATTGGGGGCTGCCCCTGGCAGGGACCCCGGCCATGAGGGAGAATAGGGGTCATGCAGCACCATGCGACGACGATTCTGTGTGTCCGGCACAACGACCAGGTGGCTCTGGGGGGCGACGGCCAGGTGACGTTGGGCAATTCGATCATGAAGGCGGACGCTACCAAGATCCGCCGTTTGCTGGAGGGCAAGGTCTTGACCGGGTTTGCCGGCGGCAGTGCGGATGCGTTTGCCTTGCTGGAGCGGTTTGAAGGGAAGTTGAAGGACTATCCGGGGAATGTTCCTCGAGCGGCGACGGAGTTGGCCAAGGACTGGCGGACCGACCGGGCCTTGCGCCGCCTGGACGCGATGATGGTCGTGGCCGACGCCGGCCACACGCTGTTGGTGACCGGGATTGGGGACGTGATCCAGCCCACCGACGGGATTGTGGGGATCGGATCGGGGGGTCCTTATGCGGTGGCCGCGGCTCGAGCCCTGGTGGCTCATACCCAGCTGACCGCCGGCGAAATCGTGCGGCAGGCGCTGGTCATCGCCAGCGGGATCGACATCTATACGAACGAGAACATTGAGGTGGAAGAGCTGTCGTGTCTGAGTTGAGCGACCTGGGGCCGGTCTTGACGCCGCGGGAGATTGTCCGGCACCTGGATCGGCACATTGTGGGCCAGGGCGAGGCCAAGCGGGCTGTGGCGGTGGCGATTCGCAACCGCTGGCGGCGTCAGCAGCTGCGCGAAGAGATGCGGGCCGAGGTGGCCCCCAAGAACATTCTGATGATCGGCCCCACCGGCGTCGGCAAAACCGAGATCGCTCGGCGGCTGGCCAAGCTGACCGGGGCCCCCTTCATCAAGGTGGAGGCCACCAAGTACACCGAGGTGGGCTACTACGGGCGGGATGTGGAGAGCATGATTCGCGAGCTGGTCGAGAACGCGATTGGGTTGGTCCGCGAGCGGGAACGGAAGGGCGTCGAAGCGGAGGCTGGGCAACGGGTCGAAAACCGCCTGATCGACCTGCTGGCCCCCCCTCCCCCCAGCTTCGACGTGGGGGCCGACAGCCCGGATGATCCGGAACGTTACCAGCGGAACCGCGAAAAAATGCGGGCCATGCTGAACACGGGCGAAATGGAAAATCGCAAGGTGGAGATCACCTCCGAGCAGAAGGGGGTGCCCATGATGTTTACCAATCTGGGTGCCGAGCAGATGGATTTGGATCTGCAGGGGATGTTCGAAAAAATCATGCCCCGCCAAACCGTCCGCCGCGAGATGACGGTGGCCGAAGCGCGGGGCGTGTTGTTCGAAGAAGAATGCGAAGCATTGATCAATCACGACAAAGTGAACGCTCAGGCGATCGAGCTGGCCGAAAATCTGGGCATCGTCTTCCTGGACGAACTGGACAAGGTGGTGGCCAGCGACACGACCCGCGGCGCCGACGTGTCGCGGCAGGGTGTCCAGCGGGACCTGTTGCCGATTGTGGAAGGAACCACGGTCCAGACCCGATACGGGATGGTGAGGACCGATCACGTGTTGTTCGTGGCCGCCGGGGCCTTTCACCGCGCCAGCCCCAGTGATCTGATGCCCGAATTACAGGGCCGCTTTCCGATTCGTGTGGAATTAAAGGATCTGACCAAGGAGGATTTTGTGAGGATCCTGACCGAACCCAGCGGGTCGCTGACTCGCCAGTACGCAGCTCTGATGGAAACCGAAGGGGTCCAGATCGAGTTTACCGCCGACGCCGTCGAAACGCTCGCGGAATTCGCCTTCCACGTCAACCAAACCGCTCAAAACATCGGCGCTCGCCGCCTGTACACGATCATGGAGCGGCTGCTGGAGGAACTCTCGTTCGAAGCCCCCCAGATGCAGATGGGCCACGTCACGATTAACGCCACCTACGTCAAAGACCGCGTGGAGGCGGTCAGCCAGGACGAGGACCTGAGTAAGTTTATTCTTTGAGCCTGGGGAAGAGGGAAGAGTGAAATGTGAAGAGTGAAGAGTGAAGGGGGATACGGGATGCGGGATGCGGGATGCGAGACGCGGGATGCGGGATGCGGGTTGCGGGATGCGCATTCAGCGCAGAGCTCGCTTTTGGCAAACCGTCAGCGGCAGAGGGCCGGAGTCTGGCTCCTTTTTCGGCGAGTCCGCTTGGTTCCTCGCGCAAACCCGCTCCCGAAAAAGGTGCCTGACTCCCTGGCAGCGCGATGCGGGATGCGAGACGCGGGTTGCGAGACGCGGGTTGCGGGATGCGAGATGCGGGTACCATTCCCGGCGCGCCGGGACCGCTCACCATTCACCATTCACCATTCCCATTTCACCATTCCCATTTCACCATTCCCATTTCACCATTCCCTTCCCCGCTGCCTGACTCCCTGGGACCGGGGGGCCGGTCCGGCGATTGAATTGGCGGCACGATCGGCCGTCTTGGCTGGCCATCGCCGTTCCTTGTCACTTCCCGGCCCCGCTGGACAATCGGTCCCCGCTTGGCCCGAGACCCCATGAAATTCGCTCTGATAGGTCTTGACCCCCAGACCATGGACATCGCCCGCGCGGTTGCCGCTGCGGACGATCACCAGCTGACCAGCCTCAGCATCGAACCGGGCCGGGAGGAGGAGGCCCGGCAGTTGGTGGGCCAGCTGGGCGATGCGGCCCCACCGGTGACGACCGGCGCCGACGGGTTGACCCGGCTGTGGCAAAGCCGCCCCGATTGTCTGGTGCTGGCCGCGGGCGACGATCCCCGGGCGGTGCTGGACAACGTCCGCCGCCTGGTCGAGCTGGAACGGCCGCTGGTCCTCGCTCATCCTCTCCATCCCTCGGCGATGGTGTACTACGAATTAGAGCTGGTCCGCGAGAGTGGTCCGGCGATGTTGGTGCCGTATCTGCCCTTCCGCTGGCATCCGGCCGTGCGGCAACTGGCGGATGGGGCGCGTGCGGAGGAGGCGGCCGCGGGGGGGCCGTTGGAGCAAATCACGTTGGACCGCTCGGTTGGCCAGCTGACGCGGTCGGGGTGGCTGGACCTGTTTGCCGGCGACGTGGACGTGGTGCGGCTGCTGGCGGGCGACATCACCGATGTGGCCGCCATGCTGGGGGCCGCGCCGGACGAGGCTCCTACCAGCCTGAACGTCCAGATGACGACGCGCCGAGGGGTCTTGGTCCGCTGGTCCCTGACGGCGGTGGAACAACCGCCCGCCGGCCAGCTGACGCTGGTCGGCCGCCGCGGATCGCTGACGTTGAGCCTCGGTGCGACGCAACCTTGGCAGCTGGAAGCGGTGGCCGGCCAGCGGCAGCTGCTGGAGACCTGGCCGGCCCCGGACGGCCAGCAGCGATTGGCCGCCCTGGTGGCGGTGCTGCAGCAGCTGAAAACGGACCCCGCGCTGTCCCAGCGGCTGTGGCAAGACGCTACCCGTGATGTGGAAGTGGTGGAGGCCTTGGAGAAAAGCCTCCGGAAACGGCGGCTGGTGCAGCTGAACTACGAGGGCCGGGGCGAGCAGGAGGCCTTCAAAGGCACCATGGTCTCGCTGGGCTGCGGGCTGCTGGTGGTCCTGGTGATGATCGCCGTCGCGGCCGGCGCGGCGTTGAAGTTGGCCAAGGAACAGGGCCTGGACCAGCTGGCGGCCTGGGTGGCCAAGCTGCCCTATTTGGCCCTGGGAGTGATGGTCTTGTTCCTCCTGCTGCAGCTGCTGCGACTGGTGATTCCCGTCAAGAGAGAATAACTAGGGAAACGTGGCGGACCCTGCCGACCCAGCGAGGCCGGCGTGAGGGTCGCCTGAGCGGTGTGGATCGGCTGGTCGGGGGAGATCTGCCCGGGCATGGCGGGGAGGCGTGGTGTGTGGCACCTTGCAGGGCCGTGGTCGCGACTTTATGCTGGCACATTCTGGATTTTTTTCAACGAGGAGACAAAACCATGGCTGAAGGAGCCGAGAAAAAGAAGGAAGTCAAACCGGCTGCCACGACCCAAACGCCGCAGCCACCGCAGCCCCAGCAGGCTCAGCAGGCTCAGCAGGCGCAGCCGCCCGCGCGGGCTCAGGTGCAGGTCGAGGACGCTCAAGCCCTCACGACCTATGCTAACTTTTGCCGTGTCACAGGGACGCCGGAAGAGCTGATCATCGACGTGGGGCTCAATTCTCAGCCGGTAGGTCCGCAGACCGAGCCGATTCGGATCAACCAGCGGCTGGTGTTGAATTACTACACGGCCAAGCGGCTGTTGGCGGCGTTGCAGATGTCGATTCAGCGTCACGAAGCGGCCTTTGGGGTGCTGGAAACGGACGTGCAAAAACGGGTTCAGCCGTCGGCAATGGGTGGTCGGTAAGATCGGCCGGAACCGTCCGCAGTGCGGGGGCGTGGGCGGGCGAAAGTCCAGCCGCTTTGTCCGAGCCAGATGTACCGATGCAAGTCAAGTGGCGTCGGGCTTGAGCAGCCGGGGTGCTTGGCCGGCGGCGGTTCCGCGGACCGCCGGACGCGGCGGTGGACGGTCGCCGCGGTTCAGCCTTCGTCGCCGCCGGTCATGTCTGGGGTCAGGGGCAGGGTGAACGAGAACGTGCTGCCCTTTCCCGGCTGGGAGTCGACCCAGATCCGACCCCCATGCCGCTGGACAATCTTCTGGCAGGTGGCCAGCCCGATTCCCGTGCCGGGATATTCGCTATCGCTGTGCAGCCGCTTGAAGATTTTAAAAATCTCGTCCACGTATTCTTCCGCGATGCCGATGCCGTTGTCCTGAACCCGGAAGCAGACCTCTTTTTCGCCCTGTTCGGCCGAGACGTGTACCAGGGGTGGTGCTGAGCCGTGGTAGGTGAGGGCGTTGCCGATCAGGTTTTGCAGCAGCTGGACCATTTGGGTGCGATCGGCGGGCAGGGTGGGGAGGGGATCGACGTGGACCTGCCCGTCGGCTTCCCCGATGGCCGCTTGCAGGTTGTCCATCGCTCGCTGGGCGACTTCCTGGAAGGAGACCATTTCCAGGTTGAGCTGTTTCGTGCCGGCTCGCGAAAAGTTCAGCAGATCGGTGATCAGGGTCTGCATGTGCCGCACGCTGGCGCCGATGGCTTCCAGGTAGGAGTCGGCGTTTTCGTCCAGCTGGCCTTCGTAGCGCCGGCGCAGCAGTTCGCAGAACCCTTGCGTGCGCCGCAAGGGGGCTTGCAGGTCGTGGCAGGCGGCGTAGGCGAATTGTTCCAGTTCCTGATTGCTGCGGGCCAATTCTTGCCGCTGCTGGTCCACGGCCCGCAGGAGCGAGACTTTTTGGATGGCGTTGTGGATGGCTCGTTCCAGTTCCAGAGCCGTCATGTTGCTCTTGATCAGGTAGTCCTGAGCGCCCTGCTTCATTGCCTCGACGGCGATCGCTTCGTTGCCCTGGCCGGTCAGCATGACCACGGCTGTTGGGGGGGGGGCCTGGGGGTCGATCAGTTGAGCGAGCAGTTCCAGCCCGTTTTCGTCGGGGAGGTTGTAGTCCAGCAGGATGCAGTCGGGCAGCTGGTCCTGGCAGGCGTTCAGGCAGTCGGCCGCGGTTTCTGCCTCGCGGATCGCGAACTGATCTGAGGCCCGCGAGAGGAGACGCCGGTAGGTCTCCCGGTCTTCGGGGCTGTCGTCCACGATCAGGATGTCACGCGGCCGAGTCATCGGGCTTGGGGTAGACCACGATTTCAAACCAATAGTCGTGCAGCCGCTGGATGGCCTGCATAAAGCCTTCCAGGCCGACCGGTTTTTGGATATAGCTGTTGGCCCCGGCCGCATAGCAGGCCTCGATGTCCCGCGGGTCGGTCGACGTCGTCAACACGATCACGGGGATTTTCCGCAGCTTGTCATCCTTCTTGATTTCCGCCAGCACTTCGCGGCCGTCCGTGCCGGGCATGTTCAGGTCCAGAAGGATGATCCCCGGCCGCGGGGCCGAATCGGCCCGGGCATACTGGTTGCGACGGAAGAGGTAGTCCAGCGCCTCGTCGCCGTCCGGACAGTGCCGGATGCCATTCCGCATGCCCGAGTTAATGAGGGCTCGCCGGGTGGCCTCGAAATCTTCCGGACTGTCCTCAATGACCAAAACCGTTTGGTGTTGTTCGGCGGCCATGTTGCTGATCCTGATGCGGTAGGGGGTGAAATGGGTCTCGTCCTAAGCTCGATTGTAAGCCAAGTTGCGGTCAGGCTAAAGTGAAGAAAAAGGTCGTCCCTTCTCCCACGGTGGATTCGACCCAGATGTGGCCCCCGTGGCGTTCGACGATTTTCTTGACAATGGTCAGGCCCGAGCCGGTTCCGCCGCCGTACTGATCGCGGCCGTGCAGCCGCTTGAAAATGCGAAAAATCGATTCCTGATGCTTGGCAGGGATCCCGATTCCGTTATCCCGCACGTAAAACACGGGGGTGCCGGCGGGGATGTCGGTCCGTGACTCCTCGGCGGGCTGCCAGCCGATTTCGATCCACTTGTCCGCCTTGTCGTTGTACTTCATGGCGTTGGTGATCAGGTTGCGAAAGATTTCCCGGACGCGAACCCCATCGCACTTGACCGCGGGCAGGCGCTCGGGGTGGCGGACGGTGAAATGTTTCTGCTCCAGCGAGATTTTCAGCGAATCCAAGACCTCGTCCAGGACGTGGTTCAGATCGACCTCCCCCACCGCCAGCTCGACCCGGCCCAGCCGCGAAAACTGCAGCAACGAATCGATAAAGGCCTCCAGCCGCTGGCACAGCCGCTGCAGGGTCTGCAGTTTTTGCTGGCCGTCGGCCTCCAGCATGTCGTGGTAGTCTTCCAGGAGGAAGGCGGCGTAATTGGAGATTCCGCGGAGCGGTTCCTTGAGGTCGTGGGAGGCGATGTAAGCGAAATCGTCCAGGTCCTTGTTGCTTTGCTGCAGCTGGTCGTTGGCCCTGGCCAGTTCGGCCGCCTGCTTCTGCAGTTGGTCGGCGGCTCGCTTCAGATCCGTCATGTCGACCACGGAAGCGACGACGCACGGCCCGGTCTCGGTCACCAGCGGGTTCAGCCCGATCTGGACGGGGAACTCGCTGCCGTCCCTGCGCCGCCCCGTCAGGTCGCTGCCCGCGGCCATTTCCCGCGCGGTCGGGTTGGCGAAGAAACTGTCGCGGTAGGCGACGTGGTGGGGTCGTACCGCTTCGGGGACCAGGATTTCGATCTTTTGGTTCAGCAGCTGGTCGCGAGAGTAGCCAAACAGGCGTTCGATCTGGGT
>CAYFZZ010000072.1:0-5008 GCA_964347545.1 uncultured Planctomycetaceae bacterium | reverse complement strand
TATCGAGCCGGAAACGATCGTCCATCTGCCCGGTCGCTTCCTTGACCATGGCAATGTTGGGAATCTCGGCCAGGCGGACGATCGTTTCCGGCTCGATATTCTTCCCGGTCCGGCCGGGGATGTTATAGACGCAGATGGGGATATCCACCGCTTCGGCCAGGGCCTTGAAGTGCTGGTACATCCCCTCTTGGGTCGGTGTATTGTAGTAGGGAGCGACGATCAGGGCCGCGTCCGCGCCGGCCTTGGCCGCCCAGGTGGTCAGCCGCAACGCTTCGGCCGTGCTGTTGGAACCTGTGCCGGGCATGACCTTCACCCGCCCCGCGGCCGCGGCAACCACAGCCGAGATCACCCGTTCATGCTCGTCGTGCGACAGCGTGGGCGCTTCGCCCGTCGTCCCCACCGGGACCAGGCACCGGGTACCCGCCGCGACCTGAAAATCGACCTGCGCCTGCAACCGCTCGTAGTCGACCTCCCCCTGGGAAAAGGGGGTGGTCATGGCCACCGACAGCCCGGCATATGGTTCAGCTCTGGTCATCTTTGTCAGCTCTGTTCAGGGGATGGCAACTTGCGGATGGGCGGATGGCGGGTTGGTGGACGGCCGATCTGGGGTGAGACACCGCGGGACCCCCCACAGGCACCCCACACTCGGCGGCTCAACCGCTCATCTTACCCCTCGGCACCCCGTTTGGCACTCCCCTGGCCCGACGGTCGCCGCCGCAGGCCGCGGGCCGACCACAAAAAAAGGTAGCTCGACCGGCGCCTTCCCCGCCCCAGCGTTGTTTCTGCACCCCGTCATCGCCCCCGCCCCGCACCCCGTCATCGCCCCCGCCCCTGGGCCGCCGGGCCAGCCCCGCTCATCCCCCCGCCACCAAGGCCTTCATCTCGCGGACGGCTCGTTCGAGGCCGACCAGGACCGAGCGAGCGATGATGCTGTGCCCGATGTTCAATTCGCGCATCCCGTGCATCGTCGCCACGGGCCCGACGTTGTGATAGTTCAGTCCGTGTCCGGCGTGCAGCAACATCCCGGCGGCCAAGACCTGCTGGCCGGCCGTGGCCAGTTTGTTCAATTCGTCCTCCACGGCGTCCCCGCAAGCCAGCGCGTACTGGCCGGTGTGCAGTTCCACGGCCTGCACGCCCAGGGCGGCGGCTTGTTCGATCTGCCCAGCATCCGGGTCGAGGAACAGGCTGACCGAAATGCCATGGTCCTGCAAGCGCGAAATGGTTTGGGCCAGTGCCCGGGGGTCGGCTGCCAGGTCCAGCCCCCCTTCAGTAGTGACTTCTTGGCGGCGTTCGGGGACCAGCGTGGCCTGGTGCGGGCCCAGCTGGCAGGCCAGCGCCACGATTTCTTCGTCGCAGGCCATTTCCAGGTTCAGTTTGACCGTCACCGTCTCGCTCAACAACCGCACGTCCCGGTCCTGGATGTGGCGGCGGTCTTCGCGGAGGTGGACGGTGATACAGTCCGCCCCCCCCAGTTCGGCCAGGGCGGCCGCCCGCACCGGATCCGGCTCCCGCGCTCGCCGCGCCTGTCGCAGCGTGGCCACGTGATCGATGTTGACACCCAATTCGGCCATCCGGGAACTCAGGGGAAAAACGGGGCTATCCTTGAACGAGACGTTTTGTCGGGGCGGTGCGACCAGCGGACCCATGCGATACAACCGTCACGTTTGTCATGTCGCGTCGTTGTCGTCGCCGCGAGGGATCGCAGCCACATCCCAGCGTCTCTGCTTAAGCTACACTTTCCTATCACCCTCCGCAACGCAATTGCCCTCACCGGCCCCAGCTGGTGACAACCGCCCGGAAATTCCCCATGAAATGCCATGCCTTGGCCCACCGCCTGGAACAGTTGCGGCCGGCAGCCGGTCTGGACGAAATTGCCCGACTCTGTCTCCTGCTGGCCCATGGCGGCGACGCCCAGGACCTGGGGGACGACGACCACCTGGATCAGCTGGCGCGGGCGGCGGAGATGCGTTTGCAAGTGGCGACGGACCAGCACGCGGCCGTCACGCGGGAGCTGGAAGAACTCGCCCGCTCGAACCCGCAAGAGTTTCGCGCCGAACAGATCTGGATTCTGATCCGAGCGATTAAGGTACAGAGCCAGTTGTTGGAGATGTGCCTGGACCAGCCGGCACTGGACGTCTAGCCCCCCGACCGTGGACGCGCATGCCGTCGCGCCGGCGATTCGATTTTCCCGGGGTCTCTCGGACCTGGGGCTGGCGCCCCAGGCTGGCGCATGGCGCCGCTTTGCGGCTCGTTTTTTTCGGATCGCGGTTCCTGGGGCTGGCGCCCCAGGCTGGTGCATGCCGCCGCTTCGCGGCTCGGGGCTGGGTAACGGTCCGCGTCCTGGGGCTGGCGCCCCAGGCTGGCGCATGCCGCCGCGTTGCGGCTCGGCGCTGGGTAACGGTCCGCGTCCTGGGGATCGTGCCGATCGTGCCCCAGGGTCATACCTGCCGCCGCGTTGCGGCTGGCAACCGTACCGGTCATCCCTTCAACGGGATTTGGTCTAGCCGGGGGGCGTCAGGAGGGCCAGGGCTACGGTCATGTAGATGACGATCCCCAGCACGTCGATGACCCCGGCGATAAAGGGGGTGCTCATCAACGCCGGATCCTGCCCCAGCCGCTCGAACACCAACGGCAAGATCGCTCCACACAACGTCCCCGCGATCACCACCAGCAGGATCGTGGCCGGGATCACGAGGGCTTCGCTGGCGTTTTCCCTCAGGACCCACGCCGCCAGGAACCCGATCACGCCCAGTGCTCCGCCCAGCACTAGCCCCTGCAGCAGTTCTCGGCGGACGATTTTCAGCGAATCTGCCAGGGTCACGTGGTTGGCCGCCAAGGCGGAGATGACCAGCGTGGCCGACTGGCTGCCCGAATTCCCGCCACTGGAGATGACCAGGGGAATAAACAACACCAGCCACTCCCACTGATTCAGTTCGACATGATAGTGCTGCAGGGCCAGGGCCGTCAGCAAGGCTCCCCCAAAGAGAATCGTCAACCACAAGCCCCGCTTCCAGGCCAGGGTGTAAAAGGGTGTGTCGAGGTAGGTTTCCTCCAGTGGTTCCACGGCCCCCAGGCGTTGAGCGTCCTCGAGGGCCTCTTCTCGGACCACGTCCAGGACGTCGTCGTAAGTGATGATTCCCAACAACCGGTGCTCGGCATCCGCCACCGGAATCGCCAGCAGATCGTAACGCGCGACCTTGTCCGCCACCTGCTCCTGGTCGTCGGTCACGTCGACGGACACCACGTGCCGTTCCATGATTTCGCCCACCGACAAGTTTGGCTTGCCGATGGCCGACAGCAGTTGCCTGGCAGACAGGACACCGCGCAAGTGATCCGCATTGTCGACGACGTACAGGTAATAGATCGTCTCCAGCTGGCCTGCCTGGCGAGCAATTTCATCCAGCGCCTGCTGGACCGTCACCGTCTCGTGAATCCGAGCGAACTCGGTGGTCATCACCGCCCCGGCCGTGCCTTCGGGATATGAGCGGAGGCGGAGGATATCGCGGCGTTCCTCGGCGGGGACCAGCGGCATCAGCTCGGCCACCACGCCCGTATCCGAATCCTTCAAAATGTCGACGCGATCGTCCGGCGGCAGTTCGCCAATCAGCTCGGCCATCTCCGCTCGGTCCAGCGTCTCGATCATCTCCACCTGTTTGGCGGGATCGAAAAAGCTGAAGATCTGGGTCCGCGTCGGCTCGTCGGTGTGCTGCAACACGTCCCAAGATTCGACTGGCGAGAGGCCTTCCATAAAGTCAGCGGCGGCGGCTGGATGGACCGCATTGCAAAACTCGCGCAGCCCCTGCCGGTCGCCGGCGGCCAGCATTTCGCGCAGTTCCGGTAGATACAACGGGTTGGTCATCATCAACGCAGTTCCTCGCTCGCTCCCGGACCAGACGGACACCACGACGCCCAGACGCGGTGCGTCGTATTGTACCCGCTGGCTGCCGACATGCCATGCCGCGCAGCCAACGCGCCGGCCGGCCACGCGCGGGCTGCCAACACCACCTGCTCGCGCCATCTCCCCGGACGACGGTGACGGCGCAAGCCAAGCGAACCGCGTCATCGGGCTCGCCACCGGCCATGGCTCATCGCGACCCGCCCCCGGGTCGCGGTTGACAATCATGCGCTGCCCAGGTAACTTTTTTCTGACCCGCCAGCCGTCTCGCTGCTCTTTGGACCGACCGCCTGAGACCTCCTCCTTCCCGCACGTGACCAGCCACAAACTGCCATTCCTGGAACGTTGCCAGCGACGGCTGGGATACGAATTCCAGGACAAAAAACTGCTGCGGGCCGCCCTCACCCACGCCTCCGGGGCCCACCATCGGCTGGCGTCCAACGAACGGCTGGAGTTCCTGGGAGACGCCATCCTGGGGTGGGTGGTCTGCGAAATGCTGTACCAGCAGTACCCCGATTATCTGGAGGGGGACCTGACCCGCATCAAGTCCATGGTTGTCAGCCGGCAGACGTGTGCGAAGTTGAGTACCGAGTTGGGGCTGGAGGAATTCCTGATCCTGGGCAAAGGCATGGCCAGCCACACCCAGGTCCCCCCCTCCCTGTTGTCTGACGTGTTCGAAGCCCTGGTGGCCGCCATTTACCTGGACGGCGGCGAAACGGTCGCTCGCGAATTTATCCAACGCCACCTGGGACCGGAAATCGAGGCGGCCGTCCGCGGCGAATCGGAAACGAATTACAAATCGCAACTGCAGCAGCTGGTCCAGCGCGAACATGGGATCACGCCTACTTACAAGTTGGTCGGCGAGAAGGGGCCCGATCACCGGAAACATTTCAAAATCGCGGCCGAGGTCTGCGGGACCGACTTCCCGCCCGCTTGGGGTCGGAATAAAAAAGAAGCCGAACAACGGGCCGCCCTCAACGCCCTCTCCGCACTCGAAGACCGTCCCCCGCCCTTCCCCTGCGAAGATGATTAAAACCCCCCCTCCGCCCCCCTGACCAACCCCGCATCCCGAACCCCGCATCCCGAACCCCGCATCCCGAACCCCGCATCCCG
>CAYFZZ010000071.1:0-4008 GCA_964347545.1 uncultured Planctomycetaceae bacterium | reverse complement strand
TACACGTCGATCACGATGCTCTGCTTGGTCCCTTTTCGCTGGTCATACTGGACCATCTCGACTTTTTGCTTCTCGTGGCGGGTGAGCTTGCCGCAGCTCAGGCAGTACAGAAGTTTGGTAGTTGTCATTCGATCACCTCCACGCGAAATCGGGCCTCATAGCGTTTGCCATCGCTCCGGCGCCGGGCCGTGATACGATCTACCCAGCGGTCATCGGGAAAGACAATTGTCTGGGCCGCATCCAGCAAACCCTTGACCTGGTTGTCGAGGTCGCAGCGGTGCCCGTCGCTGGAGATAATCTCGATCTTAACATCCAGCGGCGTCTGGCCGGGCAGTATCTTCCACTTATTGCGGGTCATTTGCTGGCTAAACTGGAGACCCAAAACCTGCTTGGAAGCCAGGTATTCCTTCGCCCGTGGATCTGCGAACTTGCTGCGCTGGGTCATGCGTGTGTAGGGTTGAAATCTGCCTACGAGAAGGAAGTCCATTATTGTTTATCCTGGTTCATCCGTTCCCTGGCCCGCTCGACCGCCTCCAGGTATTCCCGCTCGGCCTCAAGCCAGGCGTGGAACAGGTCGGGTGGCACCCTCTGGCGCGGGTGGCTCCTGTGCCAGCAACTCACCGCCTGCTCCAGCCGTTCCTGCTTCATGTGCGCTAACGTGACCGGCTTCATATCATTGCCTCCCGCACCGGAGGCGGCGAACCGTACATAACCCCTTATGCAACACTAGGTCCAGCCGCCTCCGATGACGGCCAGTTGGCCCCGCGCCCGCTCCCCTCTTACCGGGACTTCGAGCGCGGGGCTGGCAACCGGAGAGCCGCATTGAGGTGTTACGGGTCTTTGCCTTTGCGTTCGAGGAACGGCCCCCCGGATTGCGCCGAACTTAGGCTGCCTCTGGCAACTCGTTGGCCTGGGCTTCCTGTTCCCAGGCGTCAAGCTGCTGGAAGATATGCGGCAGCTCTTGAACAAAGGTGTTGACCGGATAGTCCTGTCTCAGCGCAGCAAAGAATTTGATCCGCGCCCGCTCCACCGGCCGGCCCCCGCCGTCCTCGTAATGCTGGCGGCAGTCGGTCAGGAAACGCTGCACAATCCGGTCCTGGATTACAAGCCCATTTAGCGTCATATCACGCTCCTCACGAAACTAACCGTCCTCTGGATATCGGGCGGCTGAGCGGCAATTTGCAGTCCAGGCTCACTCATCAACGTATGAGAGCCGCTCACCGCACCGCCGGCTGCGCCCCCTATCGGGGGGCCGGGTGTCACTCCGGCCCCCCGTCCAAAAGGAAGAAAGGAGGAGACTGCGTACGGAGACGCAGCCGGCGAGGCGGGAACGGGTCACGGGTATGCTTTCAAGGCGTTCGATCATATTGCCTCAGCAGGTCTCGTACTTCGGTCAGTTGCCGGTATTCCTTCTCTAGTTGCCCCGTCTGGTCTTTGGCCGCTTGCAGGTGGTCCCGGCACAAGATGTGCCCCCTCACGGCCACGTAGTAGCAGTCGGCAAAGACACAGCGGGGCGGGTCGTCAGTCTTCATCGGGGATCTTTACGTCTGGGAAATGACGCTTGAATATCTCCAGGGCCTCCCCCTTTAATTTGTGGCGTCTGATAAAGTCCTCGGCCTTATTGCCCCAGTTGTGGCCGTTAATCAGGTCCATCAACTCGACATGTTTATCGGGATACAATATGATAGGCCCGTGATCGGTCTTGACCTGCTTGCGCCGTTTGACCGGGCGCCACTTGACTGGATTGGGTTTTCGTTCGGCATCGTAGTACGGGCCGTCATCACTCATTTGTCAAGGTCTCCTCTTCATCACCAACGATGTCCCACAACTGGAGAAGTTTCTCTTGGATTGCGGCACTGATCTCGTGCGATTCATCTAAATAGGCAAAGGCCTGGAACAGATAGGAAAACATCTCGCCGTTGACCGACTCGTCGCTGGGCGTTAGTTGCGCCAGGTGGGCGCGCAATTGGCTGGTGTTCTTGATCTGAGCCTGGATGTCCTTTATAAGCGCCTTTAATATCCGGTTCCACTTTCTCTGACCTGGCCGTGCTTTTGGCATCGAGCACCCCTCCCATACGCCTTAGCTATTTCCTTAGCGGCCACTTACTTGACTTCTTTTGTCTAATATGGTATCATAGTCTCGATTAACAAAGAGGCAGCGATGATACCGATCTACGGCGTTCACCTGTCTTTTTTGTTAGTCCCGGCGCTCGTAACGCCGGGTCAGTCAGCCGATGCGCGTCGCCCCCAAGGGAGGGGGGGGCGCGCTTTTTTTATGCAAAAGGAAAGACCGGGCGGGCCTCGTCGCAATCCAGAGAATAGTAAGCTCGCCCGGTCGGCGAGCGGACAATCCGCTCCACGCAGGCCAATAGAAATAGTTGGAAATGGGAATTGAGAAGTGGGGGAACTGTTACTATTGGCCTGGACACAGCGAATTCACCGCCCGACTTTCCTGGATTGCGACCAAGCCTTTTTGAGGGGTGACGCAACCCATTATATCATAAGTTTGTTGGAAACTGGTTTGAATTCGCAACATCTTAGTACCTATTAGGACAATTTTCCTACTTATAGAAATGGTTTATTATTACACACGTTTGTCAAGGTAGCGAGGGGGGCATAGCTGGCCGCCTCGGGTTGGATCAGGGTGGATCAGTGATTTTTGTCGTTGTCGGATAACAGATCATCAACAGAAACGCCGAGTAAATTGGCCACTGTCTGCACGGTGCTGGTCCACGTTTTGGGATCAGGCCAATTATTACCCTTCATAATCTTCTCGACGGTCGGGGGACTAAAGCCGGCGTCGATCAACTGCCCCTCTGTAATCCCCTTTTGTTTGATGATATGCTTGGCTTTGTTCATCGTGCCTCCCATGTTTGCAACTACTATACCATAGTTCAATTAGTTTGTCAAGTACTAATCAAACACTAGCTTATAACAGTTCATAAAATTAGTGCTTGACAAGCTAAGAAGAATGTGGTATAATGGTCATAGATGAAAGGAGACCGCCAATGGCAACCATCTTCGACACCTTCACCACCCTACTGGAAACGCTCAGCACCAGCCCCCTGGCGCTGGGCCTGGCCGTGTGTCTGGCCGTCAGCCTGATAGCGGTCAACATCTACCTGTGGCGCTATCATTAGAAAAGGGAGGGTTCAATGGAGGATAATCAACTAATCGCTCTTGCTTTATTATCCGAGCATATCGAGGCCCGCCGGCTGCTCAACGACGAGCTGCGGGACCAGAACACCAAGCTACGGGTAGTATGCCGACAGCTGGTGGCCTGGATCGAGGACAGCTTCGAGGCCGACGAGGACCGGCCCCTGGACCTGCTGGTCGAGGCCCAGGCCGCGCTGGGCGAGGAAGGAGAGGAGTAGTGGCAACGATCTGGAAATACATGGTAGGTGCCGATGACTTTTCGGTCGAGATGCCCAAAGGGGCTAGAGTGCTCGATGTTCAGCTCCAGGGGGAGTTGGTACAGATGTGGGCCTTGGTAGACCCTGACGCTGAGGTAGTGACGCGCAATTTCGTTACATACGGAACCGGGCACCCCATTACTAACCCCGACGAGTTGCTTTACATTGGCACATTTCAAGTGAATTGGTTGGTATTCCATCTCTTTGAAAAGGATGGTCTGCCGTTCTAACAAAAAACAGCCCCGCCGCTGATGCAACAGCAGGCGGGGCCAATAGTACCCCCAATTAAGGAGGCACGAACCATGACCAATATACCACATTTAACAATCGATTGTCAAGAGGACATCTACATCGACGGCGCGGGCATCGTGCGCCGCCACAGCTCCCGCCGGCCCATTGATACCCCGTTAGCTAACTGTGCGGCACTGGCCGACGACGGCCAGCCGGTCTGTTACGACCCGCCTGACGTGGCTGACGATGGCGAGCCGGTAGCGGTCTGGATTGAGCCTTGGGAGCTTGAGCCGGAATGGAATTTCTTTGAAGACGAGGTGATAACATGACCGAGAAACAAGGCAACTACGAAACGGGCGAGATA
>CAYFZZ010000070.1:0-6652 GCA_964347545.1 uncultured Planctomycetaceae bacterium | reverse complement strand
GGCTAGCGGATCGCCTTGTCGGAGATGTCTTTGCGGCACCAGGCCCCGTCCCAGCGGATACATTTCACGGCCTTGTAGGCCTGGAACTTCGCCGCCGAAATCGTCTCGCCCAGGGCCGTCACGCCCAGGACCCGACCGCCGTCGGTGACGACCTGGTCCCCCAACGTGGCCGTGCCGGCGTGGAAGACTTTGACGTCGGGCAAAGCGGCGGCGTCCGCCAGGCCGCGGATCGGCATGCCGCGTTCGTAGCTGCCCGGGTACCCCTCGCTGGCCATCACCACGCACACACTGGGCCGGGGGTCCCAGCTTAACGGTTCCAGTTCGTCCAACCGGCCGTCCACGGTCGCCTCCAGCACCGTCAACAGGTCGCTCTGCAGCCGCATCATCAGGGGCTGGCATTCCGGGTCGCCAAAGCGGACGTTGTATTCCAGCACCCGCGGGCCGTTGGCGGTGATCATCAGGCCGGCGTACAGGACCCCTCGGAAAGGATGTCGTGATCGTTTGAGGGTGTGCACGGTCGGCACCAGCACTTCGGCCTCGATGCGGCAAAAGGTGGCCTCATCGACCGTGGGGGTGGGGCTGAAAGCGCCCATGCCGCCGGTATTGGGACCCGCATCGCCGTCATGCGCCCGCTTGTGGTCCTCGGCCGCCGGCAAGGTGACCAGGGTGCGGCCGTCGGTGATCGCCAGGACGCTGACCTCGGGGCCGGCCAGCCGTTCTTCGATCAGCAGCAGATCGCCCGCGTTGCCGAATTCCCGCTGGCGAGCAATTCGATGGATCGCCTCGATCGCTTGCTGGCGATTGTCGCACACGACCACGCCCTTCCCCCCCGCCAGCCCATCCGCCTTGACCACCACCGGTTTGTCTTCACGTTCGTTCAAGTAGTGGCTGGCACTGTCCGCGTCGCGAAAGCTGCGATATTCGGCGGTCGGCACGTCCGCCTGCCGGAGGATCTTCTTGCAGAACACCTTGCTCGCCTCCAGCTGGGCCGCCTGCCGGGAGGGGCCGAAGACCTTCAGCTTTTCCTCAGCGAACACATCGACGATGCCCGCGGCCAGCGGCGCTTCGGGCCCCACCACCGTCAGCCGGACATCATTTTGCTTGGCGAACGAGATCAGGTTGGCAAAATCGTTGCCCTGAATGTCGACATTTTCGGCGTCGGCGGCGGTGCCCGCGTTACCAGGCGCGACGAAGACCCGCGACGCACGGGGGCTCTGCGCAATCTTCCAGGCCAAGGCGTGCTCGCGGCCACCGTTGCCAACGATCAAAACGTTCATAGTCGGCTCCGAGAATCCCACCCCGCCGCGGAAAAAACGGCGGGACGCCCACCCCGGCGAACCACCGGCTGCCGAGGCGGACCACCCCCAAAGTAGACCGGAATCTGGGGCTTTGCCTAGGGCACCAAGGCGACAAATCGTGCATTCCGCGCAAACGCGGATCGATACGTGACCTGGGGGCCGGATCGCGTGCTCGAGTGGGATTTGCGCCTCGTCGAATCGGTGGTTACAATAGGCGTTGATTAGGTGTGGGAATTGCGGTTGACCGGGGGGGGTAGAGCGGACGTGCTCGGGTCCTTGACATTTTTCCCAGCGCCGGTTGAAATACCGCTGATTTCGTGAAAAAAGTCACAAAGTCTCGGTACCGGCCGCAAGTGCCCCCTTCAACCTGTTGGCCTGACTGCCTTTGCGGAGGATAGCGGCGAGCTTTCCATGGCGGAAAAGAAGAAGATGTCGGTGGCCGATATTCTGGCGGCTGCCCGAAAAGCGGATGGATCGGGTGAGTCGTCGGCGGAAGAGTCGGCCGCAGCCGAGGAGTCGTCGGCCGTCGAGGAGTCGGCGGCGGCCGAGCCGGCCTCTGGCGGCGAGCCGCCGGCCAGTCAGCCCGCCAGGCCGCCGTTGAAACCGGGCGAGCGGCCGAGTGTGGCGGACATCCTGGCGATGGCTCGCGGCGACGCCGGCCGTCCGGCCGCTGAACCGGCGGCGGCTAAACCGGCCCCTAAACCGGCCGCCAAACCGGCGGCCCAACCGGCGGCAGGGGCGAAGGCCAAGCCGGCGGCGTCCAAGCCGGCGAAGCCGGCCGAGCGGATGGACACGGCCAGCATCCTGGCGGCGGCGCGGAAGAAGGAGGCCAAGCGGGGACCGGTCAGCAAGGCGGAAGCGGCCCGGCGACCGGCCCCCAAAAAGGCGGCCCCGGTCAAACCCAAACCGGCCGCTCCGCAAATGCCCGAGCGTCCGGGGTATGTCGCGCCGCCGGCGCCAGCAGCCCAGCCGGACCAAAAACGCCGCTCGCTGCTGCTGGGGGTCATCTTCGGCACCTTCCTGGCGACCGGCATGACGCTGCTGACAACCACCATCGGCTTGTGGACCCTCGCCCTGGCTCGGTTCATGTTCCCCAACATCCTCACCGAGCCCCCCAGCAAGTTTAAGATCGGATTCCCGGACAGCATCGCCCCCGGGACGGTGGAAACCAAGTTTAAGGCTCAGTTTGGCGTGTGGGTCGTCAACTACGAATTCCAGGGCCAGCCGATGATTTTTGCCCTCTCGACCGTCTGCACGCACCTGGGATGCACGCCGAACTGGCTGGACGCCGAACAGAAATTCAAGTGTCCCTGCCACGGGAGCGGTTTTTACAAGGACGGGATCAATTTTGAAGGTCCCGCCCCGCGACCCCTGGAGCGGTATGCGATTCAAGTCGCAGACGACGGGCAACTGGAGATCGACAGGAGTCAGAAATTTCAAGAAGAAATGGGACAGTGGGAAGTCCCGGCATACTACGTGACGGTTTAGGAAGGGTCAGCCGCAGATATGGCAACTGGTGACAAACAGCCGCTCGGGGACATCATCCGCGAATCGCAGATTTGGAAGAGCATTTTTCGGCATCCGGCACCGGTCGATCGTCGTAACCGCGTGGTCGTGATGTTGACCAACTTCTTTCTGCACCTGCACCCGGTTTCGATCAAGAAGCAAGGCATCGCGCTCAGCTATACCTGGTGCATGGGGGGCGTGACCTTCTTTCTGTTTCTGGTCGAAACGGTCACCGGCGTGCTGTTGATGTTCTATTACCGGCCGACGCTGGAATGGGCCTACAACGATATTCTTGCCTTGCGCGACGTGACCAGCCTGGGGATCCTCAGGGAATTGCACCGCTGGGGCGCGCACGCCATGGTGATTACCGTCTGGCTGCACATGTACCGGGTGTTCCTCACCGGCAGCTACAAACCGCCCCGGGAATTCAACTGGGTCATCGGCGTGATCCTCCTCCTGTTGACCTTGTTGCTCTCCTTCACCGGCTACCTCCTGCCCTGGGACCAGCTGGCGATCTGGGCGATCACCGTCGGTTCCAACATGGCCCGGGCCACGCCGATCCTTGGCTATGAGGGGCCGGGTCAGCAGCTGTTGAGCATTGGTGGGTTTGACATGATCACCAGCGGCAGCGACGCTCGGTTCGGCCTGCTGGGCGCCCGCTTTGTGGGCGAGGAAACGCTGAATCGGTTTTATGTCTTGCACTGTATTGCCATTCCCCTGGCCGCGGCCTTTTTGCTGGCGATCCACTTCTGGCGGGTCCGCAAAGACGGCGGGATCAGCGGCCCCCTGTAACCGCACCCCTAACCCCTAACCCCTCACCCGTCACCCCTCGCCCGATGCATCAAAACCAGCAGCTATTCCTGGAAGGTATCAGCCCCTTTTTGGGCTTTTACTACCTGGCCCTGGCGACGATGAATGCCGTGGCGGCCTATTACTTGTGGCACCACAAGCACCGCACCGGGGCGGCCGTGTTCTGGCTGGTCGTGTCCGGGGTGCTGGTCGGCTATTTCGCGCCGATGGCCTTTAGCGGGGAGGCAGAGTGGGTGCCCAGCATGCCCGAGTGGGTCCGCAACGGCGTCGATGCGGCCCTGGGAGGCTCGACCGGGGCGGTCATCTACAGCGTCGGCACGCTGGTCCTCCTGACGGTGCTGTACGTCGCCCGCAGTTTCTTCGTCAAACCCATGGTGGCCTGGACCGGCTTGAACCTCTCGCTGCTGGCCCTGGGGCTGTCCATGACCGACCAGGATTTCTACGGGATCGCGGCCAAGCCGGACAATGTGCCGATCGTGGGCCTGGTATTTCTGCTGGGTTTCTTCACCTGGGTGGCCACGGCCCGAGCGGTGGAAAACGACCAGCGGATCGCCGAGGGGCGCCCCACGCTGGAAAAAGAAAACGACGAAAAGGTCCTGGTCTGGCCCGACCTGGTCTATACGGAACTGATCTGCATGATCGCTCTGACCGCCCTGCTGCTGTTCTGGGGAATCGGCCTGCAGGCCCCCCTGGAAGAACCGGCCAGCAGCGTGAAGACCCCCAATCCTTCCAAGGCCCCATGGTACTTCCTGGGCCTGCAGGAGATGCTGGTCTACTTCGACCCCTGGATGGCAGGGGTGGTGCTGCCCAGCCTGGTGGTTGTGGGCCTGATGGCGATTCCCTACCTCGATTACAACCCCAAAGGAAACGGCTATTACACCATCGCCGAACGGCGGTTCAGTTACCTCACCTTCCAGTTCGGCTTCCTCGTGTTGTGGGTCACGCTGATCATCCTGGGGACCTTTCTGCGGGGGCCCAACTGGAACATCTTCGGGCCGTACGAGTACTGGGACGTGCACAAGGTCGAAGCCCTGAACAACGTGGACCTCTCCCAATATTTCTGGGTCGAATGGATGGGACGCAGCCTGCCCAAAGCCCCCTCGGGCAGCCCCTGGTACCTCAGCCTGGGATATATCCTCTACCGCGAATGGCTGGGGATCGTGTTGACCCTGGGCTACCTGATCGTCGTGCCGCCCCTGCTGGCCCTGCCGGTCTTTCGCGGCTTCTTCGTCAAAATGGGCTTCCTCCGCTTCATGTTCATGGCCAACCTCCTCCTGTTCATGCTGATGCTGCCCATCAAAATGGTGCTCCGCTGGACCGTCAACCTCAAATACATCATCTCCATCCCCGAATTCTTCCTGAACCTCTAACCCGAAACCCGCAACCCGAAACCCGCACCCCGCACCCCCCATGCCTGCCACCGAACAAACTTGGCGCCACACCAAATCGCTGCACGTCGTGTTCGGCCTCTCGTCGATCGTGATGTTCGTGGGCACCATCTGGCTGTTGGCGGCGGATCACTATCGCGAGTGGAAGGATAACCAGCGGACGTTTCACAAACTGGAGAGCTGGACGCTGGAGGCCCGCGACCGCGAGCAGCGGCGGGCCGATTACCAGGCTCGAGCGGACCAGCTGCAGAAGGCGGTCACGGTGACCCGCAATACGGTCCCGCCCAAGAGCCAGGTGGAGGCTTTTGTCCGCCAGATGCGGGCCGATCCGGTCAGCGACCAGGAAACGGACATCCAGCTGATTGAGGCCGCCTACCAGCGGCTGGCCCAGCTGGCCGGGCCACCGCCGGCGAGCGACTCCCCTGCGGACAATTCGTCTGCGGACAATTCGTCTGCCGCCGACCAATCCCCGCGGACCGATCTGGCCCCTTTGCGCGACGATCTGGTAAACGAAATGCGAGGCGTGATCGGTGACGTGAAATTCGTCGAAGACTACACGGCTCGCCAGCGCAAATTCCGTCTGGCCGATTTGGATGCCTTGAAAAGCAAGTACGACTTGGGCATCCGGGACAGCATCCCCGCCGAGGAATTGCGGGACATCCAGGCCAGGCTGGTGCAAATCAACGGGGAAGTGGACCAGTTGACGTTAAAACTGCAGGCCACACAAATCCAGCGGCAGCGGCTGCAGGAGGCTCTGGACGCGATCACGCACGACGAGGACGCCTCGGCCAAGCTGCTGGGCGACCATCTGGCCAGCCGTCAGCAGTTGGAAAAGGCCCTTCAGCAGAAAACGGGTTTTTGGCCCACCGTGGGATGGTCGCTGCTGCAGATGCCGATCATCGATGCCTTTGGCCGGCCCTTGTCGATCAACCAGATCTGGCTGCCCGAACTGACGTTGAACAACAATTTCCGCGAGGTGGCCCGCTTTGACCGCTGTACAACCTGCCATACGGCCATCGACAAGACCGCGCCCGGTTCGGCCGTCCTCCCGGGCTATCCCCCCGAAGAACCGCCCCGCGAGACGCAGCTGGCCACCCCGAAAGAGGCCCCCAGCGACCCCGCGGGCCAGACCACCCAAGCCCTGTACGGGATGGAGCTTTCCGCTGCGGGCGTGATCGATCCGGACGACGTGGTGGTCGAATTTGTCTGGCCCCGGACGGCGGCTGCCGAGGCGGGGCTCGAGCGGGGGGATGTGATCACGCATCTGCAGGTCGGCCAGCGGTGGGAACAGCTGACGGGCCGCCGGGCTGCCGAACGGTATCTGGTGGAACAGGTGGACTGGGGAAAGCCGATCTCGCTGCGCTACCGCCGCGGTGTCCCCAACCCCTTCAGCTCGCATCCGCGGCTGGACCTCTTCGTCGGTTCGCTCAGCCCCCACAAGCTGCAAGATTTCGGCTGCACGATCTGCCACGAGGGACAGGGCAGCGCGACCCAGTTCAAGTGGGCCAGCCACACCCCGAACACGCCGGACCAAGCGGCCGAGTGGGCTCGGAAACACGGCTGGTTCGATAACCACCACTGGATCTTTCCCATGCGGCCCGAGCGGTTTGTGGAGAGCAGCTGTTTGAAATGTCATCACGAGATCGAGCA
>CAYFZZ010000069.1:0-11064 GCA_964347545.1 uncultured Planctomycetaceae bacterium | reverse complement strand
CGTGCAATCATCAAAATTCACCCTTGTCTGGGGAAGGATTTTCTTTCCGTCGCCGACCTAGTTGTAATCGAAACAACAGACAAAAAGAAGCAGCCCGGAAATGCGGCCGCCACCCGCAGCCTGCTTCCCTCTCTTACCGCTCTCCCTTCCCATCATCACCAACGTCCTCGCGGCTGGCATGGGCAATATGCAAGCCGACCAGCCGAGCCACCAGGACGGCCAAATAGAGTTGTCCGGTGACCGCCTGCAAGCTGGAAAGGGAGCGGGCGGCAGAACTGAGGGGGGTCACGTCCCCGTAGCCCAGCGTGGTCATGGTGACAAAGCTGTAGTACAGCGACATGGCCGAGATGGTGGTTCCGGTCAGCCAGGATGCGGAGGCAGATTCTGCCATGTGGGGGTATCGGAAAGCTTGGGGATCCAGGACCCCGATTGCGGAATAGATGGCGGACCACAGCATACCCATCAGGAAATAAGCGCAGAGGGCTGCGTAAATCATGTTCGCGGTGACGTATTTTTGTTCAAAAATCACCTTCAGGATGATCACGATCATGTAGGCCAGAAAAAGGGTGCTGAAGAAATACTCGGTCAGCACCAGGGATTTGCTGGTCACCCAAACCGTGGCCGCCTCAAAGATCAACGCCGGGGTCAAGAGGCAGAGGGCGACCCGCCGCGAGCGTTTGCTGGGATCCAGGGCGTACACGGCCGACAACAGCAGGCAGACGAAGACGCCGGTCAGCAAAAGCCGGGTCAAGAAGGGCCCCAAGCGGAGAATCTCGACGAAGGGGGCGACCAGAAAGATCAGCACCAGCGCGGCCAGCAGGACCAGGAAGCGGTCACGCCGCAACGTGTCCACAAAAAGTTCGTGTTGTCCCGCAGAACCAGGCAAACCGAGTACACGCCGATCAGGAGGGGTCGGGAGGGCTGTCGTGGCTGGTCATTCTAGCACGCCGCCCGGGGGACCAGAACCAGCCGGGGGGCCGAGCGTGCGGGGCGCCTACCGGGGCCTGAAGCAGGCATCCTCAAGCTGGGCGGACTTTACCGGTTATGCCGGCCGACAGGCTGGTATCGGTGCGGGGGATTCGGTTTTGATTGAGATTCGTAACGGTTTCGCCGATTGCAATGATGGCGGTAAGTTTCGGGTCGTCCGACCTGGCAGGGAAGGCCGCGTGGCGGCGGGGAGAGCGGGGAAATTGGCGGTGATGTGCAGGCTGGCGGGTTTCTTCGGCAACAAGCAACGGCCATCAAGCTCGATGGCGGCTCGGCGCCTGACGTTCGGCGCCGGCTGTTGTGGCCTCCTCTTGCTGAGCGGATGCGCTCAGCTGGGTGGCACGTCCCTTTCCACCTGGTTCCACCAGGGCTTGAAGGTCGGCCCCGATTACCGGCGGCCGGCGGCGGAGGTGGCCCAGCGGTGGATTGACGCGGACGATCCGCAGGTGGTCAGCGAGTCGGCCGATCACAGCCAGTGGTGGACGGTCTTGGACGACCCCACGCTGGAGATGCTGATCCAGATGGCGTACCAGCAAAACCTGCCGCTGCGCGTCGCGGCCCTGCGGGTGATGGAATCCCGAGCTGAACTGGGAATCGCCCGCGGCAACTTCTTTGCTCAGCAGCAGCAGTTCTTCGGCCAATACCAGCGTTCCCAGATCAGCCGCAACACGACCAGCAGCCGCCGCTTCCAGGATCTTCCTCCGGACCTGGGGGGGATTAGCATCCCCCGCACTGCGAACTTGTGGGACGTCGGTTTTGACGCGGCGTGGGAGCTGGACATCTGGGGCCGTTTTCGCCGGAACATCGAGGCGGCCAACGCCAACCTGGACGCCACGATTGAGGACTACGACAACGTCCTGGTGACCCTGATCGGCGACGTGGCGGCGACCTATGTCGAATACCGTACGTTCGAACAACGGCTCGACTACGCTCGGCAAAACATCGAAATCCAAAAAGGCTCGTTAGAGCTGGCGGAGGTCCGCTTCGAAAACGGGGCCACGACGGAACTGGACGTCCAGCAGGCGCGTTCCACGCTGGCCAACACCGAAGCGGCCTTACCGGCCCTGGACGCTCGACGCCGTCAGGCGGCCAACCGGTTGTGTATCTTGCTGGGCATGCCCCCCCGCGACCTGGAAGATCTGTTAGGCCGGCAAAAGACGATTCCCGATGCCCCGGCGGACGTGGTGATTGGGATCCCGGCCGACCTGTTGCGGCGGAGGCCGGATGTGCGCAAAGCGGAACGGGAAGTCGCGGCCCAAAGCGCTCGCATAGGCGTGGCGGAGGCGGACTTGTATCCCGCCTTCAACATCGTGGGCAGTCTCAGCGTCCAGTCGGCCGAGCTGGCTGACTTGTTCCGGACCGACAGCGTGGCCGGTTTCCTGACCGGACCGGGCATTCGCTGGAAGATCCTGAACTACGGCCGCATCCGCAACAACATCCGCGTGCAGGACGCGCTGTTCCAGCAGGCGGTGGTCAACTACGAAAATGCCGTGCTGCTGGCCAACCAGGAGGTGGAGGACGCGTTGATCGAGTTCCTACGGGCCCGCCAGAGGTTCACGGCGCTGCAACGAGCGGTGACGGCGACCGAACGTTCGGTGGAACTGGCGTTGACCCAGTATCGCGACGGGGCCGTCGACTTTAACCGCGTTTTTTCTCTGCAGGAATCGCTGGTCATCCAGCAGGACAGCCTGGCCAATACGAAGGGGGACATCGTGGTCAGCCTGATTCGGATCTACAAGGGCCTGGGGGGCGGCTGGCAGATCCGGCTAAATCCCAGCGTCTCAGCCGTCGTCCGTCCGCTGCCCCCGGCCGGCGAACTGGTGCCACCGCCGCCGGCCGAGCCGGCCGAGCCGAATCCGATGTAAGGGGAGGCCCCGGGAGGCAGGCAGGTTCCCGCGACAAGCACGAATGGGCTGCCGCCATCCAGGCTGGGGAGCGGAGCGCCGCTCGCCTTCCGCAGGGCACAACCGGCTGTGGAGGGGACACCGATCGCCGAACGGCTCAGCGGGGCAACAGCTGGCGGACCCCCAACGGGTCGCTGGGGTCGCAGGTCAGCAGCACGTCGACCACTTCTGCGGCCAGGGGTTGTTTTTCGGCGCGGACCAGGCAGTGGACCAGTCCTTTGCCCGCCTCGAAAAAATCGCGATTCGCGGGCCGGTCGTAGGGCAGGGGCGCCGGTTTGCCTGCCTGCCGCCAGGCCTTGGCCCCGGCGTAAAACGCATAGCCAAAATGTCCTCGAGCCAACGTCAGATCGCCGCCGGCCAGGGCCATTTCGCCCAGCAGGCGGTGACCGTGGATGAAATCGCTGCAGCCAGAGAGCAGCCATCGCAATTCGTCCATGGCAATTTCGTCTTCGCCGGCGACCAGCATCTTTTCGACCTCCTGGATATCTTCGGCTCGTTCCAGCGCGCACCGCGGGTGCAAAAATTCCCAGACGGTCTCACCAGGCACTTGCCGCACACGCACCTCGGTGGCGGAACGACCGGCTGGCGGTTTCGGTTTGCGATGCTTGGGGGCCAAGGTCAGCAATCGCCTCGCAACCTTTGCGGAGGGGAAGTCTCTGGGAAACAGGGCCGCCGGCAAGCGGCGAAACGATCCATTGAACGGGCCCCGGGCGGGGCTGTAAAGAGGCGGACGGGGCAGAGCACTCCCCGTGGCGCGGGCAGGTTGTCCCGCGGGCCCGATCCCTTTAGAATCCGGCCCGGTGGCTGGACAACCCTCCTGCTGGACGCAAAGGCTGGCGCGTGGCGGACTTTTTCTTGCCGGATACCGGCTGGCGACGGGCCTTTCGCCGACGGCTGCGGGCCTGGTACCAGCGGCAGGCCCGCGACCTGCCCTGGCGCGTCTCGCGCGACCCCTATCGGGTGTGGGTCAGCGAGATCATGTTACAGCAGACGCAGGTCAGCACGGTTACTCCGTATTTCTTGCGGTTTATCGAGCGGTTTCCCGACATCGGGACCCTGGCCGCGGCCGACGAACAGGAGGTGTTGCGGCATTGGGAGGGGCTGGGCTATTACCGGCGAGCCAGGCAGCTGCACCGGGCCGCCGGGCAGGTGGTCGCCCAGTTTGGTGGGCAGCTGCCCCGCCAGCGGGAACCGCTGTTGGCCCTGCCGGGGATCGGTCGCTATACGGCCGGCGCCATCCTCTCGATCGCCTTCGACGCTCGCGAACCGATTCTGGAGGCGAACACCACGCGGCTTCTGGCTCGGTTGCTGGCCTACCCCGGCGATCCGGCTGCTTCCGCGGGGCAGGAGACCCTGTGGGCTTTCGCTGCGGCTTTGCTGCCGACCAGGGACGTGGGCCGTTTCAATCAAGCCTTAATGGAACTGGGCTCGCTGGTCTGCAAGTCCCGCCAGCCGGCTTGCCACACCTGTCCCGTCGGCCAGTTATGTGCCGCGGCCACCGCCGGGCTGCAGGACCAGATCCCCCGGGTGGCCCGGAAGAGGGCTTATGAAGAGGTCCGGGAAGCGGCGGTGATTGTCCGCCGTCAGGGCCGCGTCCTCTTGCGGCGGTGCGGCCCGGACGAACGATGGGCGGGTCTGTGGGATTTCCCCCGTGTGGCCCTGGGTGGGGGCCGCGGGTCCAGCCTGGGTCCCCAGCTGGTCCGCAAGGTCCGCCAGCTGACCGGTGTCACGGCGGCGGAGCATCGGCATCTGCGGACGATCAAGCACGGTGTGACCCGGTTTCGCATTACGCTGGAGTGCTTCGAGGCTCAGTACGTGACCGGGGCTGGCCAGCAGAGAAGTCCGGCCGAACTGAAATGGCTGTGGCCGGGCCAGTTGTCGCGATATCCGCTGAACACCACCGCCCGCAAAATGGCGGGGCTGGTCACGCCCCCCCGCTCGCCCGCCCCATCTCCAGCGGGGGGGCCGCGAACCAATCGCCGCCGAGCGACGTAGGGTGCGTATCGGGGGGTTCTGCCCGCCTGCGGTTTGCTCTTGTCTGCCACTGCCCAGCTGTTACATTCATCCCATGCTCGCCCTGCACAACGTCCGCAAATCATTTCGGGAACCGGATGGGTCCCTCCTGCCGATTCTGGACGTCCCGCGATTCCAGCTGGCGGCGGGCCAGCAGATGGTCCTCTTGGGCAGCAGCGGAAGTGGCAAAACAACGCTGTTGCACATCATTGCCGGCATCAGCAATCCCGATGCCGGCGCGGTGGAAATCGACGGGGTGGATATTACCCGGCTGCCCGAGGCGGGTCGGGACCGGTTTCGCGCCGAGCGGATTGGTTACATTTTTCAAACGTTCAACCTTCTGCCGGCATTCACCGCTTTGGAAAACGTCCTTCTGGGGATGACCTTTGCCCGCGGTTCGTCCGATCCCAGGCGGGCCGCTCAGTTGCTGGATCGCGTCGATGTCGCTCATCGGGCCAGCCACAAGCCGAACCAATTGTCGGTGGGGGAACAACAGCGGGTGGCGGTGGCCCGCGCCCTGGCCAACCGCCCCGCCCTGATGCTGGCCGACGAACCGACGGCCAACATCGGGGCCGCTCATCGGCAACACGTCATCGACCTCCTGCGCGACACCTGCCGGGAAGAAAACGTGGCCCTGATCGTCGTCACCCACGATCCGACCGTTTCCAGCCAGTTTGACCGGGTCGAGCACCTGGAGGAGATCAACCGGGCGAACGGCGGCTCGCCGTCGCTCGCCACCGACACTTCCTAGCTGCCCCCCCCTCACCACTCACCACTCACCCCTCACTCCCCCATGAGTCTTTGGAAAATTGCTTGGCGTAGTCTTCGGCAGCGAGCCCTCTCGTCCTGGTTGACGGGCTTGTCCATGGCCCTGGGCGTGGCCTTGGTGGTGGTCGTGTTGGTGATCCACAACGTGATCGCTCGTTCCTTTGGCGAAGCGGCTCAGGGTTACCATCTGATCGTCGGGGCTCGGGGGGGCAAGCTGCAGTTGGTGATGAACACGGTGTTTCATCTGAGCCGGCCGATCGAGAATTTGCCGTACGATTTTTACCAGCAGTTCACCGAGTATCAGAACCCGCAGGGCCAGAAGGTCCGCGGCAAGTTCGCGGGGGCGGTGAAAGTGGCGGTCCCTTACTGCCTGGGGGACAGCTACCAGGAATTTCGCGTGGTGGGGACGACCGCGGCCTTGTTTGACAAAATCAGCTACGGGGCCCACCAGGATGGTACGCCGAAGCGGTACGAGTTCGCCGAGGGACGGAATTTTCGCGACGACGAATTCCATGGGGCGGTGATCGGCGCCATTGCGGCTCGTCGAGCGGGGTTGCGGCTGGGCGATCGTTTTCCGATCACCCACGGTCTGGCCGACGATGAAAATGCCCACGTCCACGACGAGGAATTGTTCGAGGTCATGGGCATCTTGGCGGCTACCGGCACGCCCAACGATCGTGCGGTGTTTGTCAACATGGAAGGCTTTTATTTGCTGGGCGGTCACGCTTTGATCATGGAGGAGGAAGAGGATCCGGTTCCCGCGGATGCCCCGCCGCAGGAGGCGGCCGCCTCGCCCCCGCCGCCAGCCACCGCGGCGGTGGCGGCGGTGTCCGACCCGTCGGCCGCCGAGGGCCCGACGTCGGCGCCCAAGTTAAAACCGTTGCCCATCGACCAGCGGGAGGTGACGGCGATCCTTCTGCTGTTGGCCGACGATGCCTACGCCCTGGGGCTATCCAAGCAGATCAACAAAGGCCGGGTGGCTCAAGCCGTCTTCCCCACCCGCGAGGTCGCTCAACTTTTCGAAGGCCTGGTCGGGTATGTGAGGGCCATTTTGCTGGTCCTGGCCGTGTTGGTCATTGTCGTGGCCGGCGTCGGTGTGATGGTCAGCATCTACAATTCCATGAACGACCGCAGCCGCGAAATCGGTGTGATGCGGGCCCTGGGGGCGGGACGAGCGACGGTGATGATCGTGGTCTTGCTGGAATCGATCCTGCTGTCGCTGCTGGGCGGCCTGGCCGGCGTCCTGCTGGGCCACGGCACAATGGCCATCCTCTCGCCGCTGGTGCTGAACCTGACGGGCGTCACCATCCACGCGTTTCAGTTCGACCTGGCCGAACTGATCTTGATCCCCTCCTTGATCCTGTTGGCCACGTTGGCCGGCTACCTGCCCGCCTTGACCGCTTACCGTACCGACGTGGCCAAGGCGTTGACCGCCTCGCCCTGAGCGGGGCCCGAGTCGCCAGAGGGGGGTCGGGCGTGGTATGATGCGGAGAAGAGCGGCCACCAGGAGGCTGGCGAACTTCCCGCCCCGCGGGGGACCGCAAGAAGTGGGTCAGGAACAGGCCATGAATCACGCCATGAAGATGGGCAAACGACGGGCGAAGTTGGGCTGGCTGGCCGTGGCCATCATGTGGTGCGGAGCGCTCTGTTCGACCGTCCAGGCCTGTCCTTTCTGCCGCCCGGTGAAAACGACCTTTGCCGAGGACATCGCGGCGTCCGATATCGCGGCGGTGGCCGAACTGGTCCAGCGTCCCGAGATTTCGGACGCTGACCAGGAGCAGCTGCCCAGCGCGGAATTGATCGATTCGTACAAAGCGACGTTCCGCGTGCAGAAAGTCTACAAGGGCCAGGAACATGTGGGGGTGGGGCAGACGGTGGTCGCGATTTACACCGGTACGGAACCGACCGGTACGCGGTTCCTTTTACGGGGTGTCGAACCGGACGCTGTGCAGTGGGCCCCCCCCCTGGCGCTGTCCGCTCGCGGGGAAAAATACCTGGAGGACATCCTGGCCCTGCCCGACAATCCCGCTCAGCGGCTGCGGTTTTTCGAGGATTATCTGGACGACCCGGAAGAGATGCTGCAAGCCGACGCCTACGACGAATTCGCCCGCGCCGATTACGACACGGTCAAGGCGATCAAGGACGACATCGATCACGATCGGCTGATCGGCTGGATCCAGAATGCCCAGGCCCCCAGTCACATGCGGTCGCTGTACTTCACGATGCTCAGCGTGTGCGGCCAACCGGAAGACGTCCAGATGCTGGAAGAAATCTTGACCTCCGGCGACCGGGACCAGCTGGCGGCCCTTTCCTCGATGACCTCCTGCTACCTGACCCTGACCGGCGCGGCGGGCTTGCCGCTGATCGAAGATCGTTTCCTCCGCGGTGGCGTGATGTGGGATCCCGAATATGTGCACACCTACGGGGCCATCATGGCGTTGCGGTTCCTGGGGGAAGAGGGCGGAGTGATTGATCGCGACCGGATTCTCCAGTCGCTGCGGATCATGCTGGACCGGCCCCAGCTGGCCGATCTGGTGATTCGCGACTTGGCGCGGTGGGAGGATTGGGAATCGCTGCCGCGTCTGGTGCAACTGTTCAAGGAAGCGGACGAGAACAGCAGCTGGGTGCGGGTCCCGGTGATCAACTACCTGAGGGCTTGTCCTTTGCCCGAGGCCAAAGCGGAGATTGAAGAGCTGGCGAAACTTGACCCGGACGCGGTCCGCCGCGCGTCTTCCTTGTTTCCCTTCCCCGCCGGGGGGGGACAACCGGCACCGCCCGAGGCGGCGGCTGGGGGTGGGGAGGATGAGCCGAGCGGGGAGGGGGGGCAGGTCGAGCCGAGCCAGACGGGTGGTGGAGGGGTTGACCAGCCGGCGGGGGAAGAGGACCCGCAGCCCCCTGCCCTCCCCGCGGACCAGGCCCAGGCCGCCGGCCCGCCACCCCAGGCGGAGGCCAGGGTTGCTGAAGCGGAAGTGAGCGGGGTGTTGATGGTCTGGATTGTCGTGATTTCGCTGGGAAGCGCCCTGGGGCTGCTGGCCTTGATGTGGCTGGTCCTGCGGCGACCCCGCGAACCGCTCTCGACAGAACACCAGTAACGATTCCCCGCCAGCGCCGACTGCCTGGCCCGGTTTGGCTGTGACAATCCTGGCGCGCAATCCGGCAAGCGGGAAATCCGATAACTTGGGAAGAGGCGACTACGGGGCGCCGGCCGAGTCGCCTTTCGAATGCTGCCCCTGGCGGCCGCCGGCCTACGGCCTGACCTGGACCTGATCCATGAAACGCGACATTGATTTGGAGCAGCTGGCGGCCAGCGCATCGGCTTACGACGACTACCGCGCCATGTGTGCGGCGGCGGTCAGCAGTCTGTTTTTCGGGCTGTTGTCGGGGTTGAGCTTTCTGAGCCCGTACTTGTGGTTGCTGCCCCTGCTGGGAATCGTCCTGGGCCTTTTCGCTCTGGCCCAAATCCGGCAGCGGCCGCAGGAACTGGCCGGCCGGGGGCTGGCCCTGGCCGGAATCGGCCTCTCGGCCGTGATGCTGGCCGGGAGTGTTACCGCGGCGGCCTACGTCTACCTGACCGAGGTCCCGGAAGGGTACCAGCGCGTCTCCTACGCTCAACTCCAGCCCGAAGAGGGCCAGGTCGGCCAGCTGGTGCCGCCCCTGGCCGAGCAGTTGAACGGTCAACAGGTCTTCCTTAAGGGTTATGTTTTCCCCGGCCCTCAGCAACGAGGGATCAAGACGTTTTTGCTGGTCCGGGATAAAGGCGACTGCTGCTTTGGGGGAAACCCCAAGATCACCGATCGGGTGCAAGTCACGCTGGCCGATCCTGATCGGCTGACCTTCAGCAGCCGCATGCACAAGGTGGCGGGCACGTTTCGCGTCGATCTCAGCCCTGCGCAGGCTGTGGATGCCGGCGGCGAGGTCTTTTATTACCTGGACAACAGCGTATTGCGATGAACAGCTACCGTTCCTCCAGGCGTGCGGTAGTCGGGATCTGCCTGTGCGTCGTCGTAATGCCGGGAGGCTGTCAAAAGTCACCAGCGCCGGGCGCGACGCCTCCTCAGGGGAGGCCGGCGGACCAGGGGAGCCCGGTGGCCGACCCGCCGGAAAAATCGGCGTCCGCCCCGGTGCGGACCAACCGGCTGTTGGATTTGTCCTTCGATGACATCAAGTTCGAGATGGAGAAGACCGAGCCGTTTCGGAGGGAGATGTTGACCGACAAGATCGAGAGCTATGCCGGCCGCCGGATCCGCATTCGGGGCTACATGCTGCCCAGCTTTGTCAAAGACGGAATCACGAAATTTATCCTCGTCCGGGACAACATGGAATGCTGTTTCGGTCCGGGCGCGGCGCTGTATGATTGCGTGATGGTCCAACTGGAACCCGGCACGTCGACCAGTTACCACGTGCGTCCGATCGCGGTGACGGGAGTTTTCTCGATCAGCGAGTGGCGGGATTTTGACGGGGCGATCCGCGCCATCTACCACATCGCGGAGGGGGAAGTCCAGCCGTAGGGTGGCGGGATTCGGGTGGCCGGGCGGCATGAACTTTTCAGCAGTCATCTTCGACCTGGACGGAACGCTGCTCGACTCGCTGCCGGACATCGCCGCGGCGGCCAACGAGGTGCTGCAGCGGCAAGGGTTCCCCACCCATTCGCTGGACCAGTATCGTTACCTGGTCGGCGAAGGGGTGGTGCGGTTGTTCGCCAAAGCGCTGCCGCAGGATCAAGCCGGCGAGGAACAGATCGCCGCTTGCGTCGAGCAGTTTCGCGAGACCTACGGGCGGACATGGAATCGGCAGACCCGTCTGTTCGCCGGGATTGGCGACCTGTTGCAGGAACTGGTCCGCCGGCAGATCGCCTTGGCCGTCTTGTCCAACAAACCTCACGACTTCACCCAGAAATGTGTCCAACATTATCTGGGATCGTTTGCCTTCCAAGCGGTGGAGGGGACACGGGACGGCGGCCCGCGGAAACCGGACCCGGCGGCCGCCCAGCGGATTGCGGGTCAGATCGGCCGACCCGCTGGGCAATGCGCCTTTGTGGGAGACACGGGGGTCGACATGCAGACGGCCACCGCCGCCGGCATGGTCCCCGTCGGCGCCGCCTGGGGATACCGCGAAATCGAGGAGCTGACAAACGCCGGGGCCCGCGCGATCATCGCCCACCCCGCCGAACTGATCGATCTTCTGTAGCAGGCGACGCGGCCACCGGGGGGAAGACAAATCGGTTGCTGAACTCCCCGCTGGCAAGCCCGGGATGAGCTCGCCCGCACCCGGCGGCGGGTAAGAAGTCGGGGTGGTAAGGGGTCGGGAGGGCTCTGTAGAAAGCTCGCAAAGCGGCTTCCCCGGGTCGTGCTCGTGCTCAGTCCGCAGGACGGTGCTCGTACTCGTAATCGCC
>CAYFZZ010000068.1:0-11344 GCA_964347545.1 uncultured Planctomycetaceae bacterium | reverse complement strand
CGCTCCGCGGTTGAGTGGGAGACCACCTCACGGCCGCTGGCCGCCACCCAACGTCGGACGGGCCCTCCGGCCTGTCATGCAGGGGACGGGCAAGAGTGCCCGTCCTACAAGAAGGTGCGAAGGAAAACCAGAAATCACCAAGCAGCCACGCACCGGTCATTTGTGGACATCGGGCCAGTGTTTGTCCGCTCGCATCCCGCACCTCGCATCTCGCATCCCGCATCCCGCATCCCGCATCCCGCATCCCTAGCCCTTACGTTCTCTTTGCGGCTTGGCGCCTTTGCGTGAAACACAAATTTGAACAGGAGGTCGCAAAGAGCACAGAGAGAAAAAATGGGCCAGTGGATGTTTCTGGCATTCGTGCTTTGAATTTGTTTCGGATTTCTAAATGCGAATTTCGGATTTTCCTCCGCCAGGCACCGGCCTCACAGAGGCCGGCTACAGAAGGCAGAGGCCGGCTACAGAAGGCAGAGGCCGGCTACAGAAGGCAGAGGCCGGCTACAGAAGGCAGACGCCGGCTACAGAAGGCAGACGCCGGCGGATGTTGGCTCATCGCGACGAGCGGTCGATTGATGATTGTCGAATGTTGATTGTTGATTTTTGAAGTGAAGCCACACGTTTTGCATGCCTGCCACTTCGCAAATCAACAATCGCCAATCATCAATCATCAATCTTCTGCCTGTGGCGGTGGGGGGTGCCCCCTCACCCCCTCACTCCATCACTCCATCACTCCATCACTCCCTCACCCTAGCCCCTCCCGCCCCGGGGCCGCCGCTGCCGCTCAACCGTAACCCAGCTCGTCCAGCTCGTCCTCTTCCATGCCGTGGTGGTGCCCCAGTTCGTGCAAGACGGTGATCCGCATCTGCCGTCGCAGTTCCTCCACGTCCAGCTGGCCCTGGGTGTCGGTGGCCAGGTGCAGGATGCCCTCGCGATAGATGGTCACCACGTCGGGCAGCAGCGGCGGGTCGCTGGCATGCCGCTCACTGATCGGCACCCCGGTATACAACCCACACAAGGTGTGTCGTCTGCGGATCCCCATCTCGGCCATGACCTCTGGCGACGGATAGTCTTCCACGTGCAAGGGCATCTGTTCCAGCAAGTCGTGGACTCGTTGGGGCAGATCGTCCAGCACCGTTTGGAGTAGCTGGTCAAAATAATCGCGCAGCTGGTGATCCATCCGCTGGTCCCGATCAGGCCGGCTGGGTCTGGTGTTGTGTCTTGATGATAGCAAAACGCTGGTACGTTCTGGCAGGCTGAGCTACAATTTCAGGCCTTGCGCCACGGCGGCGGGGTCGGCGGCCGCGGTGGGGGTGGCCGGGGTCTGGGAATTGCACACGAGCGGCCGTCCTGATGGGGGCGGGGGTGAGCCACAAAAGCCACATGTCAGCGTCCCGGTTTTCCCATTGGCAGTTGCCGGTCGAACAGCTGTTGGTGTGGATGGTCTTCCTGGCGCATGCCGGCTGGCTGGTCCCGGAGGTCAACGAGCCGAATTATCTGGCGAAGGCTCGGCACTTTTGGAATCCCGCCTGGTGTGGCGGCGATTTCTTTTTGCAGTCGCGCGACGCGCACACCTTGTTTTTCTGGTTCTTCGGCTGGCTGACCCCGATCCTGCCATTTTCCGCAGTGGCCCTCCTGGGACGCGTGCTGACCTGCGGTTTGTTGGCGGTCGCCTGGCAGCGGTTGGCGATGCACGTCGCCCCCCGTGCCTGGCTGGCGGTGTTATCTGCGGCGTTGTTTGTCTGTTTCAACAGCCGGTTGCACATGGCCGGCGAGTGGGCGGTGGGCGGGTTGGAATCGAAGGGCTTTGCCTACGCTCTGGTCTTCGCCGCTCTGGCCGCCCTGGTCCGCGGTCGCTGGTCGCTGGCCTGGATCCTGCTGGGCGCCGCCACCGCGATCCACCCCCTGGTGGGCGGCTGGTCGCTGCTGGCCGCCGCTTTTGCCTGGTGTTGGTCCGGCGGCGATGGTCAGCGGCCACGGCTGATCCGCATCCTGCCGGCCATGGCGCTGGCGGTGGTCTTGGGGCTGGTCGGCTTGTGGCCCGCCATGCAACTGTCGGCGGGCGTCGATCCGCAGGTCGCGGCCGAGGCGCGTTGGATTCAGGTTTTCCACCGTTTGCCCCACCACTTGAACCCGTCCTATTTCTTGTGGCGGCGGGGGTGGCTGGATGTCCCCTTCGGCGTCCGCTTCCTGGCCCTGGCGATCCTCTGGCTGGGGCTGGCCCGCGGCTTGCGCGACCTGCCGAACCGGCGGTTGTCCGCCTTTGTGCTGGGCGGGCTGGCCATCGCCGCGGCGGGGCTGGCGATCGCCGTCCTGTGGCGGCACCAGCCCTACCCGGCGGCCCGGCTGTTAAGGTTTTATTGGTTCCGCCTGGCGGATGTCCTCTTGCCGGCCGGCGCCGCGTTGGCGGTCACCGCGCGGATCCTCCAGTGGCAAGCGATCCATCCGTGGCGAGCGGGCCTGCTGCTGGCGGCGGGGGTGGTGGTCGCCGTGGGGCATGGGACCGATCGGCTGTCCCGGCACGCCCGCCAAGTGATCCCTGCGGCGGACCGCAAGACCGCAGGGACGGTCCAGCAGTTGGCCGACTGGCGCGAGGTCTGTGACCACATCCGGCGGCGTACCCCTCCCGATGCGGTCTGCATTGTCCCCCGCTGGTCGCATACGTTTAAATGGTATGCAGAGCGGGGTGAGGTTGGCACCTGGAAGGAGATGCCCCAGGATGCGGCGTCGGTGGTCGAGTGGTGGCGTCGGCTGCAAGCGCTCGACCCCGGCCCGGCCGTCCAACCCCGCTCGCGGGCTCAGCTCCCGCCCCACCGGCTGCGGGAGTTGGCGGCCGAGTATGGTGCCACGTACCTGGTCACCGACGCTCGACCCGCCCTGCCGTTCCCCCGGCTGGTCGCCAACGATTCGTATGCCGTTTACCAACTGTTTCCCCCTCGTCGTGGGTCGCCGTAATGTGCTTGTCCCCTGTTGACGATTTTCCCCAGCGGCTGCAGGCGGGGCTGGCGGAGGGTTCCACCGCGGGGGCCCCCGGCCGCTTTGCGTCGGAACTGACCTACGGCCGCCACCGCGGCCCGGCGGCCGCCGATGCTCGCCGCGCCGCGGTGATGATCCTGCTGTATCCCGCGGGGGGCGGCTGGTCGCTGCCGTTGACCTTGCGGCCGGCCGACCTGCGGCCGCACGGGGGCCAGATCTCGCTGCCGGGCGGCGTGGTGGAGCTGGGCGAGACCAGCGAACAGGCGGCCCGCCGCGAGGTGGAGGAAGAGCTGGGGATTCGAGCGACCCAGGTCCGCTCGTTGGGCGCGCTGTCCGACGTGTACGTCTTTGCCAGCAATCATCTGGTGACCCCCTGGATTGGCGTCTACCCTCATCAGCCGGCCTGGCGGCCGTGTGCCCGCGAAGTGGCCGAGGTGATCGAGTTGCCGGTGGCCCAGCTGGTGGAAGGAAAGCACCTGCAGTCGACCTGCCGGTGTGTGGGAGGTGTCCGGTTTCGCTCGCCACACATCGCCGTCGGCGATCACCAGGTGTGGGGCGCCACCTGTTTAATCCTGGGCGAGCTGGCTCAGGTGCTGAAAAGGATCCCATGACGCAGGCAGCCATGCAGGGGATTGTGTTTGACCTGGACGGGCTGATGTTCAACACCGAGGAGTTGTACATCGAGGTGGGTTCGGAAGTCTTGCGGCGGCGTGGCCACCGGTTCACGCCGGAACTGTTGGATGCCATGATGGGGCGGCGGCCGCGGCAGGCGATCGAGACGATGATTGCGTGGAACGGGTTGGTCGAGACGGTGGACGAGATCGAGGCCGAGTCGCGGGAGATCTTTGCCCCTTTGTTGGACACGAAATTGCAGACCATGCCCGGCCTGCTGCGGCTGTTAGCGGCCCTGGAAGCGGCCGGGTTGCCCAAGGGGGTGGCGACCAGCAGTCCCCGCCAGTTTGCCGGGACCGTGTTGTCCCGTTTCGATCTGGAAGGCCGCTTTCAATTTGTGCTGACCGCCGAGGATGTCCAGCACGGCAAACCGCATCCGGAGATTTACGAGACGGCGGCCGCCCGGCTGGGGCTGGCGCCGGCAGAGGTGTTGGTCTTGGAGGACAGCCAGGCCGGCTGTCAGGCCGCGGTCGCGGCGGGGACGGTGGCCGTGGCGGTCCCGGGGACGGTCAGCAAGCACCACGACTTTGCCGGGGCCGCGCTGGTGATCGACAGCCTGGAAGACCGACAGCTGTACCGGCTGATCGGGCTGGGGGGCTGAGCGGCTGCTAGCGGGCGGCGGGGCGGCGGGGCGGCGGCCGATCGGGGGCAGGGGGATGGTTGCGGACTGGGATTGTCGGGGCGGGGCGGCAGGTGCTATAAGCCGCTCGCGGCACCGCCCGCCGGTCCTGTTCGCTCTGTTTCGGAAAACCGCTGGCATGAACCGTCTGCTGCTGTGCATCTGTCTGGCCCTGCTGGGCGGCCTGTCTGGTTGCGCCCCGTGCGACCCTTGGTATCCGCACGGTCCCGTGATCGGCGGGGCGGGCTGTGCCGGTTGCGGCCCGGTCCGCGCCGGGTCGGTGCTGGGCGGCCCCCCGCTCCCCGGCCGGCTGGTACCCCGCTCGGCAACGCCCCCGGCGGAGGCGTCGAGTTGGTGAGCGGATCGGATCGCTTGGTGTGCCGCGCGTGGGCCTGCTGGTGTCACAGGTGGCCCGCCCGGCGGCTCACATCTTCCAGCCATCCGGGAGGGTCGTGTCTTTTTCGACCACGACCACCCCGTCCCGGATAAAGACCTGGTCGGACAGGTTGGCCTCTTCCGCATTCCGCTCGTTGACCACGCGGACATCACTGCCGATGTGGCAGTTCTTGTCGATGATGGCTCCCGCAATGGTCGCTCGCGGCCCGATCCCCACGTGCGGGCGGCCTTCCGAGACGTCCCGCGCCAGTTCGGCCGGCGTCTCGTAGAAATCGGCGCCCATCAGCACCGAGTTGCGAATCACGGCCTGCTTGCCGATCTGGCAGCGGACGCCGATGATGCTGTTTTCAATCTCCGCTCCTTCCTCAATGATACAGCCATCGGCGATGAGGCTGTTGTTGATGTGGGCCCCGTCGATCCGGGCGGGGGGGAGGTAGCGCGAGCGGGAGTAGATGGGGGCTTCGGGCGAGACAAAGGTGAACGGGGACGACGCCCCGGCCAGGTCCAGGTTACAGCGGTAGAACGAGCCGATGGTGCCGATGTCTTCCCAGTAGCCGTCAAAGAGGTGGACGTGGACATGTCGAGCGCGGATGGAGGCGGGAAAGATTTCCTTGCCAAAGTCCTGGTAATCGGTCTTTTCCAGGGCGTCCACCAGGAAGTCGCGATTGAACAGGTAGATTCCCATGCTGGCCAGCAGGTCCCGTCCCCGGCTCTGCACCCCATGCGCATCAATCCACTTGGGGTCCATGCAGACCGAGTCCATCTCTTGTTTGGTCTGGGGTTTTTCCAAAAAGCCGATCACGCGGCCGCTGTCGTCCAGACGCATGACGCCCAATCCGGAGGCCTCTTCCCGGGCGACCGGCATGGCGGCAATCGTCGCCTCGGCCCCCGCCTCCTGGTGGGTTTTCAGCATGTCCTTGAAATTCATCCGGTACAGCTGGTCGCCGGAGAGGATCAACACGTACTCGACACCGTACTGCTTGATATAGCGAATGTTCTGCCGCACGGCATCGGCGGTGCCTTGATACCAGTTGGAATCTTCGAGGGTTTGTTGAGCGGCCAGGATTTCCACGTAGCCACCGCTGAAGCGATCGAACTGGTAGGCGTTCCGGATGTGGCGATGGAGGCTGACCGACATGAATTGCGTCAGCACATAGATCTGCCGCAGGCCGCTATTGATGCAGTTGGAGATGGGGATATCGATCAAGCGGTACCGGCCCGCCAGCGGCACGGCCGGCTTGGAGCGATAGCGGGTCAGCGGAAAGAGGCGTGTCCCGCGGCCACCACCGAGGACGAGGGTCAGGATGTTATTCATGAGTCTCGGTTTATCCGTGCCGACAAGGTCAGAAGGGAACGAATTTAGCGGTCGGGACCCGTTAGTTTACCGATTTGGGTCCCCTCTGGCTACTTGGTAGATTTTGCGCGGTTGGCGAGCGAAGATGCGGGGCCTCCCGGCTTGCGGCTTGCTGGCCGGCGCCGCTTCCTGCATCATGATCTTTATGAAAATTTTTTCTACCCGTGGCGGCGGGACCAGCTTGCTGGGGCTGTTGTTGTGCACGGCGATCGTGGGCTGTCAGGAAGCGGCTTCTCCGGCGGGGCCGCGGCCGCAGGTCTGGGGACGCCGAGGGACCGCGGATGGCCGCCTGCAGAAGCCGCGAGCCATGGCGGTGGACGCGGCGGACCGTGTCTACATCGTCGACATGTCCGCTCGGATTCAGGTCTTTGACGTCGACGGCCATCTGCGGCGCGGTCCCTGGCAGATGCCCGCTTTCGCCAACGGCAAACCGACCGGGATCTCGATCGATCGGGACGGCAACCTGGCGGTGGCGGACACGCATTACTACCGCGTGTTGTTTTTTTCCCCTCGCGGCGAGCTGCTGGAACAGAAAACCTTGGGGGGCACGGCGGGGCCCGGCCCGGGCCAGTTTGGCCTGGTGACGGACGTCGTGCAGGATTCCCAGGGCAACTACTACGTTTCCGAATACGGGGAATTTGACCGGATTCAAAAATTCTCCCGCTCGGGTCAATTCGTGACCCAGTGGGGGGGGCACGGGGACCAGCCCGGCCGCTTTCGCCGTCCGCAAAACATGGCCATCGACGCGCAAGACCGGATCTGGGTCTGCGATGCCTGCAACCATCGCATCCAGGTCTTCGATCCCGAGGGAAACCTGGTCCAGATCTGGGGAAAGCAGGGTCCGGCGCCGGGCCAGCTCTCCTATCCCTACGACCTGGTGCTGGATGATCGGTTTGTTTACATCTGCGAATTCGGCAACAATCGGGTGCAGAAATTTACCCACGACGGCCAATCGGTCGCTTGCTGGGGCAGCAGCGGTCGCCAGCCGGGTCAGTTGTACAACCCCTGGGCCCTGGCGCTCAGCCGTCAGGGCGACCTGCTGATCCTGGACACGAACAATCACCGAGTGCAGAAGATAAGGTTGTAAACGGGCGATGTTCAGTTACCGTCTCATTTTCGACTCGCCCTGGTACCTGCTGTTGGCCGGCTTCCTGCCCTTGTTGTGGGTGTTCAGCTACCACAGCCTCTCCGGCCTGGGGGGGGTCCGTCGCGTGGTGGCGATTGCCTGGCGGACGCTGGTCATGCTGTTGCTGATCCTGGCGATCGCCGACATGCGGCTGGTGCGGATCAGCGACCGGTTGACGGTGATTTATCTGCTGGACCAGTCCGAGAGCATCCCGCGTTCGGCGCGGGAGGCGATGGTGGAGTATGCGCGGCGGGCGGTGCACGAGCATCGGGATGCGGCCCGCCGCGACCGCGCGGCGGTGATTGTGTTTGGCCGCAAGCCGGACGTGGAGATTGGCCCCATCGACGACGACCTCCCACTGGCTCGTCGCGTCGAAGCCGAGGTCGACGGGGAATTCACCGATCTGGAAGCGGCCTTGAACATGGCTTTGGCCCTGTTTCCCGAAGATGCGGCCAAACGGGTGGTGATCATCACCGACGGGAACGAGAACCTGGGGGACGCCATGCAGCAGGCGACCCGTACCGCCGCGGCCGGGGTGGGGATCGATGTGGTTCCCATCCGCCTGGCGGCTCGGGCCGATGTCTCGGTCGAAAAAGTCACCGTTCCGGCCGACGTCCGCCGGGGACAGCCGTTCGATCTGCGTGTGGTCCTGCACAACAACAGCCCCACCCAGACGGCTGAGGGGAAACTGCGGCTGGTGCGGAAGACGGGCGAGCGGGAGACGTTGTTGAGCGAAGTGGGGGTGGAACTGCCGCCCGGCAAGACGGTGATTTCTACCGATCGCGGGTCCCCGGAAACGATCGACCAGCCGGACTTTTACACGTACGAGGCGCGGTTCACACCCGACGACCCGGACCAGGACGCCGTCGCCAAAAACAACACCGCCACCGCCTTCACGCATGTCCGCGGCAAGGGACAGGTCCTGTTGATCGAAGACTGGAACCAACGCGGCCAGTTCGCTCAGTTCGTCGAAAGCCTCCGCGACGAGGGTTTGCAGGTGTCGGTGATGGCCAGCGACCAGCTGTTTACCAGCCTGGTCCAGCTGCAGCGGTTTGACAGCGTGATTCTGGCCAACGTGCCACGGTCCAGCGGCGATGACGTGGACGGCGTCCGCAACTTCAGCGACGAACAGGTGCAGATGCTGGTCACCAACACCCAGCAGATGGGCAGCGGGCTGATCATGTTGGGAGGGGCCAGTTCGTTTGGCGCCGGCGGCTGGACGAATACGGAAGTCGAAAAGGCGATGCCGGTCGATTTCCAGATCGACAACCTGAAGATCGCGCCCGTTGGCGCGCTGTGCCTCATCATGCACGCCGGCGAAATGGCCAGAGGCAATCACTGGCAGAAAGTGGTCGCGCGCGAATCGATCCAGGCGCTGGGCAACCAGGACTATTGCGGCCTCTTGCAGTGGAGCGGGCGGCAGGGAGGGGATACCTGGCTGTGGTCCGAAGGATTCGCTCGGGTCCGAGGCAAACGCCAGAATATGCTGGCTCGGCTGGACCGCATGACCCCCGGGGATATGCCGGAATTCGATCCTTCCATGCGGAAGGCGGCGGCCGCGTTCGCCAAGCTGACGGATGCCGCGATCAAGCACATGATCATCATCAGCGACGGGGACCCCACGCCCCCCAAGGGGGGCACGCTGAAACTGCTGACCGACCAGCAGCCACCCGTGGTGGTCACGACCGTGGCCGTCGGCAGCCACGGCATCCTGGGCACCAGCACAATGCAGGACATCGCCAAGCAGACCGGGGGGAAGTATTACAAGGTCCAAAACGCCGCGGCCCTGCCGCGGATCTATCAGCGCGAAGTTCGCCGCCTGGCCCGGCCGCTGGTCTATCAACGCGAGCAAGGTTTTCAGCCACAGATTGTGGGCAACCACGAAATCGTCCGCGACATCAGCCCGCCCCCGCCGCTGACCGGGTTCGTCCTGACCAGCAAGAAAGACCATCCCCTGGTGGAAGTGCTGATCACGTCGCCGGTTCCCAGCGGCGAGCGGACCAATACGATTTTGGCCACCTGGACCTACGGCCTGGGGCGGACGGTCGCCTGGACCACCGACACCGGCGAATCCGCTCAAGGCTGGGCCCGCCAGTGGAAAGACTGGCCCGATTACCAGAAGTTCTTCAGCAAGATGGTCCGCTGGTCCATGCGGCCGATCGCCGAATCGGAAAACTTTATGCTGGCCACCGACACCACCGACGGGAAGGTGCAAGTCCTGATTCAGGCCTGGGACCAGGAAGACGAGTTCCTCGATTTTCTGAACATGACCGGCAGCGTCGTGGGTCCCGATATGCAGCGGCGCCAGATCGACATCCGCCAGGTCGCACCGGGCCGCTACCTGGGCGAGTTCGAGGCCGAGGATCCGGGCAGTTACATGATTCTGGTCCATCCCGGCCGCGGCCAGGCGCCCCTGCGGACGGGGATTAACGTCCCTTATTCGGCCGAGTATCGGGATCGGGAAGAGAACCTGGCACTGCTCAGCGATATCGCGGGACTGATCCCCACCGGGGGACAGCCGGGGATGTTGATCGAAGAGCCGGGCAGGTCGCTGGTCGACCCGGAGCTGGTCCAGCGGTTTAACAGCTTTCGCCACGACCTCCTGCCGGCCACCAGTCCGCAGGACGTGTGGCACCTGCTGTTGCTGGCCGGTGGATGTTTGTTCTTTTTTGATGTATTCTTCCGGCGCGTGCAGATCGGCCTGGGTGGCCTGGTGCCCCTGGTGGCCCGCGTGCGGGCCGTTTGGGGACGGGGGAAGATGGTGACGGCCCCCAGTCCGACGCTGGCGCGATTGCAGAGCCGCAAGGCCGAGATGGCGGGTCAGCTGCAGCAGCGGCGGGCCGCGACCCGCTTCCAGCCCACGGGGAAGGCAGACGCCCCGCCCTCGCCGGCCGGTCCCCGGCCGGCGGCAGGGGGGCCGCCGCCTCAGCCCGGCCCCGCCCCGCCACCGGCCGAACAAGCCGCCGAAGAAGAGACCTATACCAGCCGCCTGTTGAAGGCCAAACGAAAAGTCTGGGAAGACAAGCACGAGAAGAACCAGTAGCCGCGGCCCGCGGGCCACCTGCGGCCGTCGCGGTGGCCGTCCGCCCCCCAGCCGCCGGCCCGGCCCCTACCTAAGGTGACCTTTAAGCCCCCGTCAGAAAACCAGCCAGCCACGAAGTGCCCACAATCGACAACCGGACAGCGAAGATCCCGGATCCTTCAGACAGGAGCCCCCGATGAGCATTGGCGAGAGTATGCAGCAACGCGCCGCCCAGTTTGCTGAGCGGTACCAGGCAGTCCGCGACCAGTTGGCCCGCGTGATCGTGGGCCATGACGAGATCCTGCACGGCGTGCTGACCTGCCTCTTCGTCGGCGGGCATTGCCTCCTGGAAGGCGTGCCCGGGCTGGGCAAGACCCTCCTGGTCCGCTCGCGGGCCGAAACGCTGGACCTGAAATTCTCCCGCATTCAGTTCACGCCCGACCTGATGCCGGCCGACATCATCGGTACGAACATGGTCATGGAGGACGAACGCGGCCACCGTTTTTTCGAGTTTCAGCAGGGGCCCGTGTTTACGCAAATTTGCCTGGCGGACGAAATCAACCGTGCCACGCCCAAGACCCAGTCCGCCCTTCTGGAGGCGATGCAGGAGAAGTCGGTCAGCGTGGCCGGGCAGGTCTTTACCCTGGAAGCGCCCTTCTTCGTGATGGCCACCCAGAACCCGCTGGAACAGGAAGGGACCTACCCCCTGCCGGAAGCCCAGCTGGATCGCTTCTTCTTCAAATTGAATGTCGGCTACTCCAACCGAGCTCAACTGGCCGCCATTCTGGACCGCACCACCGGCGGGGAGTCCCTGCGGCCGCAGAAGGTGATGGACGGTGCCGAAATTGTCCAATGGCAGGGCCTCGTGCGGGAAGTCATCCTGGCCGAACACGTGCAGGACTACGCGGTGCGGCTGACCCTGGCCACGCACCCCGAGGGACCCTTCGCCCTGCCGATTACCAACCAGTACCTCCGCTGGGGGGCCAGCCCCCGGGGTGCTCAGACCCTGGCCCTGGCCGCCAAAGTTCGCGCTCTCCTGGAAGGCCGCTACAACGTCAGCTTTGCCGATATCCGCCGCGTCTACCTGCCGGCCATGCGGCACCGCGTGATCTTGAACTTCGAGGCCCAAGCGGAAAATATCGACGCCGACTCAATCCTGCTGGAAATTCTGGAAAAGGTCCC
>CAYFZZ010000067.1:0-14332 GCA_964347545.1 uncultured Planctomycetaceae bacterium | reverse complement strand
CCCGGGCGGGTTTGCCCCCGGGGGGGGGGGGGGGGGGGGGGGGTCAGTCTTTGATCTGGAACAGCCGGCGGAGGGCTTCCAGCAGGCCGTGGGGGGTGCCGCGGCGGGCTTCGTCGCGGAGCGATTCCAGGGGGGGGTGCAGCATCTTGTTGAGGAACCGGTCGAAGGTGTTCTGGATTTCCTGACGCTGGGTTTCGTCCAGATCGGGAAGTTTGTTGTACAACCGCTGCAGTTCGTCCCGCTTTAACACGTCGCACGAGTCGCGCAACCGACGAATGGTGGGAGCGGTGGCGCGGTGATTCAGTTCGACCATGAACCGGGCCGCTTCTTCCTCAATAATCCGTTCGGCCGCCGGCCACTCTTTCTCGCGGGCCGCCCGGTTGCGGCGGCAGATTTCCTGGAGGTCGTCGAGGCAGTACAGATAAACGCCCAAGTTTTCGCCCACCGCGGGATCGAAGTCCCGCGGCACGGCCAGATCCAGAATGCACAGCGGCCGCTGGTAGCGGTGCGGTGCGACGCGTTGAAAATCCTCCTGCGTGACCACCGTTTGGCCGGCGCCGGTCGCACTGATCACCAGATCCGCAGCGGTCAACTGCTGTTCTAGCTGGTCCCAAGGCACCGCCTGGCCGGACCAGCGCTCAGCCAGGTCGGCCGCCGTCTCGAAGGTGCGGCTGACGACGGTGATCTGCTGTCCTCCTTCGTGGTAGAGAAAACGCAAGGCTTCCTCGCCCATTTCGCCGGCGCCGATGACGAGGATCCTCTTGTCGTCAAACCGCTCGAAAATCTGCCTGGCAAAATCTGCCACCGCCACTCCCGCCACGCTGGTCCGCCGCTGGTTAATCGTCGTCTCGGTGGCCACCCGGCGGGCGGTCTTGAGCGCCGCCTGGAAAATACCGTGAGTCAGCGGGCCGGTCGCGCCGGCCTGGTTGGCCATCACATACGCCTGTTTGACCTGCCCCAGAATCTGAGCTTCACCGACCACCATGCTGTCCAGGCTGGCCGCGACATAAAACAAATGCCGCACGGCATCTTCCCCCGTCCGCTCGAACAGTTCGTCAAAGATCTCGGTTGCCGAAATCTGGTGAAACTCGGCCAGAAAGTGGACCAGATCCTGGTGGGAGGGACTGACCTGGTCCTCGGCGACCGCCGTATAGACCTCGACCCGGTTGCAGGTCGACAGCAAAACCGCTTCGGTCTGAGGAAACCGATGGCGGAGTCCTTCCAGAGCGGAGGGGACCTGTTCCGGTCGGAAGGCCAGCCGCTGACGCAGCTGGATCGGGGTGGTGTGGTGGCTGACGCCGACCAGCTGGACCTTCATCACCACCCCCCTCCTGCGGCGGCCGCGGCGCGGGCCGGCCGGCAGATCCCGCTGATCAGGCTCGTCCCGCTCAGATCCCCCTTCCCCGCCGGGGTGGTCTGCGGGAGGTCATCCCCCGGCCGGTTTCCGCCCAGGGTCTGTTGGGACGGATGTTGGGAGGGTGCCCAGAGGATCATTCCCAGGGCCAGCAGCAGAAAAATCATGCTGGCCAAGGTCAGGTAGGCGACTTTGCGTCCCTGCCGGGCTGGTCGGTAGGCGAAGTTGAACACCGCGGCGACCAGCAGCCAGGCCAGCAGCAACCCGCTGCTCCACACCACCGGATCGGTCCAGGGGAGGGCGGTTTGGCCTTGGGAGTGGTGGCTGGCGTTCAGCGCCAGTCCCGACAGGACCCCGATCCCCAGGAGGATGGTGGAAAAGACCAGGGTCCGCCCATTGACCTTTTCGGCCCACTCCAGGCTGGGCAGCCGAAAACGGCTGGCGGGCGGCCGTTTCTGTTTCAGCCGGCGGGCTTCGATCAGGTACATCAGACCGGCCACGAATCCGATCAGGACCACCACGGTACCCATCAGCAGGGAGAGGCCGTGCACCAGGCCCCAGGCCCGCGTACCGCCGAAGGCCGCTGCGCCGCGAAAGAGGTATCCCACGGCGATGAGGCCCAGGACCAGCGGCAACACAAACAGGCCGATCGGATTGCGGGGGTGGTAATAGGTCAAATACAGGTACGCCGCGGCCATGATCCAGGCGGCCAGCAGAAACCACTCGAACCAGCCGGCCACGGGGCCCTCCCCCTGGTGGGTGAGGCGGATGGCCAGGTAGAGGCTGTGAGCCAGCAGGCCGGCGGCGGCGAAGCCCAGCATCAGCGCTCCCCGCACGCCGCTGCGAAAGAACAGCCGGGAGACCTCGCAAACCAGCGCCACCCCGTAACTGGCGGCGAAACAAGCGACCGAAATGCCCTGCATGACAATGGGCGCGTTGCCAGTGGCGAGGGGCCGCTGGCAACGCGACTCACTTCTCCAGCGAATATTCTTTCAGCTTTTTGTGCAGCGTGTTGCGGTTGATGCCCAGTCGGTGAGCGGCCTTGATTTGCACATTGTCGCAAATGGCCATCACCTGCGCAATCAGTTCCCGTTCGATCCGCCGCACGATCTTTCCATACAGATTGTCATCATTCGCCCCGGCGGTGGCCAGTCCTTCCTGCACCACTTCCTGGGTCAACGTCTCCAGGTCCGCCCGCCGCCCGCGGCGGCCGCCGCCGCCCGGCCCCAACAGTTCGGCGGGCAACAAATCCGGGGTCAGCTCGTCCCCCTCCGCCAGCACCACCGCTCGCTCGATGTAGTTCTGCAGTTCGCGGACATTCCCGGGCCAGTCGTAATCCTGCAGAGCCTGGAGGGCGTCGCGATGAATGTGGACCACGAAACGGTCATTCAGTTCGTTGTAATAATTTAAAAAATAACCGACCAGCTCGGGGATGTCCTCGCGGCGTTGTCGCAGGGGCGGGATGTGAATGGGGATCACATTCAGGCGGTAGTAGAGGTCCTCGCGAAATCGTTCCGCCTCGATCTCGCCGACCAGATCCCGATTCGAGGCGGCAATCACGCGCGTGTCCACGCGGATCGTTTCGGTGTCCCCCACGCGTTCGAATTCCCGTTCCTGCAGGACCCGCAACAGTTTGACCTGCAGCTTGGGGGTCGTCGAATTGATCTCGTCCAGAAAAATCGTCCCCGTGTGGGCCGCTTCGAAACGCCCGGCGCGATTCCCCACGGCACCGGTGAAGGCCCCCCGCACGTGGCCAAACAGCTCGCTCTCCAGCAGACTTTCCGAGAGGGCCCCGCAATTGACGCGGACAAAAGGACCATTCCGCCGACGGCTCAAACGGTGGATCGCCTTGGCAATCAGCTCCTTGCCCGTGCCGGTCTCGCCCAACAGCAGAGCAGAAGCGTTGGTCCGGGCCACCTTGGTCGTGACCGCGTAAACCTCCTGCATCGCCGCGCCCTGGCCAATCAATTCGGGCAAGGGAGAACTGAGCACGTCCAAGTTCGTGTCGGTCACCACGGGACTCATGGTTTCTGGGTCTGGAGGGCGTCCAGCATCGCCCACAGGAGGGCTTCAATCGCGGCCCCGTCATCCGCCTGCTGCTGGTACTGCTGGTCCAGCTGCCGGATCTGGGCGATCGTCAGGCCGATGCCGTGCTGCTGGATCGCGGCGATAAAGGCCCGCGACGCCTGCTGCCGGATCGCCAGGGGTTGAGCGGGCGAGCTGGCGGTGGTGACGAGGGCTTGTTGAGCGGCGGGGGAGCCGAGGGCGGCCAGCGCGTCGGTCGCGGCCGCGGCCAGGTCCGGGTGGGCCAGGGCCGCTTCCAGAGCCGGCTCGCAGCTGGCCAAATCGAACAGCGGCGGCCGCTGCCCCGCCAGCTGGACCACCAGCTGCAGGGCGCGCTGAGCGTGTTTCAGGCGCTGCGGATGAGCCACAAAACGGTCGCCGGCCGCGGCGGTCAGCTGGTCCAGCCGCAGCTGCATGGTCGACTCGTCGTGGGGCACCACAAACGTCACCGTCGGCGGAAACTGCTGGACCAACAACTCGGCCTCCTGCCGGTGTCGCAATTCGCTGATCAGCCCCACCGGCAGATCTGCCGTGCGGGGATCCTCTCGGAGGCTGGCTAACGTCTCGCGGCTGTCCGGACGCTCGATGGTAAAAGCGATCAACGCCACCCCGTAATCGGCCCGCTGCTGAGCGGCCCGTAACAGGTTTCGCCCGCTGGTAAACCGATCCGCCTCCCAGCCATTCGCCTTCAACTGGGCGGCCATCATCTGAGCTCGGGCAGGCCGCGGATCGGCCACCACCGCGCGGGGCCGCGGTCCCCAGGAGAGGAAGAACTGCAGAGCGGACGGCACTCCGCTGGCACCGGCGAACAGCGTCGGGGGGGCCGCGGTGACGACGGCCTCTAAGGCGGCAAATCGCAGCCGCCGGTCCCGGTGCGCCAGGGCCCGCGCCAGCGGCGTGGGGACCGGGCCGCTGTAGTTGAGCAGCTCGGGGGCCCCCCCCGCCTCGGCCGCCGCCAACCCCAGCAGCTGGGCCGCACCCACTGCCGCCGGGACCTGCTGGCGGCGCAAGGCCAGGCCCAAGAGCTCGTTGAAGAAGTCCAGCGGATCGGCGGGGGCCAGTTCCTTCACCGCCGCCGCCACCTCGGCCGGCAGCGGCTGATCCAGCCCCCCCGACAACTTGCCCCAGGCCAGGCGGGCCAGGGCCGCCAGCCGTGCCAGCCGCGGGTCGTTCGGATCGACCCGGGACAACTGGCGGGCCAGCCGATCTGCCCGCGCCGCCGCGACATGGCTCACCGGCAGATCGCGACGCGTCACTTCGCCCGAACCCTCGTCCCAGCTCCACCACGGGCCCTTCCCCTCCAGATCGGAACGCACCCGGCGGCCGCCCGTGAGGTATTCGTGAACGGTCGTGTACACCTTGCGTTTCACCGCCCCGGTGTCCGGGACCTGGTCGGCCAAACGTGCCACACCCTCCCGCGCGGCCTGCCGGTGCGCCTCGCTGGCCGAGGGCATGACGGCATGGCACAGAAGATCGTCCAGCGACGACGGATGGCCCAGCTGGGCCAGCGCCTGCAGAATCTCTACCTGCAGTTGCTGGTCCTGGGACTGCAATACGGCCAAGAGGGGTTCCACGGCGGGGGTGCCCAGCTCGACCAGGGCCGCCCGGACTCGGGGGGCCGCCGGGGCCCCGGGCGGATCGATCAGCAAACGGACCAGCGGCTGGACCGCGTCCCCGCCGGCGAGGCGCAGATCGTTGAGCGCATGCTGGCGCTGGCGGCCGCCAGCTTCGACCGCCTGGCGGGCCAGCTGCTGCAGACGTTTCCCGTCACGGCGAAACTTGCGGACCGCGTCCAGCACGCGGCGCGCGAACGCCCGCGGCTGGTCCCCCAACCTTTCGTCGGTCGCCAGGCGGATCAGCCGAGCGGAGCCGACGGCCCGGTGCAGCTGAACCCGCTGCTGGTCGGTCATCTCCAGGGCCGCCAGGCGGTCGGCATAGCGGATCGCCAGGCGATCGGCGCCCAGCTGGAAGAGGTCCTCAATCGCCCCCATCAGTTCGGCCGGCTCCTGCGGATCCGCCGCTCGCCACGCCGCCACGGCGGGGTGTTCCTCTTCGAGCTCCGCAGCCGCGTCGGTAGCTGCGGGCTGAGCCCACACGGCGGGTCCTCCCAGGCCCAGCAGCAGGGTCCCGCAGATCAGGGGCCCCCGCAGCCAGGCCCGCGGGGCCAGGGGCTGGCCGGGGCGGCCGTGGTCGAGTTTCGCGTGCCGGTTGCTGGTCATGATCCGCGGGGCTGGCCCTCCCCCTGCTGGCTTCCAACCCCCTCCGCCTCCGCCAGCCGTTGCTGCCAGCGGCCCAGCTGTTCTGCGACTTGCTGAGGAGCGGTCGATCCGTAGCTGGTAAAGCGACGTACGGCCGCCTCGGTGCCGAGGATCTGGTAAACGCCGGCGTCCACCGCGGGGTAGACCGCCTGGAACTCTTCCAGAGGCAAACCGCCCAGCCCGACTTGCTGTTGGATCGCCTTGCGGACCAAGGTGCCCACGGCGTGGTGCGCGGTCCGCTGGGGCAGGCCCTGTTCAATCAGATATTCCATCAGCGTCGTGGCGTCCAAATAGCCTTCTTCCAGCCGAGCGGCGATGGCGTCGCGGTCCAGCTGACTGCCGGCGACCAGGGGCGCGGCCAGCTCCAGACAGGCGTCGACCGTATCGTACGAGTCAAACAACGGTGGCTTGTCCTCCTGTAAATCGCGGTGGTAGGCCAGTGGCAGACCCTGGACCAGCACCAGGAGGCTGGTCAGGTTCCCCGTCACCCGCGCGGTGCGGCCGCGGATCAATTCCAACACGTCCGGGTTGATCTTCTGGGGCATCATGGACGAACACGTGCAGAACGGTTCGGGCAACCGCAGAAAGCCAAATTCGCGGGTGGACCACAAAATCCACTCGGCCGCCCAGCCGGACAGGTGGGTGGCCAGCACGGAGAGGGCGTAGGCGAAATCGAGCACAAAGTCGCGGTCCCCGGAGGCATCCAGGCTGTTGGCGGCCAGGCTGTCGAAACCCAGCAGCTGGCAGACGTACTGGCGATCAATTGGCAGCGTGGTGCCTGCCACCGCCCCGGTGCCCAGCGTCAACACGTTGGCACTGCGACCCGCGTGGGCCAGTCGCTGCCGATCCCGCTCGAGTTTTTCGCAGTAAGCCAGCCAGTAGTGGGCGGCCAGGACCGGCTGGGCCCGCTGCAGGTGCGTGTAGGCCGGCAGGATCACGTCCCGGTCCGCCGCGGCCCGTTCCACGAACGCCCGCTGTAAAGCGACCACCCGACGGTCGATCCCCTCCATCGCCGTCCGGACCCACATCCGCAAATCGGTCGTCACCTGGTCGTTGCGGCTGCGGCCGGTGTGCAGCCGGCGGCCCACCTCCCCCACACGCTCGATCAAGGCCTGCTCGATGTGCATGTGGATGTCTTCCAACGCGGCAGAAAATTCAAATTCCCCCTGCTCAATTTCGTGGCGGATCTGCTCGAGGCCCTGCCTAATTTGTTCGCACTCCTCGGCGGTGATCAGCCCGGTTTTGGCCAGCATTTTCGCGTGTGCCAGCGATCCTTCGATATCTTCAGCGTAGAGGCGGCGGTCGACGCTGATGCTTTCAGCAAATCGCTCGACCCGCGGGTCGGCGGCAGCGTCAAAAACACCGCTTCGGGAAGGCGTGGCCACGGTAGACCCCTTGGGCGTGTGAAAAAGGGAGGAGATTCGAGGCAAGACATTTATGCTAAAAGGGTTACGTCAAATTGTCAACGCTCAGGGTCGTCCGCTGCGGGGAGGGCCGGTCGCGGGGGCTTTTGGGCCCACATGGGACCTGCCCGGCCGGACCGGTGATGCGTACCCCCCTGCCTGCCTGGAAGACAGGATCTGGGCGGGCCAAGTTCGGGGGGGCCGAGCGGTGGGCTAAGATGGAAGTTGGGTGCGGTCCCGCCCGCCGCCGGTCGCCCCGCAGGTTGGGCTCGCCGTGGCGAGGGCAGGTGAGCGTGACCAGCGGGAGGGGTGGCGTGTCGGGCTGGTGTCGATCGCCGATGGGGAACGCCCCACTGTGGGGGCCCAGCCTGCGGCTGGTTGCAGTCGCGTCGCGAAACGTGATATTCTCGAGAGATTTTAGATACGACGTTCATCTTTGATCCCGCTGGGACGGGTTCTGCTTGGCTCGCCAAACCCGGGGACTTTGCCACCGTGCCACGTCGCACCGACATCCATCGGATCCTGATCATTGGCTCGGGCCCTATCGTGATCGGCCAGGCTTGTGAGTTCGACTATTCGGGCACGCAGGCTTGTAAAGCGCTTCGCGAGGAGGGCTACGAAGTCATTTTGGTCAACTCCAATCCGGCGACGATCATGACCGATCCGGACACGGCGGATCGAACTTACATCGAACCGTTGACGTGGGAAGTTTTGGCGAAGGTGATTGAGCGGGAGCGGCCGGACGCCATTTTGCCCACGCTGGGTGGTCAAACCGGGTTGAATCTGGCGATGGATCTGGATCGCCACGGCGTGCTGGCCAAGTTTGGTGTGGAGATGATTGGGGCTCGGGCCGACGTGATTGCCAAGGCGGAGGAGCGGGATCAGTTCAAGACGGCCATGGAAAAGATCGGGTTGTCGGTCTGCCGGGGGGAAACCGTCCGGGACGTCCAATCCGCTCGGGAATTTCTCAAGGAGATCGGCCTGCCCTGTGTGGTGCGTCCCAGTTTCACCCTGGGCGGTTCGGGATCCAGCATTGCCTACAACCGGGGCGACTTTGATCAGCTGGTGCGGGCGGGGTTGGACCAGTCGCCGATCAATGAGGTGTTGATCGAGCAGTCGATTATTGGTTGGAAAGAGTACGAGATGGAGGTGATGCGCGACGTGGATGACAACGTCGTGATCATCTGTTCCATTGAAAATTTCGACCCGATGGGGGTGCATACGGGGGATTCGATTACTGTCGCGCCGGCTCAGACGTTGACCGACAAGGAGTACCAGCGGATGCGGGACGCGTCGCTGGCGGTCATCCGGGAGATTGGGGTGGAAACGGGCGGTTCCAACATCCAGTTCGCGATTCATCCCCAGGACGGCCGGATGATTGTGATCGAGATGAATCCCCGGGTCAGCCGTTCCAGCGCTCTGGCCTCCAAGGCGACCGGTTTCCCGATCGCGAAGATTGCCGCCAAGCTGGCGGTGGGTTACCGCCTGCACGAGCTGCCCAATGACATTACCCGCGAGACGCAGGCCTGTTTTGAACCGACGATTGACTATGTGGTCACCAAGATCCCGCGGTTCGCCTTCGAAAAATTCCCCGAGGCGGATGCGACCTTGACCACGCAGATGAAGAGCGTGGGCGAGACGATGGCCATCGGCCGCACCTTCAAGGAATCGCTACAAAAAGCGCTCCGCGGGCTGGAAGTGGGCCGCTTTGGCTTGGGCTGCGACGCCAAAGATCGCTGGGGTACCAGCGGGCAGCCTGGTGAGGCGGAGATTCGAGCCAAGCTGGCCACGCCCAACGAAGATCGCGTGTGGTACCTCCGCTATGCCATCCTCAGCGGCATGTCGCTGGACGAGATTCACCAGCTGACCTACATCGATCCCTGGTTCCTCGATCAGATCCACCAGCTGTGCCAGCTGGAGGAAGAGCTCCGTCGTCTGCCAAGGGGGCTGGAAGCGGTGGACGCGAACCTGCTGAGGCGGGCCAAGCGGGCAGGGTATGCCGACCGTCAGCTGGCGACGATCTGGCATTCCACCGAACAGGAGCTGCGGGCTCGCCGCAAACAGCTGGGCGTGGTGGCCACCTTCAAGGCCGTCGATACGTGTGCCGCGGAATTCGAAGCTTACACGCCTTACTACTACTCAACCTACGAAGACGAAGACGAAACCCCGGCCAAGACGGACAAGAAGCGGGTGATGATCCTGGGCGGGGGCCCGAATCGGATCGGCCAGGGAATCGAATTCGATTACTGCTGCTGCCACGCAAGTTTTGCGCTGCGCGAGCTGGGTATTGAATCGATCATGGTCAACTCGAATCCGGAGACGGTCAGCACCGATTACGACACGAGTGACCTGCTGTTTTTCGAGCCCCTCACGGCGGAAGACGTGTTGAACATTTTTGACCGCCTGCAGCCGGACGGGGTCATCGTCCAGTTTGGCGGACAGACGCCGCTGAACCTGGCTCGAGCCCTGGCAAACGAGGGCGTCCCGATTGTGGGGACCAGCGTCGATACGATCGACGCGGCCGAGGACCGCGAAAAGTTCCAGCGGCTGCTGGCCCGGCTGGGGCTGAAACAGCCCGCCAACGGGATCGCTCGTACCACCGCCGAAGCCCGCGTCGAAGCGGAACAAATCGGCTTTCCCCTGCTGGTCCGGCCCAGCTTTGTGCTGGGCGGGCGGGCCATGGAGATCTGTTACGACCAGACCCAGCTGGACAAGTTCGCTCAGGAAGCCTTCATCGCCGCTCAAGGCCAGCCCGTGCTGATCGATCGCTTTCTGGAAGACGCCATCGAGGTCGATGTGGACTGTATCTTCGACGGCGAAACGGTGCTGGTCGCCGGCGTGATGGAACACATCGAGGAAGCCGGCGTGCACTCGGGCGATTCCGCCTGTGCCATCCCCCCCTACAGCCTCTCGGAAGAGGTCAAAGCCGGGATTCGCGAGGCCACGGACGCCATGGCTCGTGCCCTCCACGTGCGCGGGTTGATGAACATCCAGTTCGCCGTCAAGAAAGAAGACGGCCGCCAGAACATCTACGTCCTGGAAGCCAACCCTCGGGCCAGTCGCACCGTGCCTTTTGTGGCCAAGGCGACCGGGATGCCCGTGGCCAAGGTTGCCGCCAAGATCATGGCCGGCGAGGTGCTGGACCACCCCGTTACCCTGGCGAGTCTGGGTTATGAAACGGATCCGGTCCCCAGCCACGTTTCGATCAAGGAGAGCGTGTTTCCCTTTGTGAAGTTTGTGGGCGTGGACATTGTGCTGGGGCCCGAGATGAAGAGCACGGGGGAAGTGATGGGGATCAGCCCGCGGTTCCCGCTGGCATTTGCCAAGAGCCAGTTGGCGGCGGGTGTCGATCTGCCGCTGAGCGGCAAGATCTTTTTGAGCGTGACGGGCCGACACAAGCAGGCGATCGTCCCCCTCGCCGCTCGACTGGCCGACATGGGGTACGGTTTGATTGCCACGGCCGGTACGGCGCGGAAGTTGAACGAGGCGGGGATCGAGGTCGAGACGGTCCAAAAGCTGCAGGAGGGGCACCCCAACCTGCTGGATTACCTGGCGAACGAAGACGTGCAGCTGATCATGAACACGCCCAGCGGCAAGGGAGCTCGGACCGACGAAGGCCGGATTCGCGCCGCCTGCGTCTCGGGGAATGTGCCCTGCGTCACGACCATTCAAGCGGCTCAGGCCGTGGTGGCCGCCATGGAAGCCCTCCGCGAGGACGAATTGACGGTCCAGCCGCTGCAGGACCGCTTTGCCTCCACCAAAAAATCGGCCGCCCCCGTCGGTTAGCGTCTTTCCCGAGCCGCCGTCATGCGGCCTGGCGTCCACTCAGCAATATAGTTTGGCCCGTGGAGAGCGGTTAAGCAGGTCGGTTAAGGGTATCCGGTTAAGCGTGGCGGTTAAGACGGCGATGAAATGTACTCTTAACCGAACACTCTTAACCGAATACTCTTAACCGACCCGCTGATCTTCATCCTCCCCGCTGCTCGCCGCACACGCCTCCGGTACCCTCTCCCCCACAGCGATGCCGAGCACGCCATTTGAGTGCCGGCCCCCAGGGGGGCATCGCTGCGGGGGAGAGGGGACTCTTGGGGGTCAGACGTCATCCGTCATGGGCGACTTGCCTGGCGCATCGCGCTCGGTACCGCTCGGCCGCTGCCAGAGGCGAACCGGTTCCGTGGTTGACCCTGGCGGTCACACGCATCCCTAACTACCGCCCTCCGACGTTGTGCCCAGGAGGGCCTGGACGGCGGCCCCGATATCCTGCTGCCGCATCAGGGCTTCCCCGACCAGGATCGCATCGACGCCCGCCTGGGCCAGTTGAGCCACATCGGCGGCGGTCTGAATCCCACTTTCGGCCACGACCACGCAGTCGGCGGGCAGCTCGCGACGCAGCCGGATCGTATGCTGCAGGTCGGTCTGGAACGTCTGCAGATTGCGGTTGTTGATCCCGATCAACGTCGCGCCCGCCTCCACCACCCGCGCCACATTCTGCGGCTCGTACAGCTCCACCAAGGGCGTCAGGCCCAACTCCAGGGCCTCGTGATGCAGTTTTCGCAAGTGGCAATCATCGAGGCATTCGGCAATCAGCAGGACGGCGTCGGCGCCGGCCAGGCGGGCTTCCAGCAGCTGGTAACTGTCCAGGATAAAATCCTTCCGCAACAGCGGCAGGTCCACCGCGGCTCGGACCTGAGTCAAGTATTCCAGTTTCCCCTGGAAATAGGGCTCATCCGTCAAGACGCTCAAGCAAGTCGCCCCGTGGGTGGCATACGTCCGCGCAATCGCCTGCGGATCGAAATCGGGGCGAATCACCCCGGCCGAGGGGCTGGCCTTTTTGATTTCCGCGATCAGCTTTACCGGGCCGCCGGCGGCCAGGGGTTGAAAAAAGTCCCGCACCGGCGGAGCGGTGCTCAAGTGGCCCCGCAGCGCTTCGGCCGGCCGCACCGCCTTGGCCTGCGCGATTTCGTCGCGCTTCGTCGCGACAATCTGGTCCAGAATGGTGGCCATCAATCGAGTCGAACCTGCCGGGTTGGGAGCGGTTTTTTGAATGTGGTCGCCGGTGCCAGAATCGGGCCCCTCGCCCCTGCCGACCACACCCGCGCGGCAGGGTGGTTAGATTCTAGGATGGCGGGCGGTGCTGAGCAAACCGGAGGATCATGACAACACTTCGGCAAACCGATCGCGACAAGCTGCCAGGCCGGACATGAACAGCTGGATGTCTGAATAGATGTTGAAAAACTGGCATCCCAGCTGACGAGCCTGGCGGGCGTAGTCCAGCGTCTGGCACAGCGTGCCCCACGGTTTGCCTGCCTGCTGGCAAGCCGCACTCACGCGGCCGAGCGCCGCCAGGAAGTCGGGGTGGTCGTACTGGCCCGGCACGCCCAACGTCACCGAAAGATCGGCCGGGCCCAGGAACAGCCAATCGACACCCTCCATCCCCACAATCTGCTCGACCAGGTCCACCGCCTCCACGGTTTCGATCTGGATCGCCAGCCAGCGGTCCCGATTCGCCTGGGCAATGTGGGTCGCCATGTCGGTCGTGCCCCAACCCCCTTCGACGTTGCCCGGGTACATCCCCCGCTCGCCCACGGGCGGATAGCGGGTCCACTTGACGCACTGCTGGACCTGCTCCAGCGTGCGGATCTGAGCGGCCATGACGCCGCTGCAACCGGTCTCCAGCGGGCGCATCAGCGTGGCGTAATCGGTCGGCGCCACCCGGGCAAACGCGTCCAGCCCGGCCGCTCGACAGGCCGTCAACAGGATCTCCAACTGGGCCGTGCTGATGTCACAGTGCTCCTGATCGATCCAGAACCCATCCACACCGCCGACCACGGCGGCGACTTCAATCAATTTTGGGCTGGGTAACTGCCCGATGTGCATGGTGCGGACAACCTGTCCGCTGTCCAACCGCTGCTTGATGCCGCCTGACATAAAGGGGTTCCTGCCAAACCGTTGAGAGGGGGTCGCGACCCGCGTCGACATTCTAGCCGATCGGGCCGCACGGTTCAGGGGACCACCCCCCCCGGCTCGGTCGGCGCAGCGCCGATCGTCTCGTCGTGCTCGTCCCGGATGATTTCTTGTGTTCCTCCGCGGATCCTGGAGGACGAGCACTCTTGCCCGTCCCCAGCCCTCTGGCGCCAGCGGTCTCCCATCCCGCATCCCGCATCCCGCACCTCGCCACCCGAATGGCTGGCATCCCTTCGGGATGCTTTTTGGGGGTATCCGCGTATCCGGAGGTGGCGCTGCGCTTACCTCCGGCTAATCGCTGCAACCGCTCCGCGGTTGACTTGAACGGAAGACGACCACCGTCGGACCGTAAAAAATTCTCCTGCTCGTGCTCAGCGCAGCGGTGCTCGTCATCGTCATCGAAACGGACTGGCCATGGCGGAGCGGTTCTGGGATTACGAGCAGGCGCAGGCGCAGGAATAAGATCACGAACAGGAGGTTTTCTCGCAACCCACAGCCCTCTTCCCTTTGCGTCCTTGGCGACCTTCTGTAAAAAATTGAACAGGAGAATGCGGAGGTCACAGAGCGGAAGGAACAGGCGGCCGATGTTTTTGAAATTTGTGCTTGGCATTTGTTTCGGATTTCGAAATTCGAATTTCCGATTTCCCCCGCCAGGGAGTCAGGAGTCTTTTTCGAACGAGAACGCCAGGGGGTCGGGAGTCTTTTTCGAACGATGGTCGGCCTCACATGGGACGGATTTTTTTCGAAAAAGACTCCCGACCCCTTCCCGCTCATCCCGCACCCCGCACCCCGCATCCCGAAGCCCGCACCCCGTACAGCGGGCATCCCTTGGGGAGGATCTAACTTGGGCCGGACGACGAGGGCGAGTCGTACAGCCACCGGACGACTTGTTGGGTGTGGAACAGGGTCCAGCTGGTGCGGGTATAGATGGAATGTCCTGCCATGTGGGTCACCCAGCGGCTCCGCTCGCGACCGTAGTCCACCAGCAGGGTCGTGCCGGCGGCGGGCACCCGCAGGCCCGCTTTGACGCGATGCGGCAAGTGATACCACTTCAGTTCCGGTGAGATCAGGCGGGCCAGGCGGAGATCGGCCAGCCAGGTCTTCCAACACCAAGGCAGGGGGGGGAAATTGGTCCCCTCGATCCCCACATGCTGTACGTAGTCGCCGCCGGTGCCGAATAGAATGTCGCCAAAGTGGCGGGGCAGGGCCGAGCGGTGGTGGGCGTGTCCGCGGACGGGATGGTGGTTGACAAAGTGCAGCAGGCGATCGACGCCGGCCGGGTGCCAGCT
>CAYFZZ010000066.1:0-7712 GCA_964347545.1 uncultured Planctomycetaceae bacterium | reverse complement strand
AACGCGTCCCCCAGCGGGGACAACTACCTTTGCGCCCTGAACGGGGACAACTACCTTTGGGCGCCCTGAACGGGGACAACTACCTTTGCGCCCTGAACGGGGACAACTACCTTTGGGCTCCCCCAGCGGGGACAACTACCTTTGGGGCGCCCCCAGTCCCCACGTGCCCGCCAGCGGGGACCGCCCGCCAGCGGGGACAATTGCCTTTTGTTCCTGTCAGCGCCCGCCAGCGGGGACGGCGCTCCCAACGGGGACAACTGGCGCTCCCAACGGGGACAACTACCTTTGAGCCCACCAGCCGCCCCCACCCCCCCTCAACGGGGACAACTACCTTTGGGAGGCCCCAGGGGGGCCCCCGGGGGGGGGCCCCAGGGGGGACAACTGCCTTTTGTGGGCACCCCACCCCAGCAGGGGCTCCCCAGCGGGGACAACTGCTTTTTGCAGGCCCTTAGGCGCCCCCCCAAAGTCAGTTGTCCCCGAGGGGACGCCAAAGTCAGTTGTCCCCGAGGGGACGTTACCAAAGTCAGTTGTCCCCGAGGGGAAGTTAGGCGCCCCCCAAAGTCAGTTGTCCCCGAGGGGACGCCCCAAAGTCAGTTGTCCCCGAGGGGACGCCCCCCAAAGTCAGTTGTCCCCAGGGGACAGGGGGGATGGTCGGGGGGACAAAGTCAGTTGTCCCCGGGGGGATGGTCCTCGGGGGGACGGTTTTCCGCCGGGGGACGGCGTTTTCCGCCGACGGGCGGCTTCGGGCGATAGCCACGGTGCCGGCCCGGAAAATGGGTAAATTAGGGGCTTTTTTCTGCATGAATCGGTTTTTCCGAAAACTCCAATTATGGCGGTCGATACATGCGGTAAGTGAAAATTTTCCGTCAGGACAGCTTGTTTCCTGACCATCAGGCTCAGCGAGGATGAACCATGCGATGCACACAGGGGGGCACGGCGAGGACCAGGTCACCAGGCGGGGTGGTGGCGGCACTTCTGGGGGCGACGTTCTTTACGTTCGCCGCCTGCGGTCTGGCGATCGCCGCCGACGATGGCTTTGTCACGGCCAGTGATGCGCCTGCCGACGCCGATTACCTCGATGTGGGTGCCGATCCGGCGGGTCCGCGAGTGCCGGTGACCCGCCGCGTGAACTATGTGAATGGCCCGGAAATGCCGTTGCCCCCGCCGCCAGCCGGTGCGGATGGGGAATTCGACATGTCGCCCGGCGAGGATCCGGCCCTGAGGCCGATCCATCCTGCCGGGTCCGAGCGGGGTGGTTCGCACGAATGGGTGCCCGGCCACCACACGGCGGGTGCCGATCACAGGGGGAGCTGTGACGAGTGTGGGGCCGCTGGGGAAGACTGTGGCTGCGAGTCCTGCGGGCCCAGTGAAAAGTTTCCCTGCGGTCCGCCAGGCCGCGTATGGGTGCGGGCCGAGTATCTCCAGTGGTGGACCAAAGGGATGAATACGCCTCCGCTGGTGACGACCAGCCCCTCGGACACGGACCGCCTGGATGCGGGAGTTCTGGATTCCCCCTACACGCACATCCTGTTCGGTGGAGACCGGTTGCTAAAAGAGAATCGTTCAGGGGGCCGGCTGCGATTTGGCTTGTGGCTGGACCGCTGCTATACGCACGGCATCGAAGGCGACCTGTTTGCTCTGGAAAACAGTGACGAGTCGTTTTTTGGCACGTCTCGACTGGGCTATCCCATTCTGGCCAGACCGTTCTTCAATCCCTTGATTGGTGCCGAGGACGCTGAACTGGTCGGTTTTCCCGACGTGATCGAAGGGGACGTGGGCGTCGAAGCCGAAAACTCGTTCAGCTCGGCCGGCCTCCGCTGGCGCTGCAATTTGTGTTGTACCGAGCGGGAATGTGCGCCGCCCTGCCGTCAGCCGAGCTGCAACTTTTGCTATTTGCCCGGCGGGACCATTCGCCTCGACTTTCTCCTGGGTTATCGCTTCATGCGATTTGACGAGTCCCTGCTGATCTTTGAAGACTTGAACGCTTACCCGATCGATAACCAGTTCCAAATTTTCGATTACTTCGATACGGAAACGGAGTTTCACGGTGTCGATGTCGGTTTTGCTTACGAGTATCATCGGTGTCGCTGGTCGCTGGAGTTATTGGCCAAAGTCGCCATCGGCAACAATCGTCAGGAAGTCATGATTGATGGCGGGACTCGGATTAGCGCAGGCGACATCTCCGACACATTTGGCGGCGGAATTTTGGCTCAGCACACAAACATGGGCAACTTCGAACGGAACAAATTCGGCGTGATTCCCGAAGTTGGCGTGACCTTGGGCTACCGAGTCACCGACTGCGTCAAGCTCACGTTGGGTTACAGCTTTATTTACTGGTCGAATGTGCTGCGTCCGGGCGAGCAGATCGATCGGGTGGTCAATCCCGGATTGTTTCCGCCACAAGAAGCAAGCGTGTATGGTCCTCCGCGGCCCGCTTTTTTCTTCCGAGACACTGACTTTTGGGCTCAGGGGCTGAGCTGGGGACTGGAAATGCGTTGGTAAAACCCGGGGGTGGGTTTTCGAAGGCTGGCTGGCCGCGAGGCGAGCCAGCCTTTTTTTGTAGTAAGTTGCCGGTTAGGGAAAATATCCGGCATCCGCTGCCAGGCAAATTCTGCCGCCGCATATTTCGTCTTCTGGGGAAATATAGGGACTCTGACGAGTATTTGTGACTGGTCTTGATGGCACGCCCCTGCCAGCCTGCTCGGGGCAAAGTTGCTTGCACCTCCGGCCCGATGATTACCGCAACCCCGGATTTCCCGGGCCTGACTGCCGGCCTGGCAGTGCTCCCCTCAGCAGCGGGGGCCCCTTACCGAGCGACAAGGATGTCTCGCGATGGCGTCGTTTTTCCGCCTGTGGCAGAAGCTGTGCGGCGTCCATGGTGCCGAGCGTGGCAAATCCTCCCCCGCTCGTCTCGCCCATTTCGAGCTGCTGGAACAACGCAACCTGCTTACCGGATCCATGCCCGCTTCGTTGGTGGGCACGGTCGTCGTGGATCGCACGGACGACGGCGTCACCGACGACGACCTGGCCATCGCTGGCGCGGTGGTGCGTTTGTTCCGCGATGGGGGAGACGGTCTCTTTGATGCCGGGCAGGCCGACGATGAACTGCTGGACAGTCGAGCCACGGACGGTGCGGGCCACTATCGGTTTGAGGGCCTGACGCAAGGAACCTACTTCGTCCAGCAGTTGCCTGCCTCGGGGCTGCTGCAGCGCCCTTCGGCCACGGTCCAGCAAGTCGTGATCACTGCGGCCGATCTGGAGGGCGAAATGCGGACCCCGATCGACACGTTTGAAACCACGCAGATGCTTGAAGTCGCCTCCTTCGGCTCCCGACTCGCTGCATCGACCCGGGGCGCTGCAGAAGCTTTGGGCGGTGAACGAGACATGTTTACCGAGCTGACCTCGGAATTCGGACGGATGCAGTTCAGCGTGAACGGTTATGGAGCGCCGGTTTTGCAATTTGATTCCTCGGCCACGGCCGAGGGGCGGCGGCTTGTTACCTGGGACGGCCGTGACGGAAACGCGTTGCTTACCGACTATGTTGGCCTGGGCGGCTACGACCTGACCGAAGGGGGCTCGACCACCGGCATCCAATTGTCCTTTGGCGCCGACCATTCGTTTGGTCAAATCACGCTGCGAGTCTTCACCGATCAATCCCGCTGGTCGCAGGTACAGCTGGATATCCCGGCAACCGGTAGCCGCCACACGGCGCCGACGGTAATGGCGTGGAGCGACTTTGTTGCCGGTGGCGGGGAAGGCGCTGACTTTGCACAGGTAGGCGCCATCCAACTGGAGATTGAGGGAGACGCGGCGATCGACGGTCGAATCAATCGTATCGACACCTTTGGCCCCCGCACGATCGAGGCTGATTTTCTTAACCTCCAGCCGCTCAGTCTGGGAAACCAAATCTGGTACGACGCAGACAATGACGGAACGTTCGCCCCGGGAATCGAACTAGGCATCAGCCAGGTCGCGGTGAAGCTCTACCTGGACAGCGACGGAAATGGTAATTTCTCTGCCGCCGATACCCTGCTGGCGGAAGAGCTCACAGCGGACGACGGAACCTACCGGTTTGATCAGCTGCTGCCGGGGGACTATCTGATCAAGCTGGCGGCGGCCAATTTTGCCCCCGGCGGGCCCTTGGCGGGCATGGTGTTGACCACCGGCGCTATCGCCACCGATCCGGATGACGATATCGACCACGACAACAACGGCTGGCGGACCAGCGACGGAGCGGCGGTTACGGCGGCCGTTTCGCTAGCCAGCCTGGCGGAACCGATGGAGGATGGGGACGGTAACGCCAATACCAACCTGACAGTCGATGTTGGTTTGACCAGCTTTGATTTGTCCATTTCCAAGAGCGACAGTCGCGACCCGGCGATTGCCGGCCAGCTGCTGACCTACACGGTGGTGGTCACCAACCACAGTTCCGCTCAGGCAACCGGCGTGACGGCGACGGACAAGCTGCCTGCAGGGGTGAGCTTTGTTTCGGCGGCCAGCAGCCAGGGGACCGTGCAGGAGGCAGACGGGATCGTGACGGCCAGCCTGGGCAGCCTGGCCGCCGGCGCGACGGCCACCGTCACCATTGAGGTGGATGTCCCCTCGGGCCAGACAGCCCCGTTGCTGAACGTGGCGACCGTGGCGGGCAATGAGCCAGAGTCCAATCTGGACAATAATCGGGCTGAAGAACCAACGACGGTCCGTGGTCTTTTCGATTTGGAGGTGGTCAAGACGGATTCGGTCGATCCGGTCACCGCGGGAGAAGCGTTGACCTACACGATCGTCGTCCGCAACCATGGGCCCTCGGATGCGCAAGATGTGGTGATGATCGATGATCTCCCGGATGAAGTCACCTTCGTCTCGGCCCAGACCACTCAGGGTACGCTCACCGAAGCGGACGGGCGGGTCCGCGCTCAGCTGGGGTACCTGGCGGCGGGACAGTCAGAAACCGTCACGATTTTGGTCACCGTGGGGCTGGACGTGGTCGATGAGATCGAAAACGTCACGATTGTGGATGGCAACCCGGTGCAGGTCGATCCTTCCTTGCCGGGAACCGTGATCAAAGAGTCGAATCTGGAGAACAATATTGACGACGAACTGACCTTGGTGGAACCGGCGTTGTCCAGCATCTCGGGATATGTCTACGTCGATCTGAACAACGACGGTCAGCGGGGGCCGTCCGAGCCGCCGATTGGGGGGGTGGAGATTCAGTTGAGCGGTACGGACGTTGTGGGGAACACGGTCAGTCGTGTCGACGTGACCGACAATGAAGGCTTCTACCGCTTCTCGGATCTGCTGCCGGGCCATTACTCGGTAAAAGAAGTCCAGCCGGCTGGTTTTCGGGACGGCATCGACACCCCCGGGATGGTCGCCGGAGGCACAGGCCTGTTGCAATACACCGTCCACGACGACCTGTTTGCCGGGATCGGGTTGGCGGGGGGCGTCGACGCTGTGGAATTCAATTTTGGGGAACTTATGCATCGCGTCTCGAAACGCGACTACCTCGCGTCCACCCCCGATCTTGACTAGGTCGAAGTCAGGCCAGCGACAAGGCGTCAGCCGACAAATCAGATCCGCTCGAAGACCGCACGAACGCTGCCAGTTCTGCCGGGAAATGCCTGCTGGTCCGTCGTCTGGAAGGGGAGGTCAGATCGTACGCCCGGCGCCAGATCGCAGCCCGCAGCCCCGGGAGATATTGCTGGTTCCGCTCGGCCTGCCCGGGGGAAACTGCGGTATCTTGTGACCGCTCAATTCGGGCTCGTGCTTCGTCACGATTTAATTCTAGGGTGACCCCTTTTCGCAAACCGGCGGCCAACCCTAATTTCAAGGTTTCACAACGCACTGGTTGGAGCTCGAGCGATTGGCCCCAGGATGTGTTGTGAAGACGCCGGAAACGTTCGCGGCGTGGAGCTTTTCTGCCGGGGTGAAGCAGAGCTTTCGGGCGGTTTTTCTGAGCCAGTGGGCAGCAATCGCCGTCGTCACCTGGGGGGAGGGTGACAGCAGGCGGAAGCAAGCGAATCGGCGTAACTCTCTGTTCAGGCGAGGCTTAAGGCGGAAGGCCTGCAAGCCCGTAGCTCGCCGCCGGGACCGCTCCCGGTCGGCAGCGGTCAAATTGATTGACGCGGCCGGGGGCGTAATTAGAGTAAGAACTTATATCCTTGCCGGGCACCGGGATGGCGGTGCGCTGCAATTTGAACAGCTGGCGGCCGCACGGGTGCTGCGCCGCGTGACTTGCCAACCGACTCGGGAACACCTGGTGTAATTCTGAGCAATTCTGATCGAAGGATCACTGAGGAATTTATCTTATGAGTTTTCGCCGCGCTCGCGCACGCCTCCGGCGTGCCGCCAAAATGACAGGTGGAAAAAAACGTCCTGCCTTTGAACGATTGGAAGACCGTCGCCTGCTGGCAATCACGATCGACACGTTCGACACGCTGCAGGCTGTTCAAGATCCGCCGGGCACAGGGATGACGAGCTCGAGTGTCATGGCCGCAGAAGCGATCGGCGGCAGGCGCGACATGTTTGTAGAACTGACATCTGTGACGGGCAATCTCTCGTTAGCTTCCAATCTCTTCGGTATGCCACTCTTGGAGTTCGAAAAAGGGGACTCGTCAACTGGTACGCTTCGGGTTACCTGGGACGGTGGCAGCAGCTTCCCCATTGATGGACAAGATGAGACGTCCTACGATTCAAGCCCTGCGTCGGAAGGCTCGTTTGTCGGCGGGGATGGGGTAGGCGCCACCGCCTACGCGGTGGCCGAGGTAATCACGCTTTCCGATGGATCCATGGTTACGGTAAACGCCGTGAATGTAAACGGTGATGTAACCGCGTTCACGATCGATTCCACCAATTCCAGCGGGGCGACAGCCGGCGATACGCTTACGCAATCCGCGTCGACCGGTACGGGCACCGATTTTCAGTTGACGGTCCAGGACGACAACGTCGAATTTAATCGACTGGATCCTGATGGACTGGGTGGTATCGATTTGACGGAAGGGGGTATGAACTACAGGTTTACTCTCCGAGCGGGGGCGGACCTCGACGGGGCAAGCGTAGCGATGACAGTCTATACCGGCGCAATGGGTGGGACCTCATCGTCCGCCAGCGTGTTCATTCCGAACACAGGCGGACCGCTGGGCCCGACGATCAGCTTGCCCTTCACCGATTTTGCGGGGGCCGATTTCCAGAGCGTTGGCGCCATCGTCCTGGAGATCACCGGTCCCGAAGCGACAGACGGGCAGCTGGACGACTTGATCGCCACAGGGGATTGGGGCTCGATCCACGGCTTAAAGTTCAAGGACGTGAATGCCGATGGGCAGTATGATCCGGATCTTGACCAGCCTCTGGAGGGAGTGGAGTTCACCGTCGAGCGGACCGATGGGATGGGGTTCGAACCGCGCGTGGCCTTCAGCGACGCCAACGGGGAGTTTTGGTTTGCGGATGACCCAGACACCCCCGAGGAAGAGGGGCTGCCACCGGGGACCTACCGCCTGACAGAAACTGTCCCAGAAGGTTTTCTCCCCTCAACCCCCACCATTGTGGAAGATATCCAGGTAGAAGCCAACCTGGAATGGGTGGCGATCGACGGACAGGCCGATCCCCAGAAGACCGAGCAAATCCTGGACGCCAACGGAGATGGGATTCCCGACCTGCTGTTCGGCAATTACGAACCGGGCTCGATCCACGCGTTGAAGTTCAAGGACGTGGACGCC
>CAYFZZ010000065.1:0-5154 GCA_964347545.1 uncultured Planctomycetaceae bacterium | reverse complement strand
GCCGTCGCCGTTCTGGAAAACAACATCCAGACCCTGATCTCGCAGCTGCCGCAGTGGCGCAAGGAAGTGACGGAAAAGATCAAGAATCTGAAGCGCGAGGTGACCCGCCTGGCCGTGGGCCATTCCCTGGAGACGCTGAAGGAAAAAAACACGGACCTGCCCCAGCTGGCCGACTATTTGGCCGCCGTCGAGCGGGATGTGATTGAACACGCCGAGCAATTCCATCGCCGCGAAGAAGGTCCGCTGGAAATTCTGGGAATTTCCCCCGACGAACGGCCCCCGCTACACCGCTACCAGGTCAACCTGCTGGTCGACAACAGCGAGACGGCCGGAGCACCGGTGGTGCACGAGCACCACCCCAGCTTTCAAAATCTGCTGGGCCGGATCGACCATCGCTCGCATATGGGATCGCTGGTCACCGATTTCACGCTGGTCAAGCCCGGTGCGCTGCATCGGGCCAACGGCGGCTACCTGGTGATCGATGTCCTGAAACTGCTGCAGCAGCCTTTTGCCTGGGAGGCCTTGAAGCGGTGTCTGATCGCCGAGGAGGTCAAGATCGAATCGCTGGGGGAAAGTCTCAGCCTGATCAGCAGCGATACGCTGGAGCCCGAGCCGATGCCCTTGGACGTGAAGGTGATCCTCCTGGGCGATCGTCTCCTGTACTATCTGCTGTACCAGTTTGATTCTGAGTTTGCCGAGCTGTTCAAGGTGGCGGCGGATTTTGACGAGCGGATGGATCGCAGTGCCGAGAGCTGTCAGCTGTACGCCCAATTCGTGGCCCGGCTTTCCCGCCGGGAAAAAATACGGCCCTCCGACCCCTCGGCCGTCGCTCGAGTGCTGGAGTATAGCGCCAGAGTCGTCGAGGATTCCGAAAAACTGTCGACGCACATGCGGACGATTTCCGAGCTGTTGTGTGAGGCGGACCATTGGGCGGCCACCGCCGGGGCCGCGGCCATTTCGGCCGAACACGTCCAAAAAGCGATCGACCAGCACGACTACCGCTCTGACCGGCTGCGGGAACTTATCCAGGAAGAAATTCAACGGGGTACGTTTCTGATCGATACCGAGGGGGAACAGGTGGGGCAGGTCAACGGCCTGTCCGTGTCGGACCTGGGCGGTTTCCGCTTTGGCCGACCGTCACGCATCACCGCCACCGCTCGCCTGGGCAAGGGCGAAGTCATCGACGTGGAACGCGAAGTCGAACTGGGCGGCGCGATCCACTCGAAGGGCGTGTTCATCCTCTCCTCCTTCATGGCCGCGCGGTATGCCAAGGATCAGCCCCTGTCCTTGACCGCCAACCTGGTGTTCGAACAGTCGTACGGTCCTGTGGAAGGGGACAGCGCCTCGGTCGCCGAACTGTGCGCACTGCTCTCTGCCCTGGCCGACCTGCCGCTGAAACAGACCCTGGCCGTCACCGGTTCGGTCAACCAGCACGGCCAGGTCCAGGCGATCGGCGGGGTCAACGAAAAAATTGAAGGGTTCTTCGACGTCTGCCGGCAGCGGGGCCTGGACGGCCAGCAGGGGGTGCTGATTCCGGGGGCGAATGTCAAGCATCTGATGCTGAGGTCCGATGTCGTCGCGGCCGCCGCGGAAGGCAAATTTCACGTTTACCCCATCGAAACCATCGACGAGGCCCTCTCCCTGCTGACCGGCGTCCCGGCCGGGACGCCCGACGCCGAGGGCGCTTATCCGGAAGGGACCGTCAACTATCGAGTGATGCAGCGGTTGCGCGAACTGGCCCGCCTGCGGCGGGAATACGCTCAGTCGAGCAAGGACGAAGCGGCAAATGACTGAACGCCGTGAAGAAGATCCGACGGTCCGGATTTTGTTGGCCCTGGATGCCTCCCCCCCCGGCCCAGCCGCCATCGAGGCGGCCGCTATTCTGGCGGCCGAGCTGCGGGCCGAACTGCAAGGCCTGTTTGTGGAGGACATCGATCTGCTGCGGCTGGCCGGCTTGCCGTTTACGCGGGAGGTCGACGAGGCCTCCGCCACGCTCCGCCCCCTCGACATGGCCGCCATCGAACAGACGTTCCGCGCCAAGGCGGCCGGAGTGCGGCAGGCGATGGCCAGCAAGGCCGAACAGCTGCAAGTCCGCTGGTCCTTCCACGTGGCCCGGGGCCAATTGGTCCGCGCCACCCTGGCCGCCGCGACCCAGACCGACCTTTTGATCCTCACCCGGGAAGGCCGCGGAGGGGCACCCGATGTCCGCCTGGCCGAGGCGCCGATCGTGGTGGCGGACGACGGATCGCCCGCAGGCACCGCCGCCCTGCAGACCGCCGCTCGGCTGGCCAGGCGCCTGGGAGGACCCCTGGTCGTACTGGTCGTGGCCGAGACCGCGGACCAGCGCGATACCATCACCCGCTCGGCCACGACCTGGCTCCAGGAACAACAACTGACCGGTACGGTCCACAACGTGGCCGTCAAAGATTCCCAGGCCCTGGTCCAGGCCGCTCGCCAGTGGAAGGGCCGCGCGTTGGTGGTCAACCGCAACTGCCGGCTGCTGGACGAAGCGACCATCGGGTCGCTGGTCGACCAGCTGAAACAGCCCATTGTACTGGTCGGTTGACCCGGATCCGCTTCCACGGCGTGCGGCCAGCCAGGACCTCTTCCGGGTGCTTGCCAAGTGACCAGAAACGAACAGCCGGCCACGCGGGTGGCAGATCGTCAGCAACATCCAGGGCGGCAGTCGGTCCGGCGGGCCATCCGCTGGGTGGTCACCCTCCGCGGCTCTCCCGAGGCCATCGGGCGGGGGATCGCGATCGGGATCTTCGTGGCGTTTACGCCCACGATTGGGCTGCAAATGGTGATCGCCGCGGTCCTGGCCACGCTGCTGAACGCCAATCGCCCGGCGGCCATCGCCCCGGTGTGGATCACCAACCCCTTCACCCTCCCACCCCTGTTCCTGTTGACCTACTGGGTAGGAACCTTTCTCTGGCTGGGCCCTTCCCTGCAAACCTTTGGCCGGACCTTACACGAGGCCCTGCAGGGGGCCGCCCAGCACCCTAGCTGGCATTTTGCGGGCCACCTGGAAATGCTGCTCTACCTGGGACGCGACGTGTTTCTGTGCCTGTTGTTGGGTGGGATGCTGGTGGGGGCGGTCTGCGGCGTGTCCTGCTACTTCCCCACGGTGTGGCTGGTCCGCCGCCTCCGCGCGGCCGCCCCCGGCAGGAGGCGGCCCTAATGCCCCCGCCGCCTGACCGCCTGCCGTCGCGCTCGCGACTGGTTTTTTGTGGGGTCGCGATCCGGGGTGCCGATCGGTTCCAGAGAAAGGCGTAAGTCCTGGGATGGCCCTTGGTGAAAGTCACGCGTGACGTCTCACGTCTGGCCCACCACAGTCCCCTCTCCCTCGCAGCGATGCCTCCCCTTGGGGCCGGCACTCGAATGGCGTGCTCGGCATCGCTGGGGGAGAGGGCTAGGGTGAGGGGGCGGCAGCGGAGGGCCCCCTCACCCTGACCCTCTCCCCCATCCTCCCGGCGAACCGGGAGGACTGGGGAGAGGGAACCGGAGGCGTGTGGCAACCTGTCCGGGGTCGGGAGTCTTTTTCGCCACCACAACCGAATCGATCGCGCGTGCCACGCGGGTATTGCGAAAAAGACTCCCGACCCCCTCCTGATCGGCGAAAAATACCCGTCCCCAAGGGGCGTGACCCGTTTATCCCCCAGGCCGGGACGCCGGCCCGCTGGCCCCTGCGGCCATACAACCCCCAGAAGTTCTGGTTTACACTATCCGGCGGCCGGAGGGGGCCAGGTCGCCCGCCGCGGCGCCGGCCGACCGGCAGGTCTGGCCAGCCATCTCCCGGCCCGCCTTTCCCGGTAAACGACACCATGCAGCATTCCACGGCCTCATCTGGCTCGGCCGCTAAGCCTGCCTTGTCCGACGCAGGCGCGGCCGCGCTCCGCCGCCAGCACTACAACGCCACGGCGGTGGCCATCGAGCGGCTGCACGACGAACTGTTGATCATGCAGGACCGTACGGACGACTTCCAGCTGGAGTTCACCCCCGGCCAGTACACCGTGCTGGGCCTGGGCTATTGGGAGCCGCGGTTGGCGGGGACGCAGGACGAGCCGCTGGGCGAGGCCGCTCGCCGGCGGCTGGCCAAGCGGGCGTATTCGATCAGCTGTCCGCTCTTGGACGAAGGGGACCACTTGGTGCGGGCCACCGGGCGGTACGAGCAAGAATTCTACATTACGCTGATCCGCCACAACGACGCTCAACCCCCCGCCCTCACCCCCCGCCTGTTTGCCCTCTCGGCGGGCGATCGCCTGTTCCTGTCGCCACACCCGCACGGCCACTATTCGCTGGACCGGGTCCAGCCCGACGATGATGTCGTGTTGGTCTCGACGGGGACGGGCGAAGCGCCGCACAATGCGATGTTGGCCGAGCTGTTAAGTCGCGGTCATACCGGTCGGATCGTGAACGTGACCTGTGTCCGCTACCAGCGCGACCTGGGCTACCTGGCCAAGCACCGGAGGCTGGAGGCCCTGTTTGCCAACTACCGGTATGTGGCGCTGACGACCCGCGAGCCCGAGAATCTGGACCCGGCCCACGAGGGCTATGTGGGCAAGCGGTATGTGCAGGACTATTTCGGCGGGGGCGATTTCCAGGCGGACACCGGCCTGCCGCTGACACCAGACCGGACGAAGGTCTTTCTGTGCGGCAATCCGCTCATGATCGGCGTCCCCCACCAAACCCACGATCCGGCGGGGCGCTACCCTCAGCCAACGGGGATGGTGGAGGTGCTAGAGCGGATGGGCTTTGCCGTCGACCGCCCGCACGAACCGGGGAATATTTTCTTTGAGAAATACTGGTAGGCGGTAGTCTGCGGCGTGCGCCTCGCCATTTTTCGTCGGCCGGAACCAGTTTCGACGCGCCGGGATTTCGACAGCGGCTGGTCAGGGTGCATCCTGATGGCTACGGCTGACGGCCTAGACACTCCCTGCGATTCCCCCTGGCCGCTGAGTAGGGCCAGCGGCATAATGGCGGATTAGCCTGAGAACCGCCATGTCTTCCGCGACGCCCGACAACCTGTTTCCGCTCGACACCAGCCACCCCCTCTGGGACCGCTTCTTTTCGGTGGCCCCCTTGGTGGTGATCGGGACCCGCGAAGAGAACGGGGCAGATGACTTTGCGCCCAAGCACATGGCTATCCCCCTG
>CAYFZZ010000064.1:0-3359 GCA_964347545.1 uncultured Planctomycetaceae bacterium | reverse complement strand
CACTATCTCGGCCCGGCCGCCGCTCAACTGCCCCAGAAGCACCCCGGCTGCTCAAGCCCAACCCCGGGCGGAAACGCCATCCCTTCGTGCGAAGATGGCACTCAGCAGCCGGGGTGCTGAAAGCACGGGGTGCTGACACAACCGCCCCGGGCTGCGTCACGTGTGACAGGGAAAAGGTCTTGTTACCCGGTGTGGGATCAGCAACGCCACCCACCCTGCATGGCATGTCCTGTGGTTTTACTTTGTGGTTTTACTTCTTGCGATAACCGTGATCTGGCTTGCGCGAGTCGGGGATCGCGACCCGTGCACAAAGGCGACTTCCATTCAACGCTCGACCGCCCCCAGCTATGATACCAAAAGAAGGCAACCAACCTGCCGAAAGCACATTGACCGAGGGATATCACGCGTTTTAAATTGAATATCTCACACCTAGCCAGCGCTCGCGAACGGTTCGGTTTCTGGTTGATCACGTGCCATGATTACGTTGTGATTTTGAATCAGCTGGCACGGGAGCAGCGGTAAGCGTATAATGGGCTTTGTCGATATTTAAAACCTTTTAGTTGGGTGTGCATGCGATGAACGAATCGGCCATTGATCACATCTGGCAGCAAATTCAGGCGCTTGGCGAAGAGGAACAGTTGAGGCTGCAGGAGCGCATGGCGTCCGTCGCCGAGGAACAATGGCGCACGGAAGCCTCCACGGCACGCCGCATTGCCAGGGACAAGGGAATTGATCAAGCTGCGATCGACCGGGCGGTCGACAAAGTCCGCTACGGGCGATGAAGGTCTTTTTCGACACGAACGTGTATGTTGCCGAGGCACTTCTTGGCGAGGCCGCCGAACAAATCGTACAGGCAACCGAGGGCGCGTCGTGGCGAATCTACACTTGCCGCGAACAACTCGAAGAAGTTGAGCGAGTGCTCACGGATGCGCTGGAATTTTCTCGAAGACTCGCCAGCTTATCGCGGAGCAGAATTCTTCGCCGAGCAGTGCTTGTTGAGCTAGGCGCTTCGCGACATACAGTACCTGATGATCCAAACGACAATTTAATTCTGCAGGCGGCGGTGTCAGCCGGCGTGGATTATCTGGTCACCAACGATGGCCATCTTTTGGCGCTCACTCCGTATGAGGGATTGCAGATCGTCTCCATGAGCGACTTTTATCGACACCTGCAGAACGAAGGACTCTTGCAGTAAGCCTGGGACCAGACTGGGGTCAGATCGTAAATCCTGAATAACCCTGGTCGCCGCTTGTTTTCAATGTCGTAGGTGGCGGTGCCCAGTTTCTTGGTGCCGGCTTGGAAGAACAACGGGACAGGCAACGCAATCGCAACCGCCGCGGGTTGCGTCACGTGTGACAGGGAAAAGGTCTTGTTACCCGGTGTGGGATCAGCAACGCCACCAACCCTGCATTGCCTGTCCTGCGGTTCTAGTTTTCTGTTGTTTTCTTATTTGTGTCTCACAGAGGCACAGAGGCACAGAGGGCGTCATTCAAAACTCGCCATGACGGGTCCGCGTGATGCCATCCTGCGGAAGGTGATTTCCGAGCCTATCTTGTGCTCGTCCATCTCCGTGTCTCTGCGACTCTGCGAGAAACCGCTCCGAGGATCGAACCGCCATCTGCTCCCGTTGCCATCCGGCCCGAATGCGGGGCAGAATAAGGGCTGGCCCGTGTTGGGGCGGGGCAGTTTCTGAAAGCCGTGGACCTGGAGGGGGTGCGATGGGTCCTGCAAAGGTCGTGACGTTATCGGCGATCCTGTTTTGCCAGGGCTCGATGGTGGGTTGCAAAGATGACAGCGGCCAGTACACGTGTCGGAAGTGTGGCGAAACCATCGCGGTTGACGCATGGGTCTGTCCACACTGTGGTGCCCCCGCACCGGCTTCTGAGGAAGATCGGGCGGCGTTTCAACAGCGGGAGCTCGAGAAGATTCTTCGTAGTGGAAACTCCATAGGTATCCATTTCGTGGAAATCCCGGCAGGTGAGTTTTCGAGGGGCTCGCTCCGCGTGCGAATCACCAAGCCGTTTTACCTGAGCATCCATGAGGTGACGCAGGAGCAGTATGAGCGTGTCATGGGCAATAATCCGAGCAAATTTAAGGGAGCGAATCTGCCCGTCGAACGGGTCTCCTGGGAAGACGCCGTTGAGTTCTGTCGCGAACTGAGCCTAAAGGAAGGACAGACCTACCGTCTGCCGACGGAGGCCGAGTGGGAGTACACCTGCCGAGCGGGCAGCATGACCGCCTACTGCTTTGGTGATGACGCGTCTTGGCTGGGGCAGTATGCGTGGTACGGTCCCAACTCCGGCTGGAAGACCAATCCGGTGGGTAAGAAGCGTCCCAACGCCTGGGGGCTGTACGACATGCACGGTAACGTGTGGGAGTGGTGCCAGGACTGGCATGGAGATTATCCCAGCGAAGATGTGACCGATCCGACGGGGCCAAAGGAGGGCTCCGCCCGGGTGATCCGGGGCGGCAGCTGGTTCAACCTCGAGTGGTACTGCCGGTCGGCGTACCGCAGCTGGCGCAGGCCGTCGAACCGGAACCACTACCTGGGCTTCCGTGTGGCTCTCGTTCCGGACGAGTGAGCAGGCCGCGGAGCGGAGCAGGCGGCGCGAAGGCCGAGCCGGCGGCAGTGACAACTGAGATGTGAGCCAGAAAACTACCCCATGAACATCCCCCTCAATCGCGCCAGAGTGGGATGGTCACTTCGCGCCCAGCGGCATTTGCACCCGCATTGTGCCTGAACGGTATCAACAGTTGGGCCAAGAGGCGTCCATCGACGTAGCGGAAAGGTTTGGGCTCAGCAAGCCACCGCTGCCAAGCCGCGAAGGCGGGTGCAGGAAGCTTTTTAGGGACAGACCACGGGACAGACCACGGGACGAGACAAGCTGAGGGCCCGGGGCCCCGGGTTGGGTCAGGCGGGCCGCCACGCGGGGTTCGCCCCTGGTCGCTGCGGGGCAAACGGGCCAGTCGGGCCTGGCGTGTGCTGTTGTTTTGCGCCGTTTTCCTCGGTGGTTTTCGCCGGGGATGCCGTTTTTTTCAGGGGCTGGCTGGCCGGTCGCCGCGCGCGGTTTGCTGTCTTTCGGCGTCGCTTTATAATGACTGCCAGACACGCCGGCGGTCCCGTTGCCTGGGAACCGCCCCCCACCCCACCTACCCTCCCCTTGGCTGACCCTGATTGAGGAGTCTTTGTATGTCCGAACCGACTTCCCGTCGTACGTTTATCAAAGGTTCTACTGCCGTCGTGGCGGGCACCGCCCTGACGGGCTCGCTGATGAACACCGCGCATGCCGCCGGCAGTGACGAAATCAAATTTGTGCTGGTCGGCTGCGGCGGGCGGGGCAACGGCGCCGCGGCTCAGA
>CAYFZZ010000063.1:0-13507 GCA_964347545.1 uncultured Planctomycetaceae bacterium | reverse complement strand
AAAACGGCCTGGGTGGCTAAGCCGTTCAGCGAGGATTCGATAAGCTGCCCCCCTGAAGGGAAAAGTTTCGGCTGGCACCGCCGGCGGTCGTTGGGGAGTTGCCGGTTGCCTGGCGACCGCCCCTTGCGGTATTTTAGCAGAGCACCGCCGTGAATTCGCTGGCTGAGGTTGTGCGATTCGCGTCCCGTCGCTTTTCCTTTCCCTGACGCTAAAACCCTGATCGAGGAGTGTCTGTCATGCCGTTGTTCGAGGTCGAAACGGAAAACCACATTTTGATCACCTGGGCGGACGACGAACCGGCGGCGTCCGCGCTGGTGAAGTCGGCCTATCCCGAGGAGGGTGTCGTGCGGCTGACCAAACGACCGCGGGATACCTGGGTTATTTCCAAGAGCGCTTTAGGGATCGAGCGTGGGAACTTGGACCCTTGTCACACGGCACGCGACTGCCTGGCCAAGGCCTCCGGCGACAAGGTCCACGCGATTCGGCTCTACATGCAAGAGACCGGCGCGGACTTAGAGCTGGCCCGCAAGGCCATCGAGTCGAACATGGTCATGGGCTGGTAGCCAGTGGCTACAGGCCGGTGCTGGGATATCCGCCGCTGGACGGATACGTCGAGCTTGGCAGCTGGCCACCCGTGGGGAAAGTCGTTCCCGTCGGACTGATGGTCGTGGTGGGAGCGGTGGTGGTGGGTGTGTAGGTGGAAGTGCTGCCTGGCCGGAACGGCGTGGAACTGATGTTGGGCGGCGTGTAACTGCCGGGTGACTGGTAGGAAGGCACGGAATAGTCTGGCACGCCCGCGGGCTGGTAACCGGTATTGCCCGGCTGATAATCGGTTTGTCCCGGGTTGTAGTCGATCGTGCCCACCGGGGGATTCGTTGACCCGCTGGCGGCGGTGGTGGTCGTGGAGGGGTCCGGCGCGGTGGGGGTGGCATAGCGAGGACCCAGCGTCGAAGCGCCGCTGCCGGTGGTGGCCGCCGCCTGAGTGTTGGTTCCCGACGCCCCACTTCCGCTCGGCTCCGAGAGGTAAGGATTGGTGGTCTGTTGTGCGGCGCTCAGGTTGCTGGTAGACGTATCCACGCTGGCCTGCGTGAAGTTTGGCGAAGTGCCGCTGGCGGGGCTGGTCCCCGCACCGCCGTAGCTGCCATACGGGCCCACTTGGGGTGCGACGGTGTTGCTGCTGCTGGAGTTGGGCGGCGGCGATGTGACGTAGGGATTCGTGTAAGAAGCGGCCGTATTGGGGTAGCTGGGCGCTTGCGTGCTGGGATACATGGTTCCGCCAGTGGTGGAACCCTGCGTGCCACTCGGGCTGGGGTAGGATCCGCTGCCGGGGGTCGATCCGTACGGGGAACTGACGGCCGTGTTGGAATAGGTCGAGCCGCTACCGCTGCCGTAGGTGTTGTTGCCGTAGGGACCGCTGGAATTGTAAGTTGAGTTAGTGTTGGGAGACGTTGTGCCGGGATAACCGTTGGGATAGCCCAGGGAGGGGTAGGACGGTCCTCCGTTGGCGGATGGCGCCGTGGTCGAGTAGCTGGGATAGGAAGGTTCGTTGGAAGTCGGGCTGCCGACGCTGACGTTGGGGTAGGAAGCGCTGGCCGAGGGGAGGCTGGTGTTATAAGGAGCGCCGGACAGGCTGGAGGAAGGGGTCGGGGTATCATCGCCTTTTCGCCACCAATCCCAACGTGGCATGCTCAGCCCACTTTGACAGCCGCTGAATACCGCGGCCAGTAATGCTGCCAGAATGCATTGCGGGATGAATACGCGCATCGGAAAACTTCCCTCGGCTTGCGGTGTGGTTCGTCGGATCTTGACCTTGTTATGATGTTTCGACCCGTGCGACGAGCAAACTTTCACCAAAGCGCACAGTTTGGCTCGACTTAACCCACGAGCCGACAACGAGAGTCGGGGCCGGATTATAGGGTGATGGGTGTGGTGGTCAACGTCAGGTTGAGCTGTCATGCCAGCATCTCTGGCAACGCTGACGGGAGACGCCGGGTGGGGGAGAGGGAACTTTTGGGGCGAACCACCGCATCTGCTGGCGACGGGTAAGGGGGTCGGGACGGCTCTGTAGAAAGCCCGCAAAGCGGCTTCCCCGGGTCGTGCTCGTGCTCAGTCCGCAGGACGGTGCTCGTGCTCGTAATCGCCACCCTGTTCGTGCCTGATCGTCCGCTCGATTACGATTACGAGCACGAGCACCGCTTCGCTGAGCACGAGTGACAGGCAGACGATATCTTATAAGAGGGGTTTTCTACAGAGCCGGTCGGGAGTCTTTTTCGATAGATGGTTCAGCCCGCCTGGAGTGGACCTTGTTTTCGAAAAAGACTCCCGACCCCGTGGCTTTCCACGAGGCTGCAGGGCAGGGGGGGCCCATCAGGCCTAAGTGGCCGCATATCGCCGGGCGACTTCGTCCCAGTTGATCACGTTGAAGAAAGCGCTGATGTAATCGGGCCGTCGATTCTGGTAGTGCAGGTAATAAGCGTGTTCCCACACATCCAGGCCCAGAATCGGCTGGCCGGGACAGTCGACCACGCCAGCCATCAGGGGGCTGTCCTGATTGGGTGTCGAGCAGACACACAGCTTGCCGTTGGCCCCGGCACAGAGCCAGGCCCAGCCGCTGCCAAACCGGGTTGCACCTGCCTCGGAAAAGGTTTCCTTGAATTTATCGAAGCCTCCCAGGTCGGCGTCGATGGCAGCTGCCAGGTCGCCGCTAGGCTGACCCCCCCCGTCGGGGCTCATCACCGTCCAGAACAGCGAGTGATTGGCGTGTCCCCCGCCGTTGTTGCGGACCGCGGAGCGGATGTTTTCGGGCACGGACTGGATGTCGGCAATCAACTGCTCGATCTCCTTCCCTTCCAGGTCGGTCCCGGCGATCGCTGCATTGACCTTGGTAATGTAAGCCTGATGGTGCTTGGTGTGATGGATCTCCATCGTCCGCGCGTCGATATGGGGTTCCAGCGCATCGTAGGCGTAAGGTAGTTCGGGCAGCGAATAGGCCATAATGATCTCCTGCAGGGTGGGATGTGGGATCCGCGAGGGGGGATACGGGATGGGTCATGACAAGGCGGATCCCGCACCGCGGATCCCGCATCCTGCCCTTAGTATCCAGGATCCTGCAGCGGCTGCCAAGCGGGTTCAGGAGGCGTCGCGGAGCGCTTCTTGCAGCTGGCGGCGCGCGGCGTCGAGTGCTGCGGGCAGTTGATCCACCTCCTTGCCACCCGCTTGGGCCAGGGAGGGTTTCCCGCCGCCGCTGCCGCCGATCACTTTCGCGACTTCCCGGACCCAATGGCCGGCGTGCAGCCCTTGTTCCTCCAGGTCGTGACTGATGCCGGCGACCAGGGCGACCTTGTCGGAGCCGGTGGCACTGGCTAGCAGGATAGCGATCGGCGCGGCCTGGCGACGCAGGCGATCGATCAGGCTGCGCATCTGCGGAGGGGTGGCGGCGGGTGCTTCGGCGACGATCAGCCGCGTGCCATCGACGTCGATGGCTTGAGCCAGGAGGGCCTCGACGGAGACGGTCTGGGTGTGGTCCACGGTTGCCCGTTGAGCGGCGAGGTCCCGTTGGTCGGCTCGCAGAGCAGCGAGGCGGGTGGGTACCTGCGGGGGGGCCACCTTCAGTAGGGCGGCGGTGGTCTGCAGGAGGGCGGTGGCGGGTCGCGGGTCGGCGGCGGCCGTGGCCAGTTCGAGCGGCGGGGGGGTGGTCGAGCCCCCTTGGAGGCTCTTTTTCAGATCCCGCACCTGTTTGGACAGCGCGGCGGCGGCGGCGGGCACCTGGGCCGCGTCCACCTCCAGCTGGGCCGCGGCTTCGGCCAGCAACCGCTGGGCCTCGGCAGCATGCGCGCGGGCTTTCTCGCCGGTCAGAGCGGTGATGCGGCGCGTGCCCGCCGCGACGCTCTCCTCCGAAACAATTTCAAAACCGCCAACCTCACCGGTGTCGCTCAAATGAGTGCCGCCACAAAGTTCCTTGCTGAACTGCCCCATGGAGACCATTCGCACGGGGTCGGGGTACTTTTCGCCGAACAACATCATGGCCCCCGCCGCTCGAGCTTCGGCCAGGGGGACGATTTGCCACTGGATCTTAGCGGGCGTATCGATCTTGCCCCGCACCTCCTGCTGAACCGCCTCCAACTGTTCATCCCCCACGGCGGAGGGGTTGGTGAAATCGAAGCGGAGCCAGTCGTCGTCGACCTTGGAGCCTTGTTGTTGAGCGTGTTTGCCGAGGATTTTCTGGAGGGCGTGGTGCAAAATGTGTGTCGCCGAATGCGCTCGGCAAATTCCCTGCCGCCGTCGGGCATCGACGCGTGCCGAGACGGGTGCCCCGGCGGTCATGTCTCCGGAAACGAGGTGCCCGGAGTGGATGATGAGGTGTCCATCTTTCTGGGTGTCATTCACCTGGAAGTGGAAATCGTCCCCCACGATCTCTCCCGTGTCGCCGACCTGTCCTCCCCCTTCGCCATAGAAGGGGGTGCGGTCGAGCACGACTTGCACGGTATTTTCCCGGCCGACTTCCCGGAGGTGATCGCAGAGTTGATCCTGGGCGATAATGAATTTCAGCTGGGCCTTGATCTCGGTGGCCTGGTAGCCCCGAAAATCGACTTCGTGGAGGACCTTCTTGATGGCGTCGCGTGGTCCGCGATCGCCCATGACCGTGTGGGACACCTTGCCGGAGGCCTCGCCATGTTCCTCCATGGCCTGGCGGAACCCTTCCCAATCAAAGGCCAGGTTGTTTTCGGCGGCCAGCGTTTCAAAGACTTCTGGTGGCACGCCGTAGGTTTGGTACAGATCCGCAGCCTCCGCACCGTCCACGCTGGGCCGCCCCGCACTTTTCATCTGGGCGAACAGCTTGTCGATCCGCGCCAGCCCCGCATCCAGAGTTCCCAGGAAGTTGGCTTCTTCGGTCTTGATGAGCTCCGCCACGCGGGCCGTGCTGTGGGCCAGATCGGGGTAGGCGGCCTGCATCATGTCGACCACGGTGGGAACGATCTGGTAGAGGAAAGGTTCGCGGCGCCCCAACTGGTGTCCGTCCAGGACGGCGCGGCGAATCAGCCGGCGGATGACGTATTTTTCCTTGTTGGGCCCCGGGTAGACATTTTCGTGCACAGCCATCGTGCAGGCGCGGATGTGATCGGTGATCCGGCGCAGCCGCCGGCCCTCGTCCGAATCAAACACGTAATGCATCTCACAGACCGCCGCGGCAGCATCCACGATGGGGCGGAGGATGTCGATGTGGAAATTCGTGGCGACGCCTTGGAGGGTGGCCGCCGTGCGTTCCAGCCCCATGCCCGTATCGATGTTTTTGCTGGGCAGCGGCCGCAGGTTGTCGGGGGGGTCACCCACGCGATTGAATTGGGTGAAGACCAGGTTCCAGATTTCGACCGAGCCCCCGGAATCGTCGTGATAGAAAATTTCGCTGCACGGTCCGCAGACCCCGTCAGGGCCCTGGCTGGGCGCGCTGGCCGGCCAGAAATTTTCGTCCTCTTCCAGGCGTTCGATGCGATTCTGGGCAAGACCCACATCCGTTGCCCAGATGTCTGCCGCTTCGTCATCGTCCTGGTAGACGCTGACCGTCAGCCGTGCCGGTTCGATACCCAACCACTTTTTGTCGGTCAAAAACTCCCAGGCCCACAGAATGGCCTCGCGTTTGAAGTAGTCGCCGAAACTGAAATTCCCCAACATCTCGAAGAACGTGTGGTGGTAGGCGGTCCGCCCCACGTTATCGATATCGCCGGTTCGGAGGCATTTTTGGCAGCTGGTCGCGCGGGTGAAATCCAGCTTGACCTTGCCCAGGAAATGGTCCTTGAATTGATTCATGCCGGCCGGCGTGAACAAGACCGAGGGATCCCAGGTCGGTACCAGCACGTCCGAGGCACAGCGGGTGTGGCCTTGCGACTGAAAAAAGGTCAGATATTTTTCCCGCAATTCGTTGGTCTGCATGGCTGGGCCGCGCCCTGGGTTCGTGTCGCTGGGGGGTGCGGAATCGATCATCATAACCGGTGGGGTGGGGCGCGGCCAGTCGAGCTGAGCGGTGGAGGGGAGTTGGAAAAGCGGTTCGCCGAACGTCCCCCGGGGACACTCGCCAGCGGCGCGCTCAGCCGCAGCGGCGCACAGACCGCCGCGTGCCGAGGGCCGCCACGTGGGATCGCCGCGGCGGGGCGAGCGGGGTGGACCGCGACTGCCCCCGGCCACGGCCGGATGCGGTGCGGTGGGATGAGCGGCGGGGTGGGCGGAACCAGAGCGAAATCCGCTGGGTCGACGTCAGGGGGCGTTCGCGGTGACGCTGACCTGCAAGGACCCCGGTTCGACGCGGAGCGGAACCGCTCCCTGCCGCGGGCCGACCGATGCCCAAAATTCGGCGGGCGTGTTGACCGCGACGTCGCCGACGTGGGTGATCCGCTGGCCGACTTTCAGCTGGGCGGTGGCACCCGCCGAATGCGGGGCGACTTCTTCGATCCGGACCCCCGGGTCAATCCGGCCCGCTCCCAGCAGCAGATCGGAGGCGGTCGAGTAGTCAATGCGAATCCCGCGCCAGGCGGGGCGGGGGATGGTGACCACCTTTTCGGCGGTAATGTGTTTCTTGGTCAGCTGGACGGAGGCGAAGTTCGGGACCAGCCGTTCCGGGGTTGGGCGAGCGACGGTCAGGCGCAGCTGCGTGGCAGGGGCGTGTCGGCTGATCTCCCGCATCATCGGGCTCACCCCCAGGATCGGCTGGCCCTGGACATGGGTCACGATATCCCCCGGCCTCAGCCTGCCGCTGGCCGGACCGCCGTCAATGACCCCTTCGATGCGGATGCCGTACCAGCCGGCGGCGCGTTCCTGGTGAGTCAGGTCACGGAGCCGCACCCCCAGGAAACCGTATTCGACTTCGCGGCCTTCCTTCAGCAGCTTGAGCGCTCGGCGAAAGGTGTCGTCCACCGCAATCGCATAACCGGCCGCCTTCTCGTACCCTTCCAGCGCGGCCAGGGAGGTCGTCAGCCCGACCATTTTGCCTTCGAGATTCAACAGCGCGCCGCCGCTGGTGCCCAGGTTCAATTTGGCATCGGTTTGAATCAGGGTGCCCAGGTGGTGCAGCCCCGGTCGCCGCTGGTGCGGCAGCTGTTGGCCTTCCTGCGGAGCCGCCTGGCGGCGGAGGTTGGCGACGATCCCCCATCCTGCGCTCGCCTCGCCATCCCGGGCGATGGCGTAGGGATTGCCCAGGGTGATCACCAGCTGGCCTTTCCGCAGCGAGCCGGCATCGCCCAGGGGCATGGGTTGCAGCTTGACCTGCGAGGTGACTTGTTTGGCGTCGACGATTTCCAGAACGGCCAGGTCGCTGAAGGGATCGGCAGCCCGCAGGCGGACCTGCCACCACACCGGCTCGCCGGCCAAGCGGACATACTGTCGGGTCTGTTTGTGTTTGTCTTTCAGCGTGTGCCAGCAGGTCAGGATCAGGCCTTGGTCATCGACGAGGACGCCGGTGGCGTAGGCGTCGGGGATGGCATCCAGCGAGGGGGTCTGACCACGATCTCTGCCAAGCGGGCCGCCGAAGGGATTGTCGCCGAACGGATCCTGATTGGTGCGGAACATGCCGATGGCGACGACGGACTTTTCACGAGCGGCGATGACGTCCACCAGGGCCTGCTGCATGGCCTCCACCGCCGGCGGGGGCGCGATCGGTTGGGCGTCCAAGGCCGGCGGGCCGACCAGGAGGCAGACGACGGCCACCCAGCCGGTTCGAACACCACCACCACGACCACCGGGGATGGGGGTGGTGGGTCGCACAGCGGCGATGTGCGCGGCGTCGAACGGGGAGAGCCGAGCGGCTGGGGCCCGGCAGGGGGGGGCTGGCAACATGGCTATCCGCCGGCTGCTTTCGGGTCGCTCACACGGCCGCGACCTCGCGGCCTTCGGCGACCTGTTCGTCTACGGCCAGTTTATCACGATAGCCGCCGCTGGCCAAAACCTCGGCCCGCAGCTGCTGGGTGATCTTGCGGTTTTCCTTCAGGAATTGCCGCGTTTTTTCCCGTCCCTGGCCCAGTTGCAGATCGCCATAGCGGAACCAGGCCCCGCTGCGGACGACAATTTTGGCGGTCGTGGCCAAATCCAGGATGTCCCCTTCATAACTGATGCCATCGGCGTGCATCATATCGAACTCGGCCACCCGAAAGGGGGGCGCGACCTTGTTCTTGACCACCTTGGCTCGCACCCGCTGGCCCACCACCTCTTCGCCGTCTTTGAGCTGCCCGATTTTCCGGACGTCGATCCGGCAGGAGGCGTAAAACTTCAACGCTCGACCGCCCGGCGTGGTCTCCGGGCTGCCGAACATCACGCCGACTTTTTCGCGAATCTGGTTGATAAAGATGACACAGGTCTTGCTTTTGGCAATCGCCCCGGTCAGCTTCCGCAACGCCTGGCTCATCAACCGCGCTTGCAAGCCGACGTGCGAATCGCCGATTTCTCCTTCCAGTTCCTTTTGGGGAACCAGGGCCGCGACCGAATCGATCACAATCACATCCACGGCGTTGGACTTGACCAGCATTTCGCAAATGTTCATCGCCTGTTCGCCATGGCTGGGCTGACTGACCAGCAGCGTGTCCAGCTCGACACCCAGCTTCTTTGCCCAGCTGGGATCGAGGGCGTGTTCGGCATCGATGAAGGCGGCGATCCCGCCGTTGGCTTGGGCCTGAGCGATCACGTGCAGGGCCAGGGTCGTCTTGCCGCTGGACTCCGGCCCGAACATTTCCATCACTCGCCCGCGGGGGACGCCGAACCCGCCCAGGGCCATGTCCAACGAAAGGCAGCCGGTGGGAATGGCCTCGATCTGACCGTGCTGGGCCGAGCCGAGCGGCATGATGGCCCCTTCGCCGAATTCCCTCTCGATTTGCAGGAGGGTCGTCTTCAGTTGGGGGTTGTTCGCCAGCAGCAGGTCGGTCGGATTGTCGACGCGGGCTCGAGCCTTACCGGCCGATTTCGAAGCGGTTTGTTTCTTGGCCATGGTTTTCTTGTCCGTCGGGATTTTCTGGTCCACCGGTTGGGCAGGGGTTGGAGCGGGAGATGTCGAGGCAGGGGAGGGTTGGGGCTTGGGGGATTTGGCATTCGTGATCATGTCCAGCAACCTCTTTTATCGTAAACGTTTGGCAAAATCGCAATGGCCCGACCACCGCAGTCCGGGCCGCCTGAGTGATGTACATGTGGATATAGTGTATCCATGATCATCCTGATCGATCAAGGGGAATCTGGGCCCAGCCGGTTGGGGGCCGCCCCGGCGGGGCCGCCCCGGCGGGGCCGCCGGAACGGTCGTCGGCCCAGGCCTGGCCGACCCACGTCCAGCCGACCCACGCCGCTAGCCGGCCAACTCCGCCCGTCCTAATAAGTGATACGCCGGTCCCTGGCGATCGAGCAGGCTGGAAAAGAGGACAATTTCCTGGACCCGCATCGAGCCGGCATCGTAGCTGGCCAGTTCGGCGATTTTGCGGCCCAGCTGGCCGATCCCGCGAGGCGACCTGCGGACTCGACCCAACGTCATATGCGGCTGAAATCGCCGGTGTTCGCCCCGAAAGCCCAGCTTGTGCAGCGGGCCTTCCAGGGCATCGTGCAGCCCCACAAACGGCTCGCTCCCCTCCTCAACCCCCAGCCAGACGGTACGGGGGCGGTCCGCCGAGGGAAAGGCATCGACCCGGCAGGCCCGGGCATCGAAGGGTGCGATCCCCCCCACTCCCTCGGCCATCGCCTCACAGATCCGCGGCACATCCCGGTCCTCCACCTCCCCCAGGAATTTCATGGTCCAGTGCAGGTTGGGGGGGGCGACCCATTTGACGTTGGCCTCCGTGTCGCTGAGCTGCCGGATGAGGGCCGCCGCCCGAGCTCGCATGGGCTCAGGCGCCTCGACCGCAATGAACGTCCGTAGCTTGGACATGGGGGGAGGGGCTAGGGGTTAGGGGGGCGGTTACTAGGGCGGGTTTTGTTTTGCGATTTTGGCCCAGGTGTCGCGGAGGGTGACGGTGCGGTTGAAGACCAGCTGCTGGGGCCCCGAATCGGGGTCCACGCAGAAGTATCCGTTCCGTTCGAATTGAAAACGGTCGCCCACCTTGGCGGCCGCCAGCGACGGTTCCAGTTGGGCCTGGGGAATTTCTTCCAGGGAGTTGGGGTTGAGGTTGCTCAGCCAGTCCTGCCCCGGCTCGGTATCGTCCGGGTTCGGTTTATCAAAGAGGTGGTCGTAGAGGCGGACCTTGGCCGGGAGGGCGTGGGCGGCCGAGACCCAGTGAATGGTCGCTTTGACCTTGCGGCCGTCCGGGGCGTTGCCGCCGCGGGTGTCGGGGTCGTACGAGCATCGTAGTTCGACGACCTGACCCTCCTGGTCGGTGACGACGTCGGTGCACTTGATGAAGTAGGCGTACCGCAAGCGGACTTCGCGGCCGGGGGCCAGGCGGAAGAACTTTTTGGGTGGGTCCTCTCGAAAGTCATCCTGTTCGATATACAGCACGCGCGAAAACGGGACCTGCCGCGTGCCGGCGGCCGGGTCTTCCGGGTTGTTGACCGCCTCCAGCTGTTCCACCTGGTCGGCGGGATAATTTTCGATCACGACCCGCAGGGGGCGCAAGACCCCCATCACCCGCGGCGCGCGGCGATTGAGATCTTCGCGGATGCTGTTCTCCAGTTGCACCACGTCAATCGTGCTGTAGAACCTGGCCACTCCGATCCGTTCGCAGAAATGGCGAATCGCTTCGGGGGTATAGCCCCGGCGGCGGAGTCCGCAGATGGTCGGCATGCGGGGATCGTCCCAGCCGCGGACGTGGCCGTCGTTGACCAGCGTCAGCAGCCGCCGTTTGCTCATCACCGTATAACTGAGGTTCAGCCGAGCGAATTCGATTTGCTGGGGATGATAAATGTCCAGTTGGTCCAGGAACCAGTCGTACAGGGGTCGGTGATCTTCGAATTCCAGTGTGCAGATCGAGTGGGTGATGCGTTCGATCGAATCGCTCTGACCATGGGTAAAGTCGTACATGGGGTAGATGCACCACTTGTCACCGGTGCGGTGGTGATGGGCGTGCAGGATGCGGTAGAGAACGGGATCGCGCATGTTGAGGTTGGGATGGGCCATATCGATCCTGGCTCGCAAGGTCCGGCTGCCATCAGGAAATGCTCCCCGCCGCATCTGGTGAAACAGATCCAGGCTTTCCTCGGCGCTGCGGTCGCGATAGGGGCTGTCCTGACCCGGCTGGGTCAGCGTGCCGCGGTACTGGCGAATTTCGTCGGCCGAGAGGTCGCAGACATAGGCCTGGCCTTGCTGGATCAGCTGGACGGCCCAATCGAACAGTTGCGGGAAGTAATCCGAGGCAAAAAACCGCCGGTCCTCCCAGTCGAAGCCCAGCCAGCGGACATCCTCTTCGATGGCGGCCACGTATTCATCTTCCTCTTTGATCGGATTGGTGTCGTCCAACCGCAGGTTGCACAGCCCGCCGTACTGCCCAGCCAGCGAAAAATTCAGGCAAATCGACTTGGCGTGTCCGATGTGCAGATAGCCGTTCGGTTCCGGTGGAAACCGCGTCTGCACTCGGCCCTCAAATTTTCCGCTGCGGTTGTCTTCTTCAATGATCTGCTGAATGAAATTCAGCCGGCGGGCACCTGGCAGGTCGTCATCGGTCATGGCGGGGGCTTCCGGGGTTGGCGGTCGGGCCAGATTTTACCAGGAGCCCGCAGGGGGCGGCAGACCGATTGCGCGGGTCTGGGATGGGTGGGACCGCAGGCGCAGCCGGGGCGGGCCCAGAACCTGGCGCGGCAGTGGGTGGGCCGCTGGCGGGTGGGGGATGACGAGGCCTAACCGAGCTGCCGATCGTCGGGCGGGGCGCCGCTGCAGCGCCGAGGGGCCAGGGGTCGTTTTCAGCTGGGACGCGGTCCGACTTTTTCCAAAGCCAGGTCGATGCGAGCCAGGCTGGCGGGCTTGCCCAGGATGGCCAGGGCGTCGAACATCCCCAGGCCGACGGCTTTCCCGGTGACGGCCACGCGGAGGGCGTGGATGATATCCCCGATCTTGATCCGCTCGGTTTCGAGGAACGCGCGGAGGGCGGCTTCGGTGGTCGAGGCATCGAACGGTTCGACCTCGGCCAGTTGCTGGCGGAAACGGCCGAGCAATTCCGAGGCGCCCGGTTTGCAGAGCCGTTTTTGGACCGCCTTTTCGTCGTAAGCCAACTGGTCGTCGGCGGTGAAGAATTCGGCGTAATCCAGAATGTCGCCAGCGACCTTCAGCCGATCGCCGGCGGCGATCACGATCTGCTGTAAACGGGGGCCCGTTGCGCAGGGAGCCGGCTGGGGGACATAGCCGGCCTTCTGCAAATAGGGCAGCACCAGGGCCGTTTTCTTCTTGGGGTCCAGGTGGTTCATGTACCGCTGTTGAAACGCCATCAGTTTGGCCGGGTCGAAACTGGCGGGGGCTTTGTTCACCTTTTCCAGGCGGAACTGGCGGATCATCTCCTCCCGCGTAAACTCCTCCGTCCGCTCGTCCAACGACCAGCCCAGCAGGAGGAGGTAATTGACCAGGGCCTCCGGCAGGAAGCCCACCTGTTGGTAGAAATCGATGATCACCGGGTTGAAGGTATCGGCGGCCGTGGGCAGGCCGATGGCCGCGGCGATGGCGCACCCGCGCTGGTTCAACTGCTGGAAATCGGGATTTTTCAGGTACTTGTCCAGCTTCCGTTTGCTCAGCTTGTTCCTGCTACCCGGTTCGGCCACGTACGGCAGGTGCGCAAAAGCGGGTGGCTGCCAGCCCAGGGACTGAGCGATGAATATCTGCCGTGGCGTGTTGGAAAGATGTTCTTCCGCTCGGATCACGTGCGTAATCTCAAAGTCCTGATCGTCGACGACGGTGGCCAGGTGGTAGAGGCAGGACCCGTCGGCCCGCTGGATCACATGGTCCTGTTCGGCCGCCCACTCAAACTGCACGCGGCCCCGGACCAGGTCATCCAGTTCCAGGGTCCCGGTGCGGGGCATCTTCAGGCGGACAACGCCCTGGCGACCCTCGGCGGTGAAGGCTGCCGCCTGATCCTGCGTGGTGGCCATCCACCGCCGGCTGTAGAGGAAGGGCCGCTTGTCCTGCTGAGCGGCTTCGCGTTCGGCCTGCACTTCTGCGGGCCGGGCAAAATCGCGATAGGCGGCGTCGCGGTCCAACAGCTGTTGGACCGCGTGGCCGTAACGTTCTGTTCGCTGGGACTGATAGTACGGCCCGTGCGGCCCCCCCACGTCCGGGCCTTCGTCCCAGTCGATCCCCAACCAGCGAAAACCGTCCAGAATGGGCTGCAACGCCTGCTCGACATTCCGCCGCTGGTCCGTGTCGTCGATCCGCAACAGGAACTGACCGCCGTGGTGCCGGGCGAACAACCAGTTGAAGAGGGCCGTGCGGACCCCGCCGATGTGCAGATAGCCGGTCGGGCTGGGAGCGAAACGGGTGCGAATCATGGGGGAGGAGTGAGTGGTGAGTGGTGAGTGGTGAGGGGGCAGTGGTTAGTGGTCAGTGGTTAGTGGTTAGTGGTTAGTGGTCAGG
>CAYFZZ010000062.1:0-8036 GCA_964347545.1 uncultured Planctomycetaceae bacterium | reverse complement strand
GGCGGCCCTGGCCGTCAGGAGGCGGGGGCGGTTTGGCGGCGTTTGATCAGCGTGACCTGGTTGCCCCGCTCGCTAAATTGCACCTCGTCCATGAAGGTCCGCATCAACAACACCCCTCGGCCGTGGACGCGGTCGAGGTTTTCCGGGTCGGTCGGATCGAGCAAGCTGCTGGGGTCGAAGCCGGGACCTTCGTCCCGCACGACCACCACCGCCTTGTCTTGCTCCAGGTCCGCGTCGACAAAAATTCGTCGATCGCAGTAGGGCGCCTCCCGGCGACGTTGCCCGACCAGCTGGTCGAAGGCGTTGGCATCTTCTTCTTTCAAGCAGGAATCGGCTTCCAGGTTGCCGTGATACATGGCGTTGGACAGAGCCTCTTCCAGGGCGACGCCAAAGCGAATCTGTTCGGCTTCGTCGCACAGGCCCAGAAACGCCACCTGATCCTGCACAAAGCCGACCAGCGACGCGATGTGGGTGGAATCGTTGGGCAGATCGAACACGACCCGCCGCCGTCTCAGGTTTTCCATCAGCCGTTCGTGGCTTCGGATCCCTGCCGAAACGGCCAACACGTTGCGGATCGTGTCGATCAGGCTGTTCAGCAGCTCGGTCTTGGGCACGTAACTGCTGGCCCCGGCCACGAGGGCGTCGGCCGCGATCTTGGCGCTGCCCTTGGAGGTCATCAACACCACGGGGATCGCCGGATGGTCCCGGCGGACGGTTGTGACCAGCTCCAGCCCGTCCAAGCGGGGCATGACCAGGTCGGTTAAGACCAGGTCGGGTGGGGTGCGCTCGATTTGTTCCAGCGCCAGATCGCCGTCCGTGGCGAATTCGCATTCGAAGTCGGTGGCTTCTTCGAGAATGCCCTCGATCATCTGCCGATCGACAGCCGAATCGTCAACGATCAGAATCCGGGCCATGCTAGGTTCACCCGCGTTTCTCCACCGGGACGAATTCCCGCTGGACCGAACCGGTGTACACCTGGCGAGGGCGGTGAATCCGTTTCTGGGGCGAAGCGTGCATTTCCAACCAATGCGCGATCCAGCCGGGCAGGCGTCCCATGGCGAACAGCACCGTGAACATAGGGACGGGGATTCCCAGCGCCCGGTAGACAATGCCGGAATAGAAATCGACATTGGGATACAGCTTGCGTTCCACGAAATAAGGATCTTTCAGCGCCACCTCTTCCAGTTCCTTCGCCACATCGAACAGCGGATCGACCCGCTCCATCTTTGCTAACAGCTTGTCGCACACCCGTTTGATAATACGAGCCCGCGGGTCGTAATTTTTGTAGACCCGGTGGCCGAATCCCATCAAGCGAAAACCGCTGCTCTTGTCCTTGGCCATGTCGACATACTTCCCGACGTCTCCGCCGTCGGCCACGATCTGTTCCAGCATTTCCACGCAGGCCTGGTTGGCACCACCGTGCAGGGGGCCCCACAGAGCGCAAATGCCGGCCGCAATCGAGGCAAACAGATTCGCATCCGAGGATCCGACCATGCGGACCGTCGAGGTGCTGCAGTTCTGCTCGTGGTCGGCGTGGACGATCAGCAACAAATTGATGGCGTCCACGAAGTCCGGGTCGATGTCGTACGGCTCGGTCGGTACCGCAAACATCATGTTCAAGAAATTTTCGCAATAGGTCAGGTCGTTCCGCGGATAAAAGAACGGCTGGCCAATCGATTTCTTGTGGCTGAAGGCTGCAATCGTGGGCAGCTTGGCCATCAAGCGGTGAGTGGAAATCTCGACCTGCCGAGCGTCGTTGGGGTCCAGCGAATCCTGATAGAAGGTCGACAGAGCGCTGACCACGGCGCTGAGGCTGGCCATGGGATGCGCGTCGCGGGGAAAACCGTTGTAAAAAGTCTTGATGTCCTCGTGCAACATCGTGTGCCGCCGCAGGGACATCCGAAAGTCGTACAGCTTTTCAGCCGTCGGCAGCTCGCCATACAACAGCAGATAGCAGGTCTCCACAAAGTCACAGTGCTCGGCAATCTCCTCGATCGCATAGCCGCGGTACCGCAGAATTCCCTTTTCGCCGTCCAAATACGTGATGGCACTCGACGTCGAACCGGTGTTGACGTAGCCTTCGTCCAGCGTGATGAAGCCGGTCTTGCCGCGCAGGGCACTGATGTCCAGCGCGCGTTCGTTCTCGGTGCCAGTAATCACCGGCAAGTCGATATGTTCCTTCCCCAGCTGTAGCCTGGCATCCACGCTCATCCAGTTGCTCCCGCAAGTTAATTGCTCACGTCCGTCGCTCAGGCCGATCGGCCCGCGCGACCCCGCCCCTGACGCGGTGTCCGATCCGGCGAGCGGCGGCCGCAGGTTTTGGCGAGCGATCATTCATGGTCGATGCCTGGCCGGGGAACAAGCCCCCCCGGCTTTCCGGAGTTACCCGCTCGCCAAGCCCACCCGGCCTGCGGACGAAGGCCGCTCTGCCCAGCAATTTAACCTCTGGCCGGTGTTTGCTCAATTCGCCACCTCGGCGCGACCCGTGGGAAAGGGGGAATGGGCGGTTTTTCCGGGCCCCGCTGACCACGGCGACGGTATCGGACAGCCTAACCGGGCGAAAAGATGAGCACGCCCCACGCCAAATTGCCCGAGACGGCAGGACAGGAAGAAAGTCGCCGCGGGAGGCAGCGACAGGGGCGGCGGCGATCGAGCGGGAGGGGGTGAAAACCAGCCGCCACGCACCAAGGCCGCTCAACGTGGCGGTTGCCGAGGAGCAAACACCTGGCGGCTGGCGGCCGGATCATCGAAGATCGTCCACACGCGAATTTCTTTCCGCAGGCGAGCGAAGTAGGCCTGCCGCGCCGCTTTCTCCCGCTCCTTTTTGATCTGCTCGCGAATTTCCAGCTGAGCGTCGCGGAAGGGTGTCCGCCCAGCCGGCTCGCGCTGTGTCACCCGAATAATGTGCAACGCATCGCCGTCGTCCAGAATGCGGCTCAGCTGCCCGACCGGCAGATCAAACAGGGCCTGGTCCAGCAACTTCGACTTCAAGGCGCCCGGCGTGGTCCAGTCCCGCTGGCCCCCCTGGGAGGCGGTCGAGCCCTCGGACTGGCGGCGAGCGACTTCGGCAAAGTTGGCATTCTCGATCAAGATCCCATTTCCCATCTCGGCGAGTTTTGCATAGGCGGCCGCGCGGGTGGGATGGTTTTGCACGGAGACCGTCAGTTGTTCCCACATGGCCTTCGCCGGATGCTGGTAGTCCTTCAGGTGCTGCTGGTAGTAGCGGTACATCTCGTCATGCCCGATTGGCTGGTCGTCCCGGGCGTTTTGCCGCACCCATTGAGCGGCGAGGCTGCGTTCCAGGAAATTTTGCCGTTGCCGTTCCAACGATGAACCGCTGGCAATTAACCGCGTCTCCAGTTCGGCCAGCGAATTGACCTCCATAGATTCCATCAGGTGCTTGACATAATCCTTGTCAAACTGCTCGTTCACCTGCTCTTCCACGTTGGGGAATGCGTCCGGGGGAATCGTCCGCTTGGCATCCACAAACACCAGCTTGTTTTCGATTGCCCGTTTTAACGCTTGTTGGATCAACAGCTGCCGCTGCTGGTCCCATTGAGCGGCCGGGATGCGGTCGCGATTGTCTTGCATCAATGCGTCGACCGTAGAGGTCACGTCGCCGGCCTGAATGATTTCGTCGCCGACGCGGGCGATGATCTGAGCGGCTTCGACCAGTTGCGTCGCGGGAGGAGCCGTCGGGGGGACGGCCGGTCCCGGAGGGGCCCAACCGCCGGGCGGGGGGCCGCCGGGGGGCGGCTGTTGAGCGGCCAGCGGGAGGGGCCCGCTGAGCAGCAGGAGGAGGGTGATGGTCAAGCCCGCCATGATGCGGCGGCGCAACGGCCCCGCCGGGGGACGTTTCCACCCGCGGGGCGGCTGCTCGCTGACGCGAAGGGGGCCGGGCGTCGGGGACGGCAAGAAGGCTTTGCTCATGGGAACCAAGTCGGGTGCCAGCGACTCCCCCCGTGGGGGGAACGCATGGCGAAAGCAGACAGAATGGCGGCGGAGTATAGACACCGCGGATTTACGGCTGCAACAGCGATTTGACCTGCTGGATGATCTGGTCAGGATCCTCAACTCCCTTCGGCAGCGGCAGATACGCGGATCGGTCGTCGACAATCCGCAGCCGCCCGCCGCTGGTGGCCGCCAGCTGGCCGATGCGGGCCGGGTCCGCGTAGGTCAACACCGCGGATTGCCGCTGTTTGCTGATCGCCTGCACGGCCCACACGGCGGCGTCGATCCGCAGCCCGGCCAGTGCCAGCATCCGCTCGGCCGCCGCTGGCGGCGGCCCAAAACGATCCTCCACTTCGGCCCGCAGCTGGACCAGGTCGTTGTCGGTGGTCACCCGAGCCAGGCGGCGGTAGAGGTCCAGTTTCAACCGCATGTCGGGCACGTAGTCTGCGGGAAAATGGGCTTCGCCCGGCAGATCGATGTCCACGTCCAACAACTGCTGGACCACCGGCTGGCGTCGCTGCTGGCGGATCACGTTCTCCAACAGCTGGCAATAGTATTCGTAACCGACCGCCGCAATGTGACCGCTCTGCTGTGTCCCCAAAATATTCCCCGCTCCGCGAATCTCCAGGTCCCGCATGGCGATGGCGAAACCGGCGCCCATGTCGCTGAACTCCTCAATGGCCCGCAAGCGGCGAGCGGCGGTGGGCGAGAGGTGCTTGCGGGGATCGACCAACAGGTAGCAGTACGCCCGGTGCTTGTACCGCCCCACGCGGCCCCGCAGCTGGTGCAGGTCGGCCAGGCCATAGCGGTCCGCGTCGTCGATGAAAATCGTGTTGGCATTGGGGATGTCCAGCCCGCTCTCCACAATGGTCGTCGCCAGGAGGACGTCGAAGCGACCGGCGACGAAGTCGGTCATGACCTGTTCCAGCTGGGCTTCCGGCATCTGGCCGTGGCCGATCTGCAGTCGGGCCTCGGGCACGATTTCCTGCAGTTGGGTTGCCACCCGCTGGATGTCCTGCACGCGGTTGTGCACAAAGAACACCTGCCCGCCGCGGTTCAGCTCGCGTAACATCGCGTGCCGGATCAGTTCCGGCTGGAAACGGGTGACCCGCGTCTCCACCGCCAGCCGGTCCTCGGGGGCCGACGCCAGGTTGGAGATGTCGCGAGCGCCGACCAGGGAAAAATGCAGCGTTCGCGGAATGGGGGTCGCGGTCATCGTCAACACGTCCACGGTGTGCCGCAAATGCTTTAACCGCTCCTTAATCTCCACCCCAAACCGCTGCTCTTCGTCGATCACCACCAGCCCCAGGTTGGCGAAGTGGACGTCGCGTTGAGCGAGCCGGTGGGTGCCGATCACGACGTCGACCTGGCCGGCGGCTAGCCGTTGGATGGTCTGGGTCTGTTGCTTGCGCGAACTGAAGCGGCTGAGCACCGCGATTTCGACGGGAAATTCGGCCATGCGGCCCTGGAAAGTCCGCAGGTGCTGTTCCGCCAGAATCGTGGTCGGGACCAGCACGGCGACCTGGTAGCCGCTGTCGACCGCCTTGAACGCCGCTCGTACCGCCAGTTCGGTCTTGCCAAAGCCGACGTCGCCGCACAACAGCCGGTCCATGGGGCGGGCCTGGCACATGTCCTGCTTGATGGCCCCCATCGCGGCCAGCTGGTCGGGCGTTTCGTGATAGGGAAACGACGCGTCGAATTCGCGCTGCCAGTGGCTGTCGGGGGGGAAACGGATCCCCGGGCGGGACTGGCGGATGGCCTGCAGTTGCAACATGTCGGCCGCCAGGTCCGTCACCGCTTGCTGGGCGGCCTTTTTTTGCTGAGCCCATCGTTTGCCGCCGATCTTGGCCAGCCGCGGGCGGCCTGTACGGCCGCCCACATACTTCTGCACGATGCCGATCTTGGAGGCCGGCACAAAGATCCTCGTCCCTTCGGCAAACTCGATCACCAGGTGCTCTTCCACCAGGTTCTCCCGCTCCAGGACCTCCAGCCCCCGGTAGCGGCCGATGCCATGCGCCAAATGGACCACCAGGTCCCCCTCCCGCAGCTCGGTGAAACTGTCGAGCGCTCGACCCAAGCGACGATGGCTGGGCCGCTGGATCTCCTGCCGCTGGAACAGTTCGCTGCCGCTGATCACCACCACGTCGGGGTCCAGCATGCGGAAGCCGTTGTTCAAGCGGCCGACTTGCAGGTGCAGCCGCTGCTGAGCGGCCGCCTGGGAGTCGCCCAAAATCTCACCCACCCGCTCGGCCTCGGCCGCCGTCAGGCATACCACGTGGATCTCGCCGTGGGGGCCCACCGCGTCCAGCTCGTCCCGCACGCGGCCAATCTCGCCACTGAACCGTTCCACCGACTGGATCGGCAAGGTGCAGGCCGTGGCGGCCCGGGAAGTCGCCACCCCTTCGGCGGTGACGGTCACAAACCGCCCGACCCGCTGCATGACGGCGGCGTGGCTGAAGTGCTGCTCGGGCTTTTCCGTCCGCTGCAGGTAGTGGCCCGCCTCCTCCCGCTGACGTGCCGGTTCGACCAGCAGCCACCAGGCATCGCCAGGCAGGTAGTCCGCCAGGTGGCTGGACGCCGGCTGGTCGGGATCCAGGACCGTCACCTCGACCGCGTCCAGCTCGGCCGAGCTGCGTTGGGTGTCCACCTCGAACCGGCGGATCGATTCCACCTGGTCGCCGAAAAGCTCGATCCGTACCGGCTGGAACCAGTCGGCAGCAAAGATGTCGACGATGCCGCCCCGAGCGGCCACTTCGCCCGGCAGTTGGACGGCACTGGTCCGGTGCAGGCCGCAACGGACCAGCCAGGCGACCAGCGGGTCCACGTCCACCTGCTGGCCGTGGTGTACGCTGCGGGTGGCCGCGGCGAGTTGAGCCCGGTCGATGACCGGCTGCAACAAGCTCTGGATGCTGGTCACCACGATCGCCGGCGGCTGCTGGTCGGCGGGCCGATGGGGGGGGGCGAGCGATTTGAGCACCCGCAGGCGGTCGCCAAACACCTCGTCGTGCACCAACCGCTCGCCCGGATCGGATTCCCAGGCCGGAAAGGTGACCACCCCTTGGCCGGTGAAGAGAGCCAGCTCTTCGGCAAAGTCGTCCACCGCGCCCGCGTCGGGGCAGACCACGACCAGCGGTCCGGGGGCGGCGGCGGCCAGCGCGGCGGCGGCCAGCGCGCAGGCCGATCCCCAGACTCCGTCCAGCGTGCCGGGCTCGCCGGGTGTCAGCGAACCCAACAGGCGGGCGAAGTCCTGATGCCGCCCCAGCCGAGCGGCCAGTTCAGCCAGCGGCGGGGCGGCCGTCAGCGGCCGGTCTTCACGCGTCATGGCAAGGAGGGAGCCCCGCCCGAACCGGCGCAGCTCCCCTCTTCCATCCAAGTACCAACCGTAACCATCCGGGTTACCACCTGGCCGACGGCGCTAGCCGCGGGTCTGTTCGCCAGCCACGCCAAGTACCCACCAGTTTCCTTCCTCCGGCAGTGTCAAGCATCACCATCCAGGTTCCCACCTGAGCCGACGGCGCTAGCCGCGGGTCTTCTGCAAGACCACGCACCTGGCGTTAAGACGCCTTCAGCTCAGCAACTTCTGCCTGCACCGCCGCCATTTCCGCCTCGATCCGTGCGACCTCGTCCGGATCGTCCGTCTGCTGCTTGGCACCAGCCAGCTGCTGCCGCAGCTTCTGCAGCCGCTTGTTCAACAGCTCAATCCGCTTTTTGCTCTTCTTGTCCATGGCCACCCGTCCCTCGCGCGTCTGCAGGTTGTAACACTAACCGGATTGCAGCAGAGAGCAAGATAGGGCGGTTTCCACTGCTCGCCAGACCCGCCTCTCGCCATCCGCAACTCGTCTGGCTGGCATCCCTTCGGGATGCTTTTTTTTGGGGGCCTGCTTATCCGGAGGTGGCGCTCCGCTTACCTCCGGCTAATCGCTGCAACCGCTCCGCGGTTGAATGCAAATCGCGATGCTTGTAGGACGGGCACTCCTGCCCGCCTCCCGCAACCCGCCTCCCTCCACCCGTAACCCGTATCTCACAACTCGCGTCCCGCCATCCGCAACTCGTCTGGCTGGCATCCCTTCGGGATGCTTTTTTTG